>JBEKMW010000219.1:0-5777 GCA_049523455.1 Verrucomicrobiota bacterium | reverse complement strand
CATCACCCGTCACTTTTTTATGGCCTGGCCTTGGTTCTGTTTATCGGGGCGTTGCTGGCCAAGACCACGGCTTTCTCGCTGCCGGCGGTCATTCTGCTGCTGGCCTGGTGGCGGCGGGGCCGTTTGGACTGGCGCGCGGACGTCCTCCCCACCCTGCCCTTCTTTGCGCTGTCGGTGGGCATGTGCGCCATGACCGCCTGGGTGGAGAAAACCCACGTGGGCGCCCACGGGCCGGAATTTGACCTGTCCCTGGCGCAACGCTGCCTGGTGGCCGGGCGGGTATTCTGGTTTTACCTGGGCAAGTTGTTCTGGCCGGCCCACTTGTGTTTTGTCTATCCGCGCTGGCAACCTGATCCATCTGTGTGGTGGCAATGGTTGTATCCGGCCACTGCGGTGGGGCTGCTGCTGGGGCTATGGCTGGCACGAAATCGGATGGGACGCGGGCCGGCTACTGCTGCGTTCTTTTACGTGGGCACGTTGTTGCCGTTGTTGGGGTTCGTGAGTGCGTTTGCCATGCGCTACTCGTTTGTTTGGAATCACTGGGTTTATTTGCCGAGTCTGGGGCCGCTGGTGCTGGTGGCGGCGCTGATAGAAGGCAGAAGGAAGAAGGCAGAAGGCGGAAAGGGAGCATCGGACCCCTCACCCTTGATCCCTCTCCCCTCGGGGGGGAGAGGGAAAGAATCACAAGCAAAAGGCGGAAGGCAGACCATCTTCCCTCTTCCCTCTTCCCTCTTCTATCTCCTTCCAGTGGTGTTGGGCGTTTTGACGTGGCATGAGGCGGGGCAATATGCGGACATAGAAACACTCTGGCGCAGTACACTGGCGCGCAATCCAGTCTGTTGGATGGCGCAAACCGATCTGGCCGGGCTGCTTTGTGACCAGGGAAAACCGGCCCAGGCGGAAGCGCTCTATCGGGCGGCGCTCAAGCTGAACCCCGCTTACGCGGAAGCCCGCAGCAATCTGGGCATCGCCCTGGCCACGCAAGGAAAGATGACGGAGGCTGATCAGCAGTTCCAGCAGGCCGTTCAACTGAATCCGCGCTACGCCCAAGGCCACTATAACTGGGGCATTGCGCTGGCCCGAGAGGGAAAATCCGCCGAGGCCATCCAGGAATACCAACGGGCCATTGAACTCCGGCCGAATTACGCCGAGGCTTATGACAATTTAGGCATCGCGCTGGCCATGCAAGGCGACATCGCCGGGGGCATGCAGGATTTCGAACGGGCGGTGGAACTCAGACCGAATTACGCCGAAGCCCAGTATAATCTGGGTTTGGGCCTGATCACTCAGAGCCGATGGGCTGAGGCCGTGCCGTACCTGGAACGCGCGATCCAACTCAAGCCCGACTATGCCATTGCTCACTTTAATTTGGCGACCGCTCTGGAACACGAGGGAAAGTCCGGCGACGCCCTGCAGCATTTCCAGAGAGCGCTGACATTGGCCACGGCCCAAGGCAATGTCCGGCTGGCCCAGGCCGCCCGCCAGCAATTGCAGGCGCTTCAGCCGGCTTTGCAGCCATGACAAAACCGCTGATGGGCGCACCTTGACAGGATTAACAGGATGCAAAACTGAGGTCGGAGAGCAGATCATTTCAAACCACGGATGGACACGGATGGACACAGATAAGACAAAACTCGATGCGCTGAATGCCAAGCGCCAAACCGGTATGGCCCGACAGGCCCCGTCCCTCCCCGATGGGCGGAGCGAGGGAAAGCAGGCAACCTGATCTCCGACTTCTGACCTCTGACTTCTGCATTCTGCTTTCGTTTTCATCCGTGTCTATCCGTGTTCATCCGTGGTTAAAGCAAAAAACCCGCCCTTGCGTGCAGGAGCGTTTGGCACGTCGTGGTCCCGTGGTCCTTCCTTTGTGTTCTTTGTGTTCTTTGTGGTTAAATCAGGTCTCTTCGTTCTTTGCGGTCAACCGGAATTTAACCACAGAGCAAAGATCGCAAAGCGCCGCCCGGGTCTTAAATCCTGTAAATCCTGTCCGAAATGGTCTTTGACAGGATTAACAAGATTCACAGGATGGGAGAAGAAGAACCAGGCAGAAACATTGAGGCAGAAAAATGCATTTGCCGTCAGGTTAATGCTGAGTAAACTTTCCAGCCATCCAAATGATGAGCGGACCAGCCAACGAAGGCAGAAGGATGAATGAAGAATGCAGAAAGCCCAGTCGCCGACTGACTGTCGGGATCTGCGTTTTTTTGGCGCTGCTGGTCGGATTGGTCTTCGGCCGGACCGTGCGATATGACTTCCTTAACTACGACGATAATGTCTATGTGTATGAAAATCCCTATGTCACGCAGGGGCTTACCTGGCATGGGGTCGGCTCGATACTGACGCATCCGGATGGTCCCGATGAATGGCTGCCTTTGACCGCGCTCACCCGCATGTTGGATTGGCAACTCTACGGAGCCAAGGCCGGCGGCCATCATTTGACGAACGTTTTGCTCCATACCGCGACTGTCATCCTGCTGTTTCTGGTGTTGCGACAGACGACTGGGACGCTGTGGCGGAGCGCCTTCGTAGCGGCGGTGTTTGCCATTCACCCGTTGCGCGTGGAATCCGTGGCCTGGGTGACTGAACGCAAGGACGTGCTGAGCGGCGTCTTCTTCATGCTCACGCTTTGGACGTATGGACGTTACGCACAAGAGTCCGCCGTCCACGGACCTGCTTCAATGGCCCACCCCGACATCCGATGTCGGGGTTCGCGTGACTACTGGCTGGCGGTGGTGTTTTTTGCGCTGGGCCTGCTGTCCAAGACCATGTTGGTGACGTTGCCATTTGTCTTGTTACTGCTGGACTATTGGCCGCTTCAACGCTTCAACACTTCACCCCGACATCCGATGTCGGGGCTGTTGGTCGAAAAGATTCCGTTCTTCGTGCTGAGCGTTGCGGCGTGCGTGGCCACTGCGGTGGCGCAGGAGCATCTGATTTTGAAAGTCCAAGGCTTGTCGTTGTCCATCCCGTGGCGGGTGGGCAATGCCATCATGGCCTATGCCGATTACCTGGGACACATGGTCTATCCCGTCGGCTTGGCGCTCATCTACCCTCATCCGGTGGGACGTATGCCGGTGGGGCGGATTGCCTTCTCCGCCGTGCTGTTGCTCATCATCACCGCGGGTGTCGTGGCTGGACGGCGCAAGCATCGTTACTTGCTGACGGGCTGGTTTTGGTACCTGGTCATGCTCCTGCCGGTGATTGATATTTCGCAAGAGGTGGATTCGGCGCGGGCCGACCGGTACACGTACCTGCCGCAAATCGGCTTATACATCATGGTGACGTGGGGAGCGGTGGCACTCTGCGGCGCGTGGCGGTGGCGGCGGGTGGCACTGGGGTGGGCCGCGACGGCAGTGCTCGCCGGCTTGACGGCAGGCGCTTACGTGCAAACCGGATATTGGAAGAACAGTGCTACCCTGTGGGCACACACAGTGGCTTGCACTTCAGATAATGCGGTGGCCGAAGACAGCCTGGGCAGCGCGCTGCTGGCCCAGGGGCAGCGAGTTGAAGCCATCCAACATTACCAGCGGGCGGTGGCGCTGAAACCGGACCGGCCGGTTTTCCATTTCAATCTGGCCATTGCGTTGGCCCGGCAAGGGCACGTGGCCGAGGCCATCCAGCATTACGAACAGGCGCTGCAACTGAAACCGGATTATCCCCAGGCCCACCTCAACCTGGGCAACGCGCTGGCCGGCCAGGGGAAACTGGCGGATGCCATTCAACAATATCAGCGGGCGCTGGAACTCCACGCCGATTACGTTGATGCCCACTATAGCCTCGGCAACGCGCTGCTGCAGCAAGGCAAACCGGCGGAAGCCATCCAACAATACGAGCGGGCGCTGGAACTGGATCCGAATAACACGCAGGTCGAAGTGAACCTAGGCAACACGCTGGCCCAGCAAGGAAGACTGGCGGAAGCCATCCAGCACTTCCAGCGGGCGATTCAACTCGATCCGAACCAGCCCGGCATCCATCTGAATCTGGGCAATGCGCTGGCGGCCTCGGGGCACCTGCCGGAGGCCATTCAGAATTTCGAGCAAGAGCTCCAAATCGCCCCGGATTTCGCGCAAGCCCATGTCAGCCTCGGCACGGCGCTGGCGACCCAAGGGAACCTGGGAGACGCCCTGCAACATTTCCAGCGGGCGCTTGAAATCAATCCGAATTTCGCCGAAGCCCATTATTATTCCGGGCTGGCGCTGGCCGGCTTGGGGAAAGGGAGCGATGCGATTTCGCAATTTCAGCAGGCCGCAGAGCTGGCCACAGCCCAAGGCAACATTAGGCTGGCCCAGGCCGCCCGCCAGCGGTTGCAGGCCCTTCAGCCGGCGTTGCCTCAGGCAACCAAGGAAGATGGAAGATAGAAGATGGAAGATGGCCAAGGCTGCAAGAGGAGGGCTGAAATCCGGATTTTAACGCAAAGACGCCAAGAAGACAAAGGCGCCAAGGCAGCAAGGGCCGCGAAGATAGCAAAGCGGCTCTTTCCCAAATTCTTTGTGTTCTATGCGTTCTTTGTGGTTAAAGCAGGTCTCGTCGTTCTTTGTGGTGAACCGGAATTTAACCGCAGAGACCGCAAAGATCGCAAAGAGGGAAAACCGCAACGGCGGCAGAAAGACTTTTTACACCAAGGAAGCGAAGGGCGGAAAGTCGGCAGAAAAATGCGGGCAGAAACATCCCGCCTCCGCCCGGCCTCTGCATTTTTCTGCCCCTATTTTTCTGCCAGTGATTTTCTGCTTTCCCATTCATCCGTGTTTATCCGTGTTCATCCGTAGTAAAAATCGTATATCGTAACTCGCCAATCCTTGCAGAAAAAAGGCGGTTCCCGATTGGAGCGCCAGGACCATTTCAAACCACGGATGGACGCGGATGAGCACAGATGAAACAAAGCTCGCCGCGCGGAGTACTGGGAACGAAATGGACCTGGGTGGCGAGGCAGGAGCCACGTTCCCTTTGATCCGTGTCAATCCGTGTTGATCCCTGGTAAAATCGTATATCGCAAATCGCAAATCGCAAATCCTTGCAGGTTGCGGTGGATCAGAGCGGACGGCTATCATTGCCTCACACCGAGTGAATCAAACGGTTCGCACAAACAAGATGAAGTGGCTGGCCTGTATCGCGCTGGCCGTCGGCACGTTTGTGGCCTACCTGCCGGCTTTGCATGGCGGTTTTGTCTGGGATGACGATTCGTGGACGCTGGGCCTGATTCGCTGTTTCCAAAGCATCCACGGTCTGTGGGCGATGTGGATTCATACCACGGTCCTGCGACAGTATTACCCGCTTACGGCGACGTCGTTCTGGGTGGATTACCAGTTCTGGAAGTTCTGGACGTTGCCCTATCACGTGGAGAACGTCCTGCTGCATCTGCTGTCCGTGTTCTTGTTGTGGCGGCTGTTGCGCCAACTCCAAGTGCCCGGCGCGTGGCTGGCGGTGGCCCTCTTCGCCCTCCACCCGGTCATGGTCCAATCCGTCGCCTGGATCACCGAACGCAAGAATGTGCTTTCGCTGGTGCTCTATTTGAGCGCCCTGCTGGCGTACTTGCGCTACGCACAGCAGATCAGAGGAGGGAGGGAAGAAAAGCCCTCACCTCACCCTAACCCTCTCCCCTCCCATCCGATGGGAGCGGAGAGGGAACAGCCAGCGCCTGACGCTTCACGTTTCACGCATCACCCGTCACTTTTTTATGGCCTGGCCTTGGTTCTGTTTATCGGGGCGTTGCTGGCCAAGACCACGGCTTTCTCGCTGCCGGCGGTCATTCTGCTGCTGGCCTGGTGGCGGCGGGGCCG
>JBEKMW010000218.1:0-6880 GCA_049523455.1 Verrucomicrobiota bacterium | reverse complement strand
CGGAAGCGCCCAATGCGGAAGCGGCAAGTGGCTCGGCCCGGCAAAAGCAAGAAATCGTGCGCAGACGCGACGCCCGCAGCTTGACCGCCCGACACCCCCAACGCACTCGGCTGGACTGGAAATGGTTCAGGCGGTTTCCCTTTGCCGGGCCGGGCCAGAGGCGACGGGGGACAGCCCCTTGACGCCTGGGGCTTCTTTCCTCTGTGAGCCGCGAGAAATTGTCTGCCCTGGTAGGCGCGGGGCTACATGACAAGCCAAAGGAAGCGATTTCCTGTTGATTTCCCAATGTTTGGCTGCCAAAACAGCCTAATATTCAAACTCGCGCATTTACCTGTAGATCCGCGCCACGCACGCCCTAAAGTCACGCTGTTGAACCGGGTAATTTGCCATTGTTCAAGACCGCAAACTCATGCGTAAAAGCCTGTTTTTGTGCCTACTCTACTGTAGGTAACGAGAGATTTTTCCCTTTTTCGGCAATTGCGCGTGTCATGTAGCGTTCTGCCTGCCGCCACTCAACGCCAAACAGTTTTTTGAAAACGCGGCGGATTCCATGCTTGGAATATCGGCAGAAGATCAAGGCGGCAGCGGCACCGATGCGTTGCTCGGTCTGTCTGCGCGTGGCCTTGATGTAGGGCTTGTGCTGGCCTTTGCGAATTGCTGGTTGATTTGCGTTTGTCACCCGCCCAACGTAGCACAACAGTTTTTGCAACGCCAAAACGGTTGGGCGAGCACTGGCGGAATGCCTCACTTTCTGCTCACCTTTTGCTCACCTTTTGCTCACCTTTGACTCACCTTTAACTGGCGCTTCACTCGCTAAATGGCCAGCTTCTGGCGCTGTAACCCCTTGATTTTCAGCAAAACGGGTGGCTCTACAGTAGGTTTCGCGGTTTTTTCTGCGCCATACAGTCACGGGTACTTGGTTCACGCAAGGTTTGGACCGGCTACGCCGGTGCCGGTGGCGGGTTTGACTTTCAACATGGAAGCAGGACAATACCAGCATGGATGCGAAAGCGACCGCTGAACCCGCAGTCAGACCGCCAGCAGCCGCCCGGCTCGGTCGGCCATTCACCCGCGATTCTGCGCGCATTGCCGCGCTTAAACGCTGGCATCCAGAATTATGCCCGCCGGATGCGCCGCAGACCGTTCGCGCATTGGCGCGCACAGGCTTTGGGTTTGATGATAATTCAGAGGCAGGGGGGGTAAGCCGAGATATTCGCAACCGCCTTGCAGATGTGCTGGACGAGATAACCGCCGGCCTTCGGATTGACCGGCCTACCACCGCAAAGGAACTGCAAACCATTGCATCTACTGCGGCCCTGGTGTTCGGCTGGCGTGACCGCGACCGTGCGCCAGCGGTTCGGCTGTTCATCGGCAAGGTGGCGATGGCCACGGACTGCGAAAGGCCGCCGGCAACACCACAACCCGTTCTGTCCTGTGGTGCGCCCACTACGCCTGCGGTGGCGGGTTAGGGCGTTGACTCAATACACCAGCACCAGCACTGCCGCTGCCTGCGCTGATTTCACCACGTCTCCGAATTTTTCTTCGTTCGTGTTTGGCGTTTTCAGTTTGGCCGAAACGTCCGGCACGGATTCAAGGAAGCTCACTGCATAAACGCCCGATAAAACCGCGCTGGCGGAACGACACCGGCAGAGTCAAGGAACTCATATGGGCAGCACGACAAATTGGTCACGGAAAGCAGATTGAACCAGTTGGCGTCCGCCAAATTGGTGCTGTATTGCACCGTGTAGGTTTCGCCCAAAGTTCCATACAGATTCAACAACGGACAACCTGACGAAAATTGTAACGTCAGCGACGGCGGTGGCGGAAGCGATAAACGAAACACTGTTCCACAACCGCCGCTACCGCCCGTATAAGTCGTTCCGTAGAAGTTGCCGTCAGTGCCCAACGTCAGGCCAGCAGGTGGATACCCCCCACTGGACCGGGAAAATGAAAACAATGTGGTCAACGTCCCATTGGTCTTGACCTGAAAAATCGTTCCCCAATAATTGCTGCCGCCGTACTGAGTCGTGCCGTAAAAATTACCATCATTGCCCAGTGTCAGCGCGGCATACGGCATCCCTCCATTGGTGCCATTGAACGAAACCAGCGTCGTCAACACGCCATTGGTTGTCATTTTGAACACCGTGCCAGAGTTATCTCCGTTTGGGCCCATGTATGCGCCGCCTTCCTCAGTGGTGCCATAAAAACTACCGTCGCTTCCTAGCGTGAGCGCAGCAGTTGGGTTTTCCCCATCGGTGCCGTTGAAAAAAACCAGCGTCGTCAACGCGCCGTTGGTTGTCATTTTGAACACCGTGCCATCGTAGGGAGCACCACAAGTCGTGCCGTAGAAATTACCGTCAGGGCTTAGTGTCAGGGCGTCATACGGATATGCTCCATTGCCGCCGTTGAATGGAACCAGAGTGGTTAACGTGCCATTTGTTGTCACTTTGAACACCGTCCCATCACCACCGCTGCCGCCGATGGAAGTCGTGCCATAGAAATTGCCGTCGTTCCCAAGGGTCAATGCCGCATACGGATTACCGCCATCGTTAAAGCCAGTAAATCCGTAGAGGGTGCTCAACGCGCCATTGGTTGTCACTTTGAACACCGTCCCATAATAATATTTGCCGCTACCACCCTCAGTCGTGCCATAAAAATTGCCGTCAGTGCCCAGCGTCAGGGCGGCACATGGATTCACCCCGTTGGTGCCTTTGAAGGAAACTAACGTGGTCAACGTGCCATTGGTTGTCACTTTGAACACTGTCCCACCGCTATCGCCAAACGTTGTCGTCCCATAGAAATTACCGTCGTTGCCCAACGTCAACGCGGCTTGGGGATACGCCCCATTGGTGCCGTTGAAGGAACAGAGGGTCTGCACTGTCTGCGCTGGCAGTCTTGGCATCGCCGCAACGAGCGCGACCAGTGCAAAAAATAGGATTTTTGTTTTCAATGCGTTCCCCTGAAATGCCTACTCGCCTGCTACCAAAGAAAATGGGCGTGACCTACTCACGCTCCCTCACGGGCACGCGAATGCCCTTCAAAGAACGCTTTCAGACACGCCCGGCCTGGGCGTGCTTTCAACGCTGCCTTTGAAGTCGAAATTTCGCGTTTCGTGAGAGACAGCAGCCGAAGCCGCAAATTTGGTGTTGTTGGTTTGGTTACATTCGTTTTTTCAGAACGGTGGCGATTCAACCACCAATCGCCAGCTAGTGCAAGCACGGTTTCGCCGGAACGGGAAAGGACAATAATCAGCCTTCAGAAAGCCAACGGGAAAAGACTTCTTTACAAAAGGCCAGTGCCCCGCTAAACTTTCTTTGGTTTGAGTGCCAGTGGCGGGACTCGAACCCGCAAATCCCTGTGGAGGAATACCGCTCCCAAGGCGGTTGCGTTTGCCGTTTCGCCACACTGGCAACTTGCGTTGCCACTCGGCGTGTTGCGGTGGCCTCTTATCAGGACGACCACCACGGCACGCCGGATTTATTTCTGCGCCCTAGTCTCGGAACTTTAACTAGGCACGCTGTCTTTTTGTCTTCATAGTCGGAAAAGCGAGACCGCCTTGCGTCCAACTCAAAAACACCCGGCGCGGGCATTGGACACAGAGCGGTCAAAATCTCAATTCGCCTTCAGACGGTTTTGAGTCCGCGCTTAGAATTTACCACTGCCTAGAAGACGGGCGAGAAGTTCAATGGGAAGTGAAAGCATCTGTTTTTTCCCTTTCCAAAGGGAAACGAAGCTGCCTACTTTTTCCCTTTGGCGCGCATCCTCCAAATGTGTTTTAACTTGGGCGTGATTACGCCGGTCTGCATATAGCGAACCACTTCGGGATTTTGCCAAAATGCGATTTGTTCGTCTTGGCGGGCGATTGCCTGGCGTGCTTTTTTTACTGATTCCGGTTTTACGTTTAATAGCGTGGCAATTTGCTTGTCTAACAGGGAATCTACGGCTACAAGTCTTGCGCACATAAACTCATCAAGTTTGTCAGCCGTTAAATTGGGAACGGAGATGCGTTTCTCTGTATCATCCAACAAGCTTTTCACAATCACCGCAATGCAGCTACCATTGTCGTCATAAATTGGTGCGCATTTTTCGACAAAAACAGTTCGGTGTGTTAAGAGAAACACCCTCACGATTCCTGATTTCGATTTGCGCCACTTTGATAAAATGTTCCTGATCAACTTCATCAAGTCGAGAACATCATCGGGATGCCGTGCATAAATCTTCCCGAAAGATAAAAGGCTCTCGTTTCCAGGACGAAAATTAAGGAAAAAAAATTCACGCGTTGCCGCTTCAAAAATTGTTTTTAATTCTTTCGTGCCCCTAATCACGCCCGGTCTTTGCTCGGCGAATCTTTTAATGTCAGGATGAAAGGCCAAGGCGTGATGGATTCCAAAAAACTCTTGGCTCTTTTTTTTCTGTGGCATTGCGTTGCCTAATTTGAAATGCGTTTTTAGTTTTTGGCCTTGATACCGAAATGATTCGGTAGAGACTCACAGCCTTTGACGCGGCCTAAGACTTCACGGGAGCCAGTCCCGGTTAGCCAAAATAAGCGCGCCTCTCAACGGGTGGAGATTAAGAGGCGCACAAACCATGCCTTGCCACGCGCCCACACGCTGTTTTCACAGCGAAAAGTCTCGCCCTGATTCCACCATTTGGTTTACCGTGAGACTTGTGGTTATCCCCGTCGTGGGGTGTTTTCCGGTTTTTCAAAAACTTGGCTAACATAAACAGCCTCGCTTTCTAGGCCAATGGCCGCATGGATTGTATTTGATGAATTCGGAAAAGGCAAACATTGAATTTCTGCGTAGCAAGCCGCTTTTACCTGCACGATTACACCAAAGCAGGTTTTTCTTGTCCTGATTGCGGGTCGGCTCGCACAAGTTCCGGTTGGACTGGTCTCGGTTCGGAAACGTCCAGCCGATAGCCGTCGCTTTCGACGTGCATCGCATACACGTGCCTGCCTTCGCGCTTCAGCGCCGCCAGGACGGCGAGCGCATTGCGATACGTTACGTTTATGGTCAAGCTGACCCTCCTTCCCTTTTGGCTTGTTCCCATAAGGCCCTGAGTTCCTCTGGTGTGCGCTGTTTCCGGGTCGGGTCTTTTACTTCTTCATTTTTCAACACGCGCGAGCCCTCCGCATTCTCTCCCGCATTTAAAGAAGCATTAAGAGCAGCATTAAGAGCAGCATTATGTGGTGGTCGGGTGGTGGTCGGGTGGTGGTCAGGTGGTGCTTGGGTGGTGGATTCCTTATTATGTGGTGACTCGCTATTATGTGGTGGTTCCGGCTGAATATCACCACATAATAGCGGCTGGCCTTGTTTCGCCCGGCGGATTTGCTCCCCAATTTGTTCCAACCGTGGATTGTTGGCCGTGCGCTTGGCGCGGGCCAAGACGAGGTCGCCGATCATCTCGGCGGACAACGTTTTCGAGTAGTAGGTGACACTCCCCCGGTAAGGCGTAAAACGATGAAGCAGGCCGGTCTTGACGAGGTTGTCCAGCGTTGCACGGACCATGTTGCGCGTCAAAAGTTCCGGTTTGTCTTCGCGCTCGCTGAGGATGCTCCTGCCCGTTTCCGTCAATTCGCCGTCTTTATCGAATAACACATGGCCTGAGCTATATCCCAGCATCCCGGCGCGCACGCGGTTGACGGTAACGACGGTGAACGGTTTCGAGCCGATGGCCGCATTTGCGGCACACAAGACGGCGAATCGCCGGTAAGTCTTCGCTGTGCCGTCGCGCGCCTCGAAAGCCATGCGCTTGGGTATGCGGGTCCAGGGCACGGTGCGGCCTTTTGACTTCCAAACGCGCAAAAATGCGTCCGCTGACCGGTAGCGGGACACACGCCAGTCGTAACCGCTCGAACCGTCCGGGAGCATGATGCCGCAGAAATTGCAGCCCAAAGCCACGGCTTCAATCTCCTCGGCGGCCAGCCGCTTGCTCGGCCTAGGGATGTCGGTCATCGGTCCAAGCTCCTTGAGCACCATCTCGCGGCTCAAAACCCGGCGGAGATGCTGGCCGGTGGTGAAGCAGGCGAAAGTAATCGCCATTTCAAGCCGCTGGTTGTAGTCGGGGCCATAGGCCAGCAAGGGGAGTGGGAATTGCAACGTGTCATTCACGAAACCTCACTTCCTGCCCGGCGGGATTGACCGAACCAAAAACCTGTTTGCGGATTCGGGACGGCAGGGAACGGCGGAGTTGTGCGGGGCGGGTTTGCCGCAAAAGCCTTTCCACCCGTCGGCGCATTGCATGGTTCGATTTTTTCATGGCGCTGCGGGCATCGGTGAAAGCCAGCGGATTTCGCCGGTCGGGTATGCCCAGAGAACGCGCCTGACGCTCATGGGCACGGCGGGCGGGGCGGGCGGCGGCTCAGATGGAACATCCGGGCGCGGGGCATCTACTTTTACCCGGTGAAAAGTAAAGCGTCGTTTCGCGCTGGCTTGGCTGGCGCAGCCAACCAGCAGCAAAAGTAAAATGGCAAGAAAGGTTCTCATTGTTGACCAAGTTCAGCGCCTTGACAATCAGCGTGCGCCGATTTCATTGGCTGGCGAACCTCTCAAGTTCACTACCAGGGATTAGAATTTTCCGAAAATCAGCAACGCGGCGAAGTCTGTTTTGCCTGACGAGTTTTCGGATTGAAACAACGGACACCGATAAACGCGCTGCCGACTCGCGCACGTCGAAAAGCAGTTTCGGTGCGCCGTTAGCCGCAGACTTTCCACTCTCCGCTGTGGCATCAGAGTTAATTTCATGCGATTTCATAGACTTTTTGCGAACATCTTGTTACCCTCCTAGGGGTAATCGCCTCGAATTTGAAAAATGTCCGATTTGCAACAATGGGCTGAGTGGTTCGGGATTTCGGTCAAGCAAGTAAACCGTTGGTGTG
>JBEKMW010000217.1:0-3793 GCA_049523455.1 Verrucomicrobiota bacterium | reverse complement strand
GCCGCCATCTCCGGCCCCGTCACCACCACCCAACAACGCCCGCCCAAAGCCCGGTAGGGCGGCGTTGCCGCGCCGCCCCATAATAAAATGACCCGATCCGCCATCATTGAAAAAATCAAAAAACTCCTCCGCATGAAACGCGGCGGCACGCCAGGCGAAGTCGAGAACGCATTGGCAATGGCCGCCAAACTCGCGCGCGAGCACGGCATTGATCTGGGCCAGGTGAACCCGGACGATGAAACCCAAAAAGAAGAAATCCTCACGCATGTCACGGACCTGCTCAAATTGCGGCTGCCCTTGGAAGCAAAATTCGCGGCCGCGATCTGCGTGAACTTTTTCAGAGTACAGATTTGTTTCAAAAACGGCTTGACCCGCTGGTTCATCAAAGTTCCCGGGCAGATCACCTTCGTCGGCACCGCTTGGGACATCGAGGTAGCGCGGTATGTGTTTGTGTTCCTGCAACGGCATTTTCGGGCCTGCTGGAATCACCGGACGAATCGGCGGCTCCGCAACCGCCAGGCGTTCATGCACGGCATGTTTCTTGGACTGGCCGCCGCGCTTGAGAAGGCCGAGGCCAAGCCTGAAGGCGAGGGGCTGGTTTTGATCAGTCACGCGTTGCAACGCCAAAAACATCAACGAGGACGATTCCGACGCGCTGGCCGCGCGCTATGCCGGAATACTGGAGGGCCAGAAAACCCAAATCCACTCCGCCGTAAATCGAGCACCCAAGCCTCAGCCTGCTCTCACAGCGCCGCGCCCGGCCCTCCAACCGCCCGCCGGCCAATTCCAGCTCTTATGACAGTTCAAGAACTAGTCGCCACCGTCCTGGAAAACATCCGCATCCACTGGTACACGGACGCCGCCGGCCACCTGCGCGCGCACGAATACAAGCGCGACGAACGCCAGCTCATCCGCGCCATAGCCACCTACGGCCACGAATGCAACCAACGCGGCTGGCCCTTCCAAGCCGACTTCATCTACCGCGATTTGATGAAACTTTTGCTCACCATCCGCACCAGCGGTGCCGAAGTCCACTACCTGCCGGTTTACCTCACCGGCGCCATCCGTCGTCACCTCGGCCAGCGCGCCGAAGAACTCAGCGTCGCCGCCAAATCCCTGCCCACGCACGCAAACAACGTCCTGGCCGCCCTCTCAAATCTGAAATCTCCAATCTCAAATTCCAGTGGGGCGAGCGTCCCCGCGAGCCGTTTGCCCAGCGACGTGGAGGTCTTCACCCAACTCTACCGCGGGATCGGTCAAATCCAGCGCGCCCGAAAGCATTCCGCCGGTAGGGCGGCGCTGCCGCGCCGCCCCAACATCCAAAAAGAACTGCTGTGAGCCAAATAATCTTCAAAATCATAGGCGGCCCGTTCCATGGAAAACGCGTCACCCGCGACCTTCATCCTGGGCATCCGAACTCCTTTTCACGCACAATGCTACGAGGCCGCTACCGAACAGGGAAATGGCTCGCCGACGATATGTGTGAGCTAATCTATGTCGGTCCATCACGCCAACCAAAACCAACCAATTGTGCCCCAGAACTATAAATGCCCCTGCGGCAAAACGCACATCGTCGCCAACGAACTGCGCCACTACATGCGCATCATCCTGGCCTGCGGCAACGTCGTCTGGGCCTTGCAACCCCGCCGCGGCGGCCCACTGGTATTATACCCCTGGCCCGGCCCGAACCTGACCCGCGAACAAATGGGCGGCCGCCCCAGCGCCGAAACCATCGTCCGCCGCATGAATACGTCCCATCCGTCCTATTAGTCCCATGCTTTCTCGCCCCCAGCAAATCCTCCTAAAGCGCGCCCAAGCCGAAGCCGCGCTCCCCGACCCCGACTATCGTTCCGCCATCGCCACCATCAGCGGCATGGCAGACTGCCGCTCCAGCAAAGACCCGCGCCTGACAGACCGTCACGTGGACAACCTCCTCAGCTACTTGGAAGCCATCCACTGGCGCCAGGTGGACGCCGGCACGTTGCAGGCCAGTTTCAAGTCCAATGCAATCTTCCGACAACGCGGCTATTGGGCCGCCAAAAACACCGCCGCCAGCACCAGCCGCGACCGCTACGTTGACCGATCCGTTGCGCGCGAAGTAGCCGATTTGGAGCGCCAGCTCCAAGAGCTAGGGTGTGGGCTGCGGTATCTTGAAGCCATTCGTGCGAACATGCAACGCGGCGGCAAGCCCTTCAGCCAGGTCAAATACGCCGGCGCCTTAAAGCGCACCCTCGCCGCCAAACAGCGTCCCGCCAACTGTCCCTTTTGAGTCTTGGAATCTCTAAATCTACCCTGGCAAAACGGCTCCGCTTTTCTCGCATTTAGCCAACAAGTCAATAAAGACAGGCATTTTCTCATTTTCGAGCCGTGACAAAGCCGTGACAAAGCCGTGACAGGCCGTGACAAATCAGGGGAAAAAGCAGAAATGGGGTGCGTGATGCGTGATGCGTGAAGCGTGAAACGGGAAGCGCAAACAACAAGGAAACGAAAACAAAGGATTTCATCCGCGAATTTCGCGAATTGACGCGAAGCCCAGCGGCAGGCGGGGAAACACCAAGGGAACGAAGGGAAAATTGGTGACGGCAGAGAAATGGAGGCAGAAAAATGTATTCGCCGTCAGGGAAATCAGGATTTTGCCGTCGGTGATTTGGGCGCTGAAATTGCCCGCCTGAATTCCTTCGAGGATGGACGTGGGCGTTACGGTGGCGTTGGCCGGAATGGGAGTGGTGCCGGAAACGTTGTTCGCCGCCTGCGCCTGGCGGTAGGCGCAGCGGGACAACATCCGCAGCAGGTTCCAGCGATTGGGACTGTCGGCAGCCATTTACAGAAGCGGAATCGCTTCAAAACGGAGAAGCTGAATACGGGGAACATTTCGCGTGAGCTGCTATTTCGTGTTTGCGTTTGAGAAGGTCTGCGCCCAGACTTCCCTTCACCAAAATCAAAAATATGAAAACGAAACAGTTAGCGAATGTGTTAATCAAAATTCTTGGGCTTTCTCAATTTATTTACGCAATTCTCGCCATTGTTTCAGGGTTGCTTCAGTCGCCGCCACTCATGCAAGGTATGCAGTGGCAAGGCACGCAGTGGCGAATTATGCTAATACCATTCGCACATGGCATTGTCCAGTTGGCCATTGGTTTTTATCTCATCGCTAAAAGCCAGAGCCTCACCAATTATTTGTTCAAGGACGATGATGAATAGCACGTGGAAGTGCAGACGCGCTTGAGCCAACGGCCACCGGCAGGTGGGTTTTTGGTCACTGGGGCTTGACTTTGACTTGCAGGGTTTTGGTGATGACGGCGGCGACAATAATCATCAGCTCGCAATCGCCCAGGTGATTGTCGCGGCGGACCTGCTTCCAGAAATATGAGACGCGGCCACGGAATTTGAAATTGGAGATTTCAGATTTCAGAGGGGAGCGGACCTGCTTCCACAAGCAGGAGACGCGGCCATCCGTCTTCGCTCCGAAGCTACGACTGGACAAGCGGGCGTCTGTTTTCTCGGCCCGGCGCTCGGCGGTGATTTGCTTCAGATACAGCGCCTCAACTCTGCGGGGAATCGTCCATTCACCGGCCAGGCCGCGCATTTGCTCGGTGAGCAGGTCTTTGGCGGCGTTGTTTGACCAGCGGAACAACGGCACGGGGCGCGTCCTGCCCTGCATGTTCGGAAGTAAAAGGGGTCAACCCATAGAAAAGTTCATTTTCTGGTTGACCGGGTTGGTGTGTGGGTATATACAGGGCGCTGATGCCACGAAAACTACGCGTTGAGTATCCGGGTGCGATGTATCACGTCA
>JBEKMW010000216.1:0-3329 GCA_049523455.1 Verrucomicrobiota bacterium | reverse complement strand
TGGATGTATGCGCCGCACCAGAAGCGCTACCTCTACCTAGCGATGCTCTTTTACGGGATTTGCGCCACCATCCACCAGACGCTGCTGTTGAGCGCCATGGGCGTGGAGGTGGCGATTGCCCTGGTCCAGCCGCGCCTGGGCCGCGATTTGTTCCTGATCAACAGCGTGTGCTATCTGGTCGGCCTGGTTCTGCTGGCCAATCAGCTCATCCCCGCGATCAACAACATGACGGACACGGAAAAGATCATCTTCCACATCGTGGGAATCGGGTCGCTCATCGCCGGCAGTTGGTTGACTTTAACCATGGGCAAGTTCCTTGCCGAATGGAAGACCATTCTCCTCATGGGCATATTGTGGGCAGCCGGTGTTTCGTTTTATTTCTATGAGCCGCTGGCCGGGATGACCTGCCCGCCGATGCAATGGGGTTATCCGCGCACCGTCGAGGGCTTCTTTCACGCCTTGAGCCGCGGCCAGTATGTCACCACCAATGCCTCGAATATATTCCACGACCCCCTTCGGTTTCTGAACCAACTCTGGTACCTGGTTCAGGGCCTTAGAGATTCGTTCAGTTGGGTCTTCATGTTTGTCGGCCTGGTGCCGTTTCTGTTCCTGCCTAAAATGCAAAAACGTGAACGCGCCTGGATTTGGGGCCTCACCGCCATCTATCTCTGCCTCGCGGTGCTGCTGGTCTGGCTGCTGAATGTGGGACTGGACAAATCAACCTCCGACCTCAACAAGGTCTTTTTCACCGCTTCCCATGCGCTGTTTGCGGTCTTGATCGGTTGTGGCATGACCTTGATCGCCGCCTACATGGCCACCCATTTCGAACGCTCCCGTTTCTGGGCCATCGTCGGCAGCGGCGTGGCCGTGGTGCTGGCGCTCTACAGCCTGGCCGAGGCCGCCAGCCAGCTCGCCGCAGGCCCGGGCGGTGAAGTCACCTTCCCCCTGCTCGGCCAATTGCCCCATCTCATCGGCCAAGCCTTCGCGAAGAATCACTACGGCCTGCCCATCTTCGCCAATCTCCTGCTGGTGGCCATACCGATTGTTTTCCTGGCGGCGCTGCTGTTCTATCGGCAGCGTGGTCCCATCCTGATTTTGCTGGGACTGTTCCTGGTGATGCCGGTCTATTCGGGCCTGTCGCATTGGTACCAGAGCGAACAACGCAACCACTGGTTTGGCTATTGGTTCGGGCACGACATGTTCACGCCGCCCTATGGCATTTACCCGGAGATGACCCGCAACGCGATTCTCTTTGGCGGCACCGATCCGGGCCGGTTTTGCCCCACTTATATTATTTTCTGCGAAAGTTTCATCCCCGGTTTTGCCCCACTTATATTATTTTCTGCGAAAGTTTCATCCCGCATTCCTGCCAGCCGAAGGAGGACCAGCACTTTGACCGGCGCGACGTTTACATCATCACCCAGAATGCGCTGGCCGACCCGACGTACCTGGACTATCTGCGGTCGCAGTATTTCCGCAGCAACCAGATTGATCCGCCCTTTTTCCGCGACCTCATGGCCCAATGGTGGTGGGCGTTTTTCATTCCGGCCTGGGCCTTGAGCGGGATTTGGATGTTGGGCGATTTTGTGCAAGGCAACCCCAAACGAAAGCGTGATGCGCTCGTCATCTGTTCCTTTTGGGGCGTCGTGGTCATCATCATTTTGGCACAGGGAGTCGGCTTTGTGGACGGCGTTTCCCAGGCCGCCTACAACCTATTGGACGTGCCGTTTACCAAACTGGGGGCGCACATCGAAGCCCGGCGCCGCGCCGAGGGCGTTTATCCCCCCAAAGAGATCTACATACCGTCGCCGGACGACTTGCAGCAATGCTTTGACGACTACGGCCGGGACTTTCAAAGGCGCGCCGCACTCAACGAGCTCGATCCCGGCGAAGGGGTGCAAATCGAAAACCATAAGATAGCCATCTCCGGCAGCGAGGTTTCGGTGATGAAAATCAACGGGCTGCTGTGCAAGGTCATCTTCGATCACAACCCCACCAACGAATTCTTCGTCGAGGAAAGCTTCCCGCTGGACTGGATGTATCCCCACGAAACCCCATTTGGCATTATCATGAAGATCAATCGTAATCCGGTTCCCGAATTGACCGACGATGTGTTCAAAAAAGACCACGAGTTCTGGAGCAAGTACTCGGAGCGGACCATCGGTAACTGGATGACTTACGACACCACCGTCCAGCAAATCGCCGATTTCGCCGAGAAGGTGTATTTGCACAACGATTTCACCGGCTTCACCGGCGACCGCAAATTCATCCGCGACGAGGACGCGCAGAAGGCGTTTTCCAAGCTGCGGGACTCCATTGCCGGTGTTTACGACTGGCGTTTGACCCCCAAATGTCCGCCCGCCTACCGCCAAAAGACCGCTGCCGCCACACAGGCCCTGATCCGCGAAACCGATTTCGCCTACAAACAAGCCCTTGCCTTTTGTCCCTACAGCCCGGAGGCCGTGGAAGGCTACATCAACTTCCTGGTTCCCCAGAATCGGTTGGAGGACGCGATAACGGTGGTGGCAACGTGCCTCAAGTTCGACCCCTACGGCCCGATGCAGGACGTCTTGAAGCAACTCGAGGGAATGAGGCAAATGAGCGCCGAGCGCCTGCAATTTACCGCTCAATTGCAACAATTGACCGCCGAGGTCGAAAAAGACCCGACGAATTTTCAGAGCACGCTCGCGCTCGCGCAGGTGTACATCGAAATGCAGCAAACCAATCGCGCGGCGGCCCTGCTTCAGGCCGCCCTGCCATTCTTCGATGAGGTGCTCGCCAGCTCGAATGCCACGTACGCCAACGTTTCCGGCATGGTCCAGATTTCCGCCATGCTGGGCAATATGCCCCGGCTGGAAGCGGCGCTGAAAAAACTGGTGGCGCTGGCGCCCGACCAGCCGGAGCCGCGCTATGACCTGGCCGCCTTGGATGCCGTTCTCAGCCGCGCGTCCGAGGCCATCCAGAATCTGCAGGCTTCGCTCGACCTCAATGCCAAACGGCTGGCCAAGGATCCCGCCGCCCGCAATTTGCTGGTGGAGGCCCGCCGCGACCCCCGTTTTGACTCTCTACGCAATCTCCCGGCGTTCCAAAAACTCGTACCACCCCAATAGCCGATAAACCAATGCCATTTACCACGATTTTTGATTCGACAAGCCACGCTGTTTTCGCGTTTATTATCCGTTTTACACCGTTGATTGAGTTGACCTGTTAATGCCAAACCTCGACAAGCCAAAGCCGGATGGCGGCAAGGGCAAAGCTGCCAAACCGGCGCCCCCCGCCAAGACCCCGGCCCTGCCCCCGCCGGTGCCCCCGCTCTTCCGCCGGATTGA
>JBEKMW010000215.1:0-2991 GCA_049523455.1 Verrucomicrobiota bacterium | reverse complement strand
ACGATATAATTCGTCGCCACCCCCCCCGAAGCATCATCCCATGACAACGCCACTTGGTTCAGTTGCCCCGTTGCCACCACGTTCGTCGGCGCCGGCGTGCTGTTGCCCGGCGTGAATACCGCCACCGCAAAACCCACTTGCGTGTTATTGTGGGTTGGGTCGTAGGCCGTGATGGTGGACACCCCGCCGGTGAGATTCTCCACCGCGCCCATGACCTGGCTCTGGTTGTTGTCAATATGCACCCAGTTCGTCACGCCACTCGTCGAACTGATGGCCAACCCCGTCCCGTTGTCACCCCCGCTGGCGTTCACCACCGCCCATGCCCCCCCCTGGAGTGCTGCCCGCCAAGGCCACACTGATGCCGGGAGTCCCGTCCACATCGGCGTTGCCGATCCCGTAGGTGGCCGGCGCCACGTTGGTATTGACGCCGCTCAAAGTGATTACCTGCATCGTCATGGCCGAAGGTGTCGAGCTGGTCGTGTCCGTGGCCGTAATGGTGTGCGTGCCCGGCGTCGGGTTCCACAGATAATAAATGTCGCTGTCCGCGTAATGGCTCGTCAGGTTGTTTTGCGAGACCACCCGGGCGATGGTTTGAGTCCCCCACAGCAGCGCCTGGGCTCCCGCGGTAACCGTAAAACTCGTGCTGACCGAAGAGGAACTGGCGCTCGTGACCGCGGTGTTCAGCGAACCATCCTGCACGAATGTTTGGGCCTGGCTGCTGCCGCACCATAAAGGTCCCATAATGGTCATGGTGAGGAATACCACGCAGGACAAAACCACGCGCGCCGCCAACCGGCTCTGCTTGAAGCGCCTTCCGCTCAAATTCATTCGGGGATTCATTGGGGGATTCATGTGGATTCTCAGTTACTTCCCCGTTTCCACGCGGTAAAACCGCTGGTATTGGCTCGCGGCGTTGGTGTCGGTGGCTTGGACAATTCCCCCGGTGCCGGGGATGTTCGTCGCCACGGTCAACCACGGACCGCCTCCCAGGATTGGCGTGTCTTGCAACGCATACTTTTGTCCCGAGACCGTGCTGAAGCTGACGACAAAATTCGTGCTGTTGAATGCGGCTCCGGTAATCTGTGGCGGAATGAGCGGCGGGGCCTGCGCCTGCAGCAGCAGTCCCCAGTCCGTGTCCCCGCCGACATTGATTCCCGGCGTCGTAAAACTTGTCGTGATGGTATTGCTGAAAGGCGAGCCGGGAATCGTCATGTAAGTGTTGCCTGACGGATCAAACCAACTCGCCGTCACCGGTCCGATAAAATTGGTCATCGCCACCGTCAGCGTGGCATTGGTCGGAGCATAGGCTATACCCAACGTGCCATCCGCCGTCATGGCCGCCGTCACGAAATTGAGGGACGTGAGATCGGAGGCAACCGAATTGGATATGCCGTAGCCCGCGGTTATCAGATGATGGCCCTGGTCGGGAACCAGGTTATACCACGCCCGGCTCCCGAAGAACTTTCTGAAATACATGAGTTGCACCTCGCCGGGCGTGTTCATATTGCCCTGCCAGCCGCCCGGGAAGACCTGGGTGTAATTATTGCCATACATGTGCCCCACCAGACAGCCCGCCAGCAGCGACCAATACTCCTGCACTCTCAAGGCCCAGGGCGAAGACGGCTGGCTGCCGGTGTTGTCCTGATACTCATAGTTCTCCTCCAGGAAAAGGGCCGGCATGTTGCTCTTGTTCCACGCGGCATAACATTCAGCGTAGGTGGCATCGTAGGTATAGACCCCGTTGACGTTTACGAGCCGTGCCCAATTGGGGTCGTCCAAGGACATGCTGACGCTATAGTTCAGCTCGATCGTCATCAAATGGTTGGTGTCCTTGCTCAAAATACCCTTGGCGATGGCGACAATCACGGATTCATTGGTCGCCACGCCCCAATTCTGAAAGTCATTGCCCAGGTTCCAAAAGATGTTGGGCGAATTGGCATAGCGGCTGCCCAGAAACTGCCCGTACGCATAACAGCGATTCGACCCGTTGGCCAGCGAGGTTTGCGACCAGCCGCCTTCGTCCAGCGGCGTGAAGAAGCATTGCAGCCCGTTCGTTCCCGCGGTGCTGACGATAAAATCCACATTCGACCAATAAGCCGGATTCGGCGTGGTCAAATCGTAATAGGTGCCCGGCAACGTACTGGTGAAGGGATTATCGCCGTAGATGTCGTGGCCGTAATTGGCATTGCCCTCGCTGCCGGGTCCGCCATCGTAATCATCACAGAGCATGTTGATCCACAAATTATTGAAGCCGTTGGTGCCCCGGTTATTCAGATAAAGCGCCGCGTCCGACTCGTCCAGATTCACCAGCAGCGTATGCGGTGAATCGCCAATCACCAGGAAAGGCGCGTTGTTGGTGTCCAACACGTATCGGCCGTTCGGGTTGGGTCTCAGCGGATAAGCCGGCGGCGCGTTGGTCTGGATCCCCGGGACGGCGCTGACATAGGCCGATGCGGGGCCGGTGCCGCTACTGTTCGTTGCATTTACCTCATAGTAATACGTCGTCCCGTTGACTAGGCCGGTGTCTGTGTAAGCCGTCGCCACCGAACTGCCGATGGTGGTGAAACCGCTCGGGCTGTTGGACGCGCGCAGAATGTTATAGCCGGTCGCGCCGAGCGTCGCGTTCCAGCTCAACCCCACCTGGTTATTGGCCGGCGTTGCGCTCAAGCCCATCGGGGCTGGCTCCATCCCCGTCGCATATGCGCTGGCCGGTGACGAAAAGGGGCTCAAACCGATGGGTCCCGTGGCCTGCACCACATAATAATAGGTCGTATAGCCGACCACGCTCGCGTCGGTGTAATTGGTCGAAGCATTGCCGATGTTGGTGGTAATCGCGCTGTAGCCGCTGTTGCTCACCGTCGAGCGTAGGACGATATAATTCGTCGCCACCCCCCCCGAAGCATCATCCCATGACAACGCCACTTGGTTCAGTTGCCCCGTTGCCACCACGTTCGTCGGCGCCGGCGTGCTGTTGCCCGGCGTGAATACCGC
>JBEKMW010000214.1:0-2614 GCA_049523455.1 Verrucomicrobiota bacterium | reverse complement strand
TGCCGGCGGCTGTAGGTGAAATAGATCACCAAGCCGACGGCCATCCATACGAACAGGCGAATCCACGTATCGCGCGGCAATCCCAACATTTGTCCGCCGCACACGATGATGGCCAACGGTCCCACCAGCCATACTGCGGGTGTGCGAAAGGGGCGGCGAATGTCGGGGTGATTCTTCCGCATGACCATGACGGAAGCGCTGACAATGACGAACGCCAGCAAGGTTCCGATGCTCACCAGTTCACCCACTACCCGCAACGGCAACAAGCCCCCGGCGATCGCCACGCACACACCGGTCAGGGCCGTACTGATATAAGGCGTCCGGAAACGCTTGTGGATCTGGCCAAACGGCTTGGGAAGCAGGCCGTCGTGCGCCATGGAATAAAACACCCGCGTTTGGCCCAGCATCATTACCAGGATAACCGCCGTGGTCCCCAGCAGCGCGCCTATTTTAACAATGGGTGAGAGCCAGATTCGGGCCGGGGTGGAGTCAATGGCCAGCGCCAGCGGGTCGGCGACGTTGAGTAGCCGGAATGGCTGCAAACCCGTGAGCACCATGACAGCCAGAATGTAAAGCACCGTGCAGATCCCTAACGAACCGAGGATGCCAATGGGCATGTCGCGCTCAGGGTTGCGCGCTTCCTGCGCCGCCGTGGAAACGGCGTCAAACCCAATGAAGGCGAAGAAAATTATGCCCGCGCCGCGCAGCACCCCGGAGAAGCCGAACTCACCGAACACGCCCTGGTTGGCGGGAAGAAAAGGGTGCCAGTAAGACCGATTTACATAAAGCGCGCCGATAATGATAAAAAGAAGCACCACCCCAACTTTCACCAACACGATGAAATTGTTGAAATTAGCGGATTCGCGAATCCCGATGATCAGCAGCGTGGTGACCACCACGATAATGAACGCGGCAGGCAAATTGAAAACGGGATGAATGGTCGTGCCGTCCGCAAGGTGAATCGGCTCCCAGGGGCTCTTGCTCAGCTCCGCCGGAAATGGCAGGTGCAGCGTCCTTTGCCAGAACGAAACGAAATAGCCCGACCAGCCGATGGAAACCGTCGTGGCGCCAACCGCATATTCAAGAATCAAATCCCAGCCGATGATCCAGGCGAGGAACTCCCCTATCGTGGCGTAAGAATAGGTGTAGGCGCTGCCCGCGACGGGAATCAATGCTGCAAACTCGGCATAACAAAGTCCCGCAAATGCGCAACCCAGACCGGAGACGATGACCGACAACACGAGTGCCGGACCCGTGTGCTGCGCCGCAACGCCACTCAGCACAAAGATGCCCGCGCCCACAATGGCTCCGATACCCAGTGACATTAACGCCAGCGGGCCTAGAGTGCGCCGCAACCCGTGCTTTGATTCCACCGCCTCCGTACGTAAGAGATCAAGACTTTTTTTCTTCCACAAACCCGGCATGAAACCTCCAAAGAAAAGGGACAAATGAAGAGCGGTGAGTTCCGAGCACGGCTTCAAAGGCTACGCGACGCCGGACCCCGGTGCTGAGCTGCGCGGTTCGCTCACCGGCCGATGGCAGGCTGACACAGTTCCACAAACGTCCAGTATTTATCGGCCTTGGGTCACACTGCCAAGCACCCCTTGAGTGCGATAGATTAGCATTGTTTCTGAGCAGGGTGTGGAACAATTCCGGTTCTGACCGGGTTTCCGCATCGTCTCAGAGGCTCCTTCGCCGAAATAAGCATCGCGAAACCTGGCCTGCGGCCCAACGAAGCTAATAAACAGTGTACCGCGTCGGACGGCGAGGTCGGAACCGTAAATCAGGTGCTGCCGCATCGGTGGGAATCGTCGTAGAATGTAGATAGGGCTTCTTACAACAAACAATCGCTGCCGCGCCCAAGGAGGCGACATGCAATCCTACAAGTACCTGATCCTAGGTGGCGGAATGACCGCCGACGCTGCCGTGAACGGCATTCGTGAAGCCGATGCGGCCGGTTCGATCGGCCTGCTGAGTTCAGAGCCGAATGCGCCGTACAACCGCCCGCCTCTCACCAAAGGGCTATGGAAGGGCGACGCTCTGGACAGCATCTGGCGCGGGACGGAGAAACACGGCGCGACGCTCCACGCCGGCCGAACGGCCGTTGCCATCGATGCCAAAAACAAGACCGTAACGGACGATGCGGGCACGGCTTACAGATTCGAGAAGCTGCTCATCGCCACCGGGGCGACGCCCCGCCGGCTTCCTTTCGGCAACGATTCGATCATTTACTATCGCACACTCAAGGACTACGAGCGCTTACGCACGCTCACCGGGCAAGGGCGCCGGTTCGCGGTGATCGGCGGCGGATTCATTGGCTGGGAAATTGCCGCTGCGCTCGCCATGAATGGCAAGGAGGTGGTGATGCTCTTCCCCGACGAAACGATCGGCGCCCGTCTTTACCCCCTCGATCTCGGCCGCTTCCTGAACAACTACTACGCGCAGAAGGCGGTGAACGTCGTGGCGGGGAGCACGGTGATCGGCGTGGAAAATTCCGCCCAGGGCGCACGGGTGAAAACCCGGAATCACGGCGAGTTTCCGGTGGACGGCGTCATTGCCGGTATCGGGGTTACGCCCAACGTGGAGTTGGCGCAGCCGGCCGGTCTGAAGGTTG
>JBEKMW010000213.1:0-2705 GCA_049523455.1 Verrucomicrobiota bacterium | reverse complement strand
GTGCATGTGCAGGTGAAACACTTTTCGGAATCGCAGCACGAGGACGCGCTACGCTGGCTCAAGGAGGGAACTCCGGTCAGTCCCTAATCCGCACTGGAAATATGAATGAATTAAAGCACGATCACAAGTCGCACGGAGATCCTAATGGCGGCCCGATTCATCACGGCCAACCTCCTTATTGGAGACGCGCGCATCGGGATTGGCGAATTTGGTTTTGCGTGATTGTGATGCTCGTGGCCATGGTGGTTTATTTGATGACCGGCGATTTGCGTTGGCCATTTCATGGCCATCCACAGCCAATGGTGCCAATCGCTGATTGAAAATATTTGGCGAGCCGCCAATTACCTACATGAACACGCAACTGTTAATAGATACTGCCAGCAAACTTGTTGCCGACGACAAAGGGCTGCTGGCGATGGATGAAAGCTATCCGACCTGCAACAAACGATTCGCAAAGCTCAACATTTCGCAAACGGTGGAGGCCCGGCGCGCGTATCGGGAGATGATTGTGACCACGCCCGGTCTCGGCGAGAGCATCAGCGGCGTGATCCTTTACGACGAAACAATTCGACAGCAGAAGAAGGACGGCACTCCGTTTCTCAAAGTCCTAACCGATGCGGGAATTATCTATGTATCCGCTTCGATTTGAACCGATCTATCAGTATCGGCTTTGGGGTGGCCGGCGTTTGGCCAATCTGCTCACGGCACCGCTGCCCGGCAATGGTCCCATCGGCGAAGCGTGGCTGTTGAGCGACCGCGACGATCATCCCAGCCGTGTCGCCGATGGGCCGCTCAAGGGACGGAGCATCGCGCAATTGCTTCATCAGTGGCCGGAGCAGTTGCTGGGAAAACTGGCCGGGCGTTTCCGCCGATTCCCTCTGCTGCTGAAGTTCCTCGATGCGCGCGACGTGCTCTCGGTCCAGGTGCATCCATCGGATCAGCAGACCCAATATATCCCCGCAGGCGAGACCGGCAAGACCGAAGCCTGGGTGGTACTGGAGGCGGGGACAAAAAGCCGCATCTACGCGGGTCTCAAGCCTGCCACCACGACCGACACTCTGCGGCAGGCGCTCGCGAACGGAACGGTGGCGGACCAGCTCGCATCCTTCACGCCGAAGCCCGGCGACGGAATTTTCATTCCGGCCGGAACCGTTCATTCGTTGGGCGACGTGGTGGTTTTTGAAGTGCAGGAAAACAGTGACGTGACGTTTCGCCTTTACGACTGGAACCATATTGATGCCAAGACCGGCAAGCCCCGGCCTCTGCAAGTTGATCAGGCGATGGCCTGTATTGATTTTGCGCAAGGTGCAATCGGGCGGGTGGTGCCAATGGTGGATGAGGCAAAGCCGGTGTTGCGAGAGCGGCTCTTTGATTGTGAACAGTTCGGGTTGTGGCGGTTCGAGGCAGAATCGCCATTTGGAGTCGGTGCCGAAAGAACTCCGCGGGTGCTGGTGTGCCTCGCCGGCGACGGTCAGGTAGAGCACGATGGTGCCAATTACGCCATCGGCAAGGGGGATGTGTTGCTCCTGCCCGCCGTGGTTGGAGCGTGTTTGTGCCGACCCCGTGGTGCCATTAGCTTGTTGGAAATTTCACTTCCGGAAGGAACCTAATCCATGAAGAAACTCATTGTTTTCGATCTGGATGGCACGCTTGCCGAAAGCAAAGCATCGCTCGATGCCGAGATGGCCAAACTGCTCACCGCTCTGCTGGGTATTGTGAAGGTGGCCGTGATTTCCGGCGGCGATTGGCCGCAGTTTGAGAAACAAGTGCTCGCCAATCTTCCTCACGACGAACACCTGAAGAACCTGTCCCTGCTTCCCACCTGTGGAACAAAGTTCTATCAATACGCAAG
This sequence comes from Verrucomicrobiota bacterium, assembly GCA_049523455.1. GTDB lineage: Bacteria > Verrucomicrobiota > Verrucomicrobiia > Limisphaerales > UBA11358 > UBA11358. Next base: position 853 of record JBEKMW010000213.1, on the reverse strand, counting down.
CGATTGGAAAAAGATTTACTCGGAAGATTTCACCTCGGACGGAAAAAAGAAAATCATCAGTTCGCTAAAGCAGGCGCTCGAAGCAGCGGGCTTCAAAGTCGAAAAGGTCTGGGGAGAAACCATTGAAGACCGGGGAAGCCAGATTACGTTTTCCGCATTGGGGCAGCAGGCTCCCATCGAAGAAAAGAAAAAATGGGACCCTGATTTCACCAGGCGGAAAAAAATAAAAGCTCTCCTAGATAAACTGATCCCCGATTTTTCCGTGCGCTTGGGTGGCACGACCTCCGTTGACGTCACCAAGCCGGGCATTGATAAAGCCTATGGGATTAGAAAACTCCGGGACATCCTTGGCATTGCCATTGATGAAATGATTTTTATCGGCGATGCGTTGTTTCCTGGCGGAAACGACTATCCGGCCGAACAAGCCGGTGTTGTATCCATCCGGGTCCGAGATCCCAACGAGTCGAAACGGGTGATTGAAGCCATCGTCGCTTGTCTCGATGGCATTCAACCCACAAAACCTTGTGAGGAGAAGACCGGATGAGTGGCTTTCAATTACAGCGCCTGGGAATGTTGATGGAGCCGGAGCCGGGCAATCCGCAGGAGATTGAAGGCGTCCTGAATCCGGCGGCCACTCGTGGTCCGGACGGCAAGCTTTACCTGTTTCCGAGGCTCGTCGCCAAGAACAACTATTCACGCATCGGCATCGCCCGCGTAAAATTCGACGAAGTTGGCGACCCGTCCGGAGTCGAACGTCTCGGCATCGCGCTTGAGCCGAAAGCGGATTACGAGCGGCGATCTGATGGCAGCGGCGGCTGCGAGGATGCCCGCGTTACCTTTGTCGAGCCGCTCC
>JBEKMW010000212.1:0-2815 GCA_049523455.1 Verrucomicrobiota bacterium | reverse complement strand
CGCTTGGCACAGATTGTCAACGGCGGTGTGTTTGATCAGATAGCCCATCGCGCCGGAGTTGGCCGCCGCTTCGATATATTCATCATCACCGTGCGCCGAAAGCATGACTACTTTGGTGGCAGGGACGGCTTTGAGAATCTGGCGCGTCGCTTGCAAACCATCGAGCCGCGGCATGGCAATGTCCATCAGAACCAATGCGGGACGAAGTTTTTTGACCAGGGCGACCGCCTGATGGCCGTTTTTCGCTTCACCGATCACTTCCAGATCGTCTTCGAGTTCCAGAATCTTTCTAATATCCCTGCGCGCGAGCGTGTTGTCGTCCGCCAGCAAGACAGTGATTCGTTTCATGATTCTGTTACGTCACAAAGATCGGTGTTCAACATATGTAAAGGAATGTGCGTCCGTTGCCTCGCTCTGTCTATGGGGTTAACACCCCATACCGCCGGCCAGGGATTTCGATCAATAGTTATCGGGTTTTAAGAAACAATGGCCTGTTCAAATACTAATTTGGGACGCCAGCGTTCAGGCCATGGTCCGATACCCCAATGTATTGAAATGGATGGATGACAACTTGAAGTGGACCACGCAAGTGGGACAGGCTTTTCTCAATCAACAACCGGATGGTTCTTGGGCTCCGGCACAGTAAAGCTTGTATCGAACGCGCCCCGAATGTGCCTGCTGCCGCATCTCCCCGGAATGGTTCGACCCCAACTGCCCAGGCAGCCGCTCCAGCAATCCCCGCTGGAAGCGCTCGCTGCCAACTGACGCGGCACGAGCGCACCCTGCTTGGGCAGTTGCCTGCGCGCCTGACAGCAAAGCTTAATCAATTCCCTTTTTAACCCGCTGCAACCACCGTAAAAGCAGCCATCTGCGTCAGCAACCGGCTGGAGGGCAACGCGCTGGAAGCGGTTGCCTGAATGCTCGAACAAGAATGAGCACACCGAATTATCAGAATTGAGCACTGTAGTACTATTATGGTATTTGCCTCCATCGGAAATCACTGCCGCCCGGTTGAGAGATCTCTGATGACTCTTAACCCAGATTCCTGCCCTCGCGCCTTCATTTATTTAACCGCCGATTTATCTTGCCCTTCCTGACATGGGGGATATTCTGTTCACGCTGACGGAGTATAGTTACCAGGTGTCCGATTGCCCCTCGCCGGGGCATTCCCTCCCTTTTATTCCCTGACCTGCCAGCCGGAGCCGCAATGGCGGCTTCCAAACAAACAAAAAAACGTAAAATACAATCATCCTCTAACGAGCAAAGAGTCATCTGCGTCCCTTGATTTTACAAGGGAATTCAGGCGGTCTTCGCGAAATACGATTTAGAATTGTTGCATGAATGCGTACTGGTGCTGCTACTTTCGAGGCTGTCTCCAGCCGATGCTGTCCCCCGACTTCACAGGAATCCTGGAAAATACGCCTGATCCGGCCGTGCCAGGCTCCGGAAACTGCCTTTGGCTGTCCCATAGCGGTCGAGCAAATCCCACAGGTCGATTTTTGACCACAGCACCGCGCGGAGCATCGTGAAGAGCCGTGTGAAGCTATGCGCCCATTTCGAAACATAACTCAAGTAACGCAGCAGCACATACACCAGCAGGGCGATCCAGACCTGCCAGCGCACGGCGTTGGCGTTGTGGCCGAGGAAATCGGCCAATTGCAGCGTCTGCTTGATCTGCCAGCGGCATGGGTAAAGATCGGCTACACTGCGCGGACTCCATTGCAGGTTGTTGGTCAAAAACACCATCGGGCGCTCCACCCCGTCGATTTCCACCAGCGCCACGATCCGGCGCATCAGCTCCGGCGCGGGCTGGTTGGGGTTGTTCAACCGGATGATCTCATCCCGAAGCATCTTTTGATCTTTGGACTCCGGCATCGGCTGGAGGACTTCATAGGCCATGTTGTCTTTGGCCCGTGTGACCCAAAACACGCCGCGTTCATCCAAATCCTTCAAATGCGCGAAGTCCACATAACCCTTGTCAATCAACACGATTTCACCGCTTTTGACCCCGGCGCACAGTTCCCGTGCCCGCTGGTTGTCATGTTCGCCGGCGGTGTCAACGATGACAAAGTTGGGCAGCAAACTTTGCAAGTTCAGCCGCATGTGGGTTTTGGCGGCGGCTTTGCGCCGCCGGTGCTTGGCCCAGTCCAGGCAGTTGGCGACCAACTCCATCATCGTGGTATCCACGACATGAATCGGCAGCTTGAAGCGAAACGCCGCACCCCGGCGGTGTCCTGCCACAAATCCCGGCGATTGTTCGCCCAGATGACCCAGCACCGCCCAAAACAGTTGCTCGGCCATGGCCGCCGGTCGTTCTCGGTTCGCCTTGGAGAATCCGTTGCGGCTCGGCGCGGTGGCACCACGGACGCTGGCCAGCGGCCCAGAGTGCAATCGCAAAGCATCACACACGTCATTGAGGCTGATGCATAACACTGGGTCACGACATGACTCCAAGGCTTGAAGCTGCGCGACTTGTCCACCGCACCTGTGGCGCGGGCAATTTTCGAAACCAAGTGTTGCGGAATGAGGTTGCAAACCTGCCGCAAAATGTTGAACTGGGAACGTGTTGGCTTGATTGGTTGTTTTTTCATCCCTGCCTTGTGGCAGGGTTACACGGTCGAGCCAACACTTTTTTGTCAAAACCGGGGGACGCTTGTGAACGTAAAAGAAAGAACAAAAAGTATGTTTACCAACACTGTCATCCGGTTAAAAGATGTTGAATACCAGTTGGTTGCGTGAATCGGGTGTCTGAATTTGCGATGTGGTTTTCATAACAAGCTCCAGCAGAGGCATTTGCTCAAACACGTTAACGCTC
>JBEKMW010000211.1:0-2821 GCA_049523455.1 Verrucomicrobiota bacterium | reverse complement strand
GTGCATTTGAACCGGGTCATCAAAAAGTATGACTTGGATATGTTCTACGTTGCCGGTCCCGGTCATGGTGGCCCGGCGATTGTGGGTAACGTCTATCTCGAAGGCACTTGGAGCGAAGTTTACCCGAACGTCACGCAGGACGAAGCCGGGCTGAAAAAACTGTTCACGCAATTCTCGTTTCCCGGCGGGATTTCCAGCCATGTGGCACCGACGACGCCCGGATCAATTCACGAAGGTGGCGAACTGGGTTATTCATTGTCGCACGCTTTCGGAGCCGCGTTCGACAACCCCGGCCTGATCGTCGCCTGCGTTGTCGGCGACGGTGAAGCGGAAACCGGCCCACTGGCGACCGCGTGGCAGTCCGATAAATTTCTCGATCCGATTACTGACGGCGCGGTGCTGCCGATATTGCATCTCAACGGTTACAAAATTTCCAACCCGACTGTTTTAGCGCGCATTGAGCCGGATGAGTTGGAACAGTTTTTCCGTGGCTGCGGCTGGACGCCTTACTTTGTGGAAGGCGACGAGCCGGAAAAAATGCACGAACTCATGGCCATGACCTTGGAAAAGGCCATCGAGGATATTCGCCGAATCCAAACCAATGCGCGGGATAAAAAAGACACCACGCGTCCGCGTTGGCCGATGATTGTCCTCAAGTCGCCGAAAGGCTGGACGGGGCCAAAAGAAGTTGATGGCCTGAAAGTGGAAGGCACGTTCCGGGCGCACCAAGTGCCGCTCTTGGTAGATGCCGAACATCCCCAGCACGTCAAACAACTTGAAAGGTGGATGAAGAGCTACAAGGCCGATGAGTTATTCGATAAGGATGGCCGGCTCAATTCCGACTTGGCCGAGCTGGCGCCGAAGGGCGGCCGGCGGATGGGAGCCAATCCGCACGCCAACGGCGGGCTTCTGTTGCGCGACTTGTGCATGCCGGACTTCCATGAGCACGCGGTAAAGGTGACTTTACCCGGTGCCGTGGATGGACAGGATACGTTGGTGCTGGGCAAGTTCCTGCGTGATGTGGTGAAGTTGAACGAGCGCAATTTCCGCGTCTTCGGTCCCGATGAGACCCTCTCCAATCTTTTGGGCGCTGTCTTTGAAACCACCAACCGTCAGTGGGACGCCCGGGAAGTAAAAAATGATGAATTCCTCGCGCCCGCCGGACGCGTGCTGGACTCGATGCTCAGTGAACACCAGTGCGAGGGTTGGTTGGAAGGTTATTTGCTGACCGGACGGCACGGGCTGTTCAATAGTTATGAGGCCTTCATTCGCATCGTGGACTCGATGTTCAGCCAGCACGCCAAGTGGTTGAAGGTCACGTTGGAACTGCCCTGGCGCCGGAAGATCGCGTCGCTGAACTATCTGCTCGCCTCCCACGTCTGGCAACAGGATCACAACGGCTTCACCCATCAAGATCCCGGCTTCCTCGACCACGTTATCAACAAGAAGGCCGATATCGTCCGCGTTTACCTGCCGCCGGATGCAAATTGTCTGCTGTCAGTCTTTGATCATTGCCTGCGCAGCCGGCACTACGTCAACGTGGTCGTGGCCGGCAAACACGCCCTCCCGCAATGGTTGAGTATGGACGCCGCCGTGGTGCATTGCACCGAAGGCATTGGCATCTGGCAATGGGCCAGCAACGACCAGGGCACCGAGCCGGATGTGGTGATGGCTTGCTGCGGCGACACGCCCACGCTGGAGATTCTGGCCGCCGTTTCCATTCTGCGCGCGCATTTGCCTGATCTGAAAATCCGGGTAATCAATGTTGTTGACCTCATGAAGCTACAACCCAAAACCGAACATCCGCATGGGTTGAGCGAAACGGATTACGATTCGCTGTTCACCAAAGACAAGCACATCATCTTTGGCTTTCATGGCTACCCCTGGCTGGTTCACCGGCTGACCTATCGCCGGACCAATCGCAACCTCCACGTCCGTGGCTACAAGGAAGAAGGCACCATCACGACCGCCTTCGACATCCGGGTGCAGAATGACCTCGACCGCTTTCATCTGGTGCAAGACGTGGTGGACCGCGTGCCGAATTTAGGCTCCAGAGGCGCCTACCTGAAGCAGCAGATGCAGGACAAGCTCATCGAGCACAAACGCTACATTGACAAGCACGGCCAGGATTTGCCGGAGATTCGGAATTGGAAGTGGGGCCAGGGCGAAACGCAGAACGGGAAACCGCTGGCGGAAAAGACACGTATGCCGGAACTAAGGTCGGGGCGGATCATCGGGAACAAAAATGGAAAACATAATAATCTGAAACGCAACAAAGGAGTCCCCAATGCCCATTCAACTCAACGAAGAAAACGGCGGCAAGATACTCGTCGTGAACATCAGCGGCAAGCTGGTTAAAGCAGATTACCCCGATTTTGTGTCCGAATTCGAGCGACTGCTCCGGCAAAACGGAAAAATGCGTGTGCTGTTCAATATGACCGGTTTCCACGGCTGGGATGCAGGCGCGGCGTGGGAAGACATCAAATTTGACATCAAACATTTTGCCGACATTGAGCAACTCGCGATGGTCGGTGATAAGAAGTGGCAGCACGGCATGGCGGTGATTTTCAAGCCGTTCACGAAAGCGACCATCCGATACTTCGATCACACTGACATCGCCGGGGCGCGAAAGTGGTTGGACGAATCTGTAGCGACAGGAAACAAAATAGGAGGACGACACATGCTTAAACACCAACTGCTTTTGCCGGAGCGGATACTCATTCTCGAACCCGCCGCGCCGTTCGAAGCGGCCGACTTCGAGGGCCTGGTTCGCGAAATCGATCCGTATATCGCGGAACATGGAAAACTATCGGGCTTGATG
>JBEKMW010000210.1:0-2948 GCA_049523455.1 Verrucomicrobiota bacterium | reverse complement strand
CCCCCAGAAGTTTGCTGTCGGTGACCATCGCCAGTCGGACAATCTTCTGGTGATGGCTTTTGATGAATTGCATATGAGCGAGAAACGCTTCGAGATTCGCCCAGCCGGGAAATGCTTTGGCGTGAATCATCAAGCCCGATAGTTGTCCATGTTCCGCGATATATGGGTCGATCTCGCGAACCAGGCCCTCGAAGTCGGCCGCTTCGAGCGGCGCGTCGGGTTCGAGAATGAGTATCCCCTCCGGCAAAAGCAGTTGGTGTTTAAGCATGTGTCGTCCTCCTATTTTGTCTCCTGTCGCTACAGATTCGTCCAACCACTTTTGCGCCCCGGCGATGTCAGTGTGATCGAAGTATCGAATGGTTGCTTTCGTGAACGGCTTGCAGAATGTCGCCATGCCTTGCTGCCACTTCTTTTCCCCGACCATGGCGAGCCGTTCAATGTCGGCGAAGTGTTTGATGGCGAACTTGGTATCTTCCCACAGCGCGCCAGCTTCCCAGCCGTGGAGGCTGGTCATATCGAACAGCACTCGCAACTTCCCGTGCTGCAGGACGAGTCGCTCGAACTCGGGAACAAAGTGCTCGTAATCTGCTTTTACCAGTTTCCCGCTGACGTGAACGACGAGAATCTTCCCGCCATTTTCTTCATTGAGTTGAATGGGCATTTTGGGCTCCTTTGGTTCGTGTCAGGCTGTTATGCTTTCCATGTTTGCTCCCTATGTTCCGCCGCAACTTTAGTTCCGGGACACGTGCCTTTGCTGCCAGTGGTTTTGGCTTTTGGGTTTCACTCTGGCCCCATTTCCAATTCCGAATCTCCGGCAAATCCTGGCCGTGCTTGTCAATGTAGCGTTTGTGCTCAATGAGCTGGTCCTGCATCTGTTGCTTCAGGTAGGCGCCCTTGGAGCCTAAATTCGGCACCCGATCCACCACGTCTTGCACCAAATGAAAGCGGTCGAGGTCATTTTGCACCCGCATATCAAAAGCGGTCGTGATTGTTCCCTCCTCTTTGTAGCCTCGGACGTGGAGATTGCGATTGGTCCGGCGATAGGTCAGCCGGTGGACCAGCCACGCGTATCCATGAAAGCCAAAAACAATGTGTTTGTCTTTGGTGAAGAGTGAATCGTAATCGGCTTCGCTCAACCCGTGCGGGTGTTCGCTCGCAGATTGCAGCTTCATCAGGTCAACAACATTGGTCACTCGGATTTTCAGTTCGGGCAAATGCGCGCGCAGAATCGAAACGGCGGCCAGAATCTCCAGCGTGGGTGTGTCACCGCAGCAGGCCATCACCACGTCTGGCTCGGAGCCTTGATCGTTGCTGGCCCATTGCCAGATGCCGATGCCTTCGGTGCAATGCACGACGGCGGCGTCCATTGTGAGCCATTGCGGGAGCGCGTGTTTGCCTGCGGCGACGACGTTGACGTAATGTCGGCTGCGCAGACAATGATCGAAGACGGAGAGCAGACAGTTCGCGTCCGGCGGCAGATAAACACGCACGATATCGGCCTTCTTGTTGATGACGTGATCCATGAAGCCGGGGTCTTGGTGCGTGAAGCCGTTGTGATCCTGCTGCCAGACATGCGACGCGAGCAGATAATTCAGCGACGCGATTTTCCGCCGCCACGGAAGTTCCAACGTCACCTTCAACCACTTGGCGTGCTGGCTGAACATCGAATCCACGATGCGAATGAAGGCTTCATAGCTGTTGAACAGCCCGTGCCGACCAGTGAGCAGATAACCTTCCAGCCAACCTTCGCATTGATGCTCGCTCAACATCGAGTCCGGCACGCGTCCGGCAGGCGCGAGGAATTCATCATTTTTTACTTCGCGCGCATCCCACTGACGGTTGGTAACTTCAAAGACCGCGCCCAGTAGATTCGAGAGCGTCTCATCGGGACCGAAGACGCGGAAATTATTTTGATTCAGCTCGGCGACGTCGCGCAGAAAATTTCCAAGCACCATTGTATCTTGGCCGTCCACTGCGCCGGGCGAAGGCACATTCACTGCGTGGACGTGGAAGTCGGGCATCCGCAAGTCGCGCAGCAAAATTCCGCCATTGGCGTGAGGATTAGCGCCCATCCTCCGGTTGCCTTTCGGCGCAAGTTCTGCCAAGTCCGAATTGAGCCGGCCTTTTTTGTCAAACAATTCTTCGGCCTTGTAACTTTTCATCCATTTTTCGAGCTGCTTGACATGATCGGGATGCGCGGAATCCACCAAGAGCGGAACTTGATGCGCCCGGAACGTGCATTCCACTTTCAGGCCATCAACTTCTTTCGGCCCCGTCCAGCCTTTCGGCGACTTGAGGACAATCATCGGCCAACGCGGACGCGTGGTGTCTTTTTTATCCCGCGCATTCTTTTGGATTTGTCGGATGTCCTCGATGGCTTGCTCCAAGGTCGTGGCCATGAGTTCATGCATCTTTTCAGGTTCGTCACCTTCCACAAAGTAAGGCGTCCAGCCGCAGCCGCGGAAAAACTGATCCAGTTCCTCATGCTCGATGCGGGCCAGGACGGTCGGGTTACTGATCTTGTAGCCATTTAGTTGAAGAATCGGCAGCACCGCGCCATCGGTAATCGGGTCGAGAAACTTGTTAGACTGCCACGCCGTGGCCAGCGGTCCGGTTTCTGCTTCACCGTCGCCGACAATGCAGGCGACGATCAGACCGGGATTATCGAATGCCGCACCGAAAGCGTGCGAAAGCGAATAACCCAGTTCACCGCCTTCGTGAATCGAACCCGGCGTCGTCGGCGCAACGTGGCTGGAAATCCCGCCGGGAAACGAGAATTGCGTGAACAGTTTTTTCAGCCCGGCTTCGTCCTGCGTGACGTTCGGATAAACTTCGCTCCAAGTGCCTTCGAGATAGACGTTACCCACAATCGCCGGGCCACCATGACCGGGACCGGCAACGTAGAACATATCCAAGTCATACTTTTTGATGACCCGGTTCAAATGCAC
>JBEKMW010000209.1:0-3079 GCA_049523455.1 Verrucomicrobiota bacterium | reverse complement strand
CCTATGGGTGCTGGCGCGAATGCAATCGCGCGCCCAAGCGGCACAGGCACAAGCCCGGGCGGCCTGAGCGCCGGCAGCAGATTTCCCCGCGCAACAAACTACGGAAGGGCTGTGTACTGGCCAGGGGCCGCCGTGGGTTTGCAATCACCACTCATAAACATATCTCACATTCTTGTGAAAGACTTATCCGTTCTGATAATCCATTCCCAAAATGGAGGTTTTTGGGACAAGCTCTAGATAGCCAAGCGAGCCTATGAAATTTACGAGGAGCGGAGCCGCGAGAACGATCCGGCAGTCAAGGATTGGGAGCAGGCGAAACGGGAGCTTCGAACAGGGTGCCTTTCTGCCAGTGGATTTGTTTTCATGGGTCAAAATAATCAGTTTGCCATAGTCGCTTCCTGCGCCGAACCAATGCCGCCCACTTTCAGGTTTCTGGCGCGCGGGAAGGTGAACGCCGGCGCTTCCGACGCGAGGGCCAAACCAAAACTGAGCATCGCTTCGTTGCCGGTGGGATCCACCGGAATCGGCTTGAGAAACAGGTTCGCCGTAGCTCCCTTCAGGCCGCCCACGACGTTCTGCCACAAATTGCTGCCCGCGTCCTTCCGTTTCACCGATGCCACCGTAATATCCATTTGGGGCGGACCCGGCGTTCTTCGAAAAATGAGAGTCTTGACTCGGGCAACACTTTCATTGCAAAGCTGGATTCCGCCGTCGAGATATCGGATGTCGTGGAGACCAATAGTCACCGGGCCCGGCGGCCCGCGGCCATTGAATCGCAACCGAACTTCCGTGACGGTCGGAAGCTGGCCGGTCATCGCTCCCTCCACCTCGATGCGAACCCTGCCTGCCCCTTCGACGTTGATGGAACCGAGTTGATGGTTGAGCGAGCCGCCTTCCTTGAGCTCCCGCTCGTGCTGACGGACTGTGTCCGTGTGGTCAAAAACGTTTTGTTGATTGCCTTTACCGGTGAACTCAAATTCGCAGGTCACCAAGAATGACTTGGCCGTGAAGGACCGCGTGGCGGACACCATCCGTGCGCATTGCGTGTTGGCGGGACTCATGACGACGGAAACCGGTTCCAGTGAGATCAGCGGCACGAAATACATGAATTCGGCCACCGGATTGCCGGGCGATTCTCCGTGGCCATAGTCCAGGTGAAGGGTTGGCCCGGCCGATTCGAGTGCCGGGATGGCCTCGCGTTTGTCCGTGAGAGAAAACAATGGTGCGCCCGCCAACCGCAAGGCCGGAGTGAAACATCCGATCAGCAACAGCAGGCCAGGCATGATCGCGGCAAAGCCTGGCGGCCTTGAGCCGCCTCCAACCAAGCAAACCTCCGGCTTTGTCGGAGGTCGCTGACTGGAGGTTTTCATCAATTGATTCTTCTTTTGTTGATCGCTGGTGAGCCTAATCTGGAAAGCGAAAGGCCGCTATTGGGTGTTTTACCCATGCCGGATTCGATGAATCCAGCCCCGCACAAGTGTCCGGTTTGGAGGAACGTCAACGCAACGCTGAACCGGAGACCGGAATCATCATAACCACAAACGACCGGTTGATTGCCCGTCTGGCGGCGGGGCAATCTGGCGGCGGTCGCCATTGACCGTGCGCAGAACAGCTTCCACCGTTCCCACCAACTGTTCGACGGAATAGGGCTTGGGCAGCATGGTCACGGGTTGGAGCCAGGCAGAACCGTTTTCACGGTTTCCAACATCACTTCGACCGTATAGGTCTTGAGCAGCGTGGCATCAACCAGGCACAGGATCACCGAAGGGCGCTATGGGGTGTTACCCTACCAGGAATTTCATGCAGCCAATCCTTGAAACGCAGGTTGGGCTATTGGCGGAAAGGAAGAAACCGACGGAACACCGGAATGACTAGTGGCTTACCGAAGACCCGGCTGCGGAGTAAAACCATCAAAGCTGCCAACCACCTGTTGACGGCTCGCTTCGCCAATTTGCCGGCCGCGCGATCTGTTCGCGGGTACTGTTGACGGCGCCCAGGACTACTCTGACCGTATCCAACAACTCGCTGAGGTAGAAGGGTTTTGGCAGCACGGTCACCGGCTGGAGCGACGGGTTTCGAGCCAGTTCGTGCACGGGCAATCTTGCGGCAGCCATAATCACCGGCAGGACCATGCGGAACGCACGCAATGTCCTGACCAGTTCAACGCCGGTCAGCGTGGGCAAGTTGTGCTCGGTGATCAGAAGATTGTAGTGGTTGACCCGAAACGCCTTCAACGCGGCCGCGCCGTCTTCGGCGGCGTCCACATGGTAACCGGGGCAAGCCAAAGCTTCGGTGTACAGCAGGCGGAGGTCAGTGTCTCCATCCACCACGAGAATGCGTGGAAGAGAGAGACGCGTCGGACGACGCACTGGTGCACTGGCCGGCTTTACCGCTGGCAATGGTTCATTATCTTTAATAGCGAAATAAAAGTAAGCAGGGAACGCTTGAGGCGCTATGGGGTGTTTACCCCATGCCGGTCTTGAGGAATCCAACCCTGACCTGGCAGGCCGAAATCGCGATAAGCAAAAACTGACGACATGGACGCGTGCGCCACTCTCCCGTGCTGCGAAGGCGGTCCAATTAGCCGTGGCAGATTGTGTATCACACCGTCACAACTGGACTAGGGTGAACACCCCATAGATTTTTCCAAGGCATAGTCCCACAGTATTCCCATCTTTATATCCACGCATCAACTCATGAAAACAGTTTTCGGCAAGGCGAAGCGGAGCAGCTTCCACTATTTATTGACTTCGGTGCTCCCCGTGAGTCGCGCACCGGAGGTCGAGTTTGACTTTGTGGGTGCAGTCATGGTTGTCAGTTTGTCAGCCGGAGTGGTGCTTTTGATGCGCCTCATTCTGACGAATTGACGTATCCGTCGTTCGCCAGGCCATCCATGAATGCGCCCCTGCCAATGCTAAATGATGGTCAACTGGACGCTGTTCTCGATGATGCCCGCGCTGATGGCGTAGCGGGTGAGACCGGCCGTGTCGTGGATGTCGAGCTTGCTCATGACCCGCTCGCGATGTTTTTCGACGGTCTTCATGCTGATGCCCAGTTCGGCCGCCGTTTCCTTGTTGGC
>JBEKMW010000208.1:0-3304 GCA_049523455.1 Verrucomicrobiota bacterium | reverse complement strand
TATTGCGGGCGGCGGTCATGTTGCGGGCGGCCATGGCGCGCTGAACGACGAGGAAGTTGGTGCACCAGTAGCCGAACGAGAGGACGAAGCCGAGGCCGAAGACGATCGCGATCCAATCCACGCCCATCGGATTGGCGCCCGGTCCACCCAGGATTGGTTTCCAAGCGCTGGTCCAAGCGTCGGCCGAGTAGTGGGTGCCGGGGCTGGCGAGGTACAAAGCCGCCGGATCCGGGCCCACGCCGTGGAGTTTATTCATCATGGCATGCCACCCACCGACGTCCTTCAAACCCAGATAGACCACCGGCGCGAAGCCGAGGACGATCATGAAAAACTGGAGTACTTCGGTGTAAATCGCCGAGGTCAATCCGCCCTTTAACACGTAAACCAGCACCACGGCGGAGCAAATGACGAGGGCGAAGTGATAGTTCCAGCCCAGCAACTGGTTCAGCAGCTTGGCCAGCGCGTTCATTGAGATGCCCGAGGCAAAGACGGTCATCACGGCAAAAGCGATGGCGTTCAAACCCATGACGGGTTTGTTAAACCGCATTTGCAGGTATTCCGGCACCGACCGTGCTTTGGAGCCGTAGTAAAACGGCATCATGAACACGGCCAGAAAGATCATCGCCGGAATGGCGCCGACCCAATAAAAATGGGCGGTGGCGATGCCGTATTTGGCGCCGCTGGCAGCCATGCCGACCAGTTCCAAGGCGCCCAGATTGGCTGAAATGAATGCCAAACCAGTGACCCACGTCGGGATGGAGCGCGCCGAGGTCAGGAAATCTGACGAGGTTTTCATGTAGCGTGTCAGCGCGAAACCAATGAACAGCACGAACACGACGTAGGCCAGGAGAATGGCGTAATCAACCCAGGCAAGATGAATTGGTTGCATAAGAGTGCGCGTTATTAGCGGTTCAGGCAGGTTCTGTCAACCCCCAATTGCTTTCCGGATGAAGATGTGGTTTATTGTCCGCCAATCGTTTATGCCGACTAAAATTGAAGAAAAGACGCGCGAATTGTGCCAGACCATCGTGGACCAGCCGGAGATGGCGTCCATCCGCCAACGCATTGATGCATTCCTGACGGATGCCGACGCGCGCCAGCAATACGAAGCCGTGATGACCAAGGGGCAGGCGCTCCAGGAAAAACAGGCCCAGTCCCGCCCCTTGGAAGGCGCGGAGATAGCCGATTTTGAGAAGCACCGCGATGGCCTGCTGAAAAATCCCGTCGCGCGGGGCTTTCTTGACGCGCGCGAGGAATTGCACGAAATCCAGCACACCATCCAGCAACACGTCGCCAAAACCCTCGAACTGGGGCGGCTGCCCACCCAAGAGGACTTCCAGGACCACTCCTGCGGCGAGGGCTGCGGCTGCCATCACTGAGAAGGCAGAAGGAAGAAGGTGCTTTCGCCCGGAGTTCCACTTTGAGGCGGTCGGAGTTAGTCGAACTGCCCGCGTAAACGCGGAACTCCAAACTTGCGTGCGGACGTACTTGGGCGAAACTTTCGCGTGCCTGAATCGTTTCAACGACGCGACCCGGCAAGGTTCGAGGCGGCCCTGCGGCGCTTCGACGAGGAAAACGCCCGCGACCCGAACACGGAAATCGAGGCCGGCGTGTCGCATCCGCGCGAGTTGCTGTACGCACGGCGGCTGACCGACTGGGTGATGCGGCTCTGCCCGCCGGCTTCCGAAGCGCTTCGGCTGGCGGCGCGTTGCCAGCATCTTTGCCGCTGGCAAATCCCGCGCCAGAGCCACCCCATGACGCGGGCCGGTTATCTGAAATGGCGCACCGACCTCAAACAATACCATGCGCGGAAAGCCGGGGAAATACTGCGCGAACTGGGCTACGACGACGAGATGGTCCGCCGGGTTCAGGACTTGAACCTCAAGAAGAACTTTCCCAACGACCCGGAAGGCCGGGTGCTCGAAGACGCCCTGTGCCTCGTCTTCCTCGAATTTCAGTTCGCCGACCTGGCGGCGAAAACCGCCGAGGCCAAGACCATCAACGCGCTCCAAAAATCGTGGCAAAAGATGACCGAAGCCGCCCGGGCCGAGGCCTTGAAACTGAATTACGGCGAGCGAGAAAAGGCCTTGCTCAATCGCGTGCTGGCGCGGGATCACTAAGCTGCGTCAAAGGCGCAACGCGGGCGCACGCCGCCAGAGGAGATTCAGCAAGCCGAACAATTCCAGCGCAAAGGGCACGTAACCGCCGTAGCCCAGCAGCGGCATTTCGAAAACGTGGAGAAACCCGGCCCCGGGCGTGTGATAAATCCATTTGGGCCAAGACCAGTAATTCCACATCTCCCAGAAGAATCCGCACAGGAGCGCGCCGAGTGACAAGGACAGCACGGGCCGCCAGTCGCCGCGTTGCAGCCAGGCGAGCAGATTCGGCCGCCCCAGCCACCGGTTAACCGGCTCGAAAATCAGCGCCAGGGAAATCCATACCAACGGATAGAAAAATTCCGGCCAGAGCAGCGTCAACGATAGCATGGCCAGGCCGGCCAGCAACAGAACGAGGGCCAGGCGGCCAGTTGGATTAACGGGCCGGCACGAGGCAAACCGTTGCAACCAGCCGAAGGAGCGCACCAATTCGGCTGTTTCAAATACCGCGGGCATGACGGTGGAGAACGAGAGCGTGCACAGCGCATAATATTCGAGCGGCGTGAACGTGTTCGCACCCAAATACTCCCAGTTACCCGTGCGCTGGTTGACCAGTTCAAAGAGCCACCAAGCCGGCGCCGACGTGACAAACAGCAGGACAAAATCGCGGCGCGAGCGTGTCCACAGCGACGAGCCGGCGCGAGCCAGCACGAGAGCGTCCATGACCAGGATGTAACCGAGCCACAGCGGGAAGAAGAGGTAGGCGGTGCGCAATCCCGGCAAGGCCCAGTTCAGCGGCCAGCAAACGGCCACCAGCAGCAGGCCAAAGCGGCCTTGCTGCGCGGGCAACACGGGAGATCGGGAAACATCAGACTCCACGGCGGCCTTAATCTTGCGCGCAAATCCGCCGCGCGCAAGTTTTGAGCGCCAGTGCCTTTCTGAATGAGCATGCCGTCGTGGCGCCTGAGCCGCCATCAACTAGCCCGGATATATCGCAGAGCGGTCCCGCATGCGTCGTAGCGCAGACTTTCCGCCTTCGCGGCGCACCATAGCGCCGCTCCGGCGCGACGGCGGCCAGTCTGCCGCATCGCGGGTTTCCAACCCAATGCCACTAGTTTTTTGAAAGGGATTTTTTGAGTTCCTCGCGGGCCTCCTCGCGGGAGCCTTTGATTTTCGGGAAGACCTGGGGCTCGTAGTACTGCGCTCGG
>JBEKMW010000207.1:0-3361 GCA_049523455.1 Verrucomicrobiota bacterium | reverse complement strand
CCATTTGCGGAGCACTCACGCTGTGAGCGGCCATCACATCCAAGCCTTGGACGGCGGGATTGGCCACGTCGAGGATTTTATCATCGATGACGAGACGTGGGCGATTCGTTATCTCATTGTTGATACCCATAACTGGTGGCCGGGGAAAAAGGTCCTGGTTTCACCGCTATGGATCGAGCGCGTCAGTTGGGGCGAGCGGAAAGTCTTCGTCAATCTTTCCCGCGAGATCATCAAGCAGTCACCGGAATACACGCAAGAGTCGTTGCTGACGCGGGATTACGAGATCGGGCTGCATGGCCATTACAATCGCAAGGGATATTGGGTGGATGAACTGGTTGCCTGAGGTGGACCCCAAAAACTGGACCACAAGTTAAGATGGACTTTTGTTGGTCTGCTGGAGAAAAGAAAGCAGACTATGAAAGCAAAACGCAAACGGCATAGTGCGGCCTTCAAGGCCAAAGTGGGATTCGAAGCCCTGGTTGGGCTTAAGACGGTCTCGCAATTAGCGAGAGAGTATGGGGTGCATCCGACGCAGGTGACGCAATGGCGCGCGACGATTCGGGATCACCTGCCCGAGTTGTTCGAGCCGGGGCAACCGGGGACGGAGGACCAGGAGCAGTTGATTGCGCAATTGCATCAGAAGATCGGCCAATTGACGGTGGACCTGGACTGGCTTAAAGAAAAGTCCAAACCACTGGGGTTGTAAAATGCCTGCAAGAACTGATCAGTCCGGATCCACAAGTCAGTGTGCGCCATCAGTGCGAGCTGTTGGACCTGTGCCGCAGCAGCTACTATTACCAGTGCGCTCCGGAGACGGAGGAGAACCTGGCGCTGATGCGGCGGTTGGACGAGCTGCACCTGACGCAGCCGGTTTATGGCAGCCGCAAGCTGACGGTGCTCTTGCGTCAGGAGGGCTTAGCCGTCAATCGCAAGCGGGTGGTGCGGTTACTGCGTGTGATGGGGATCGAGGCGATTTACGCCCAGCCGCGGACCAGCCTGCCGGAGCCGGGCCACCAAATTTATCCGTATCTGTTGCGCGATTTGGAGGTGACGGGGCCGGATCAAGTCTGGTGTTCGGACATTACCTATGTGCCGATGGCCGCGGGGTTCATGTATCTGGTGGCGGTGATGGACTGGTGGAGTCGTTACGTGTTGGGTTGGCGGTTGAGCAACACGCTGGAGGCGGCTTTTTGTGTGGACGCCTGGGAGGCGGCGCTACGGGCGGGACGGCAGGCCCCGCTGATTTCCAACACCGATCAAGGCTCGCAGTTCACCTCGCCGATGTTTATCGACGCGGTGGAATCGGCGGGCGTGGACGTGAGCATGGATGGTTGGGGGCGGTGGATGGACAACCGGTTTATCGAACGGCTGTGGCGGAGCGCCAAACATGAAGACATCTATTTGCAGGATTACGGCGACGCGGGCTGGCGGCTGGACGCGGGTTGGGTCGGTGGTTTGACGGCTATAACCGGGAGCGTCCGCACCAAGCGCTGGGTTATGCGACGCCGGCAGAAGTGTATTTTGATCCCGGCGCTTACGGGCCCGTCGTCGCGAAGGCCCCGGCAACCACGGCCCCGCCAGGCCATCCCAAGACCAATTACCTCTATGTCGTCGGGCTGACCGGCGTGGCGGCCATCGGCGGCTTGCTCTTTGGTTTTGATAGTGGTGTGGTCAATGGGACGGTGGCCGCGCTCGCGGCGGCCTTCGGCACCAAAGCCGCCGCCACCGGGTTCGCCGTCGCATCCGTGCTGGTGGGGTGCGCCTTCGGTGCTTTCGGCGCGGGCGCGTTGGCCAACCGCATCGGCCGACGCCCGACGATGATTATTGACGCGGTCCTGTTCCTAGGCAGTGCGTTCGTCACGGGGGCAGCCGGTTCCGTGGGCGTGTTTATCGGTTCGCGAATCGTGGCGGGACTGGCCATCGGCGCGGCGAGCGTGCTGGCCCCGATGTATATCGCGGAAGTGGCTCCGGCCCATCTGCGCGGCCGGCTCGCTTCGCTCCAACAGTTGGCCATTGTCCTGGGCTTGTTCTTCGCATTCCTCAGCAACGATATTATTGCCAAACTCTCCGGCAGAGCGGCGGTGACTTTTTGGCTGGGGGCGTCCGCCTGGCGCTGGATGTTCTGGGTGGAGGCGCTGTCGTCGGCCGCGTTCCTGCTTGGCACACTGCTCATTCCGGAATCGCCCCGCTATCTCGTGATCTCCGGCAAGCAAGAGCAGGCGCGTAAAATTTTCGCGCGGATCGGAGGCAGTGGCAAGGAACTGGTCGCGCAGGTCGAGAAGAGCATCGCCGGCGCGCATCGTCCACGCCTGTCGGATTTGATCGTCCCCGGCACGCGTCGGATCGTCCCCGTAGTCTGGGTGGGAGTGGGCCTGGCGGCGCTTCAGCAGTTCGTCGGCATCAATATCATTTTCTATTTCGGCGAAGTGCTTTGGAGAGCCGCCGGGGCCACGGAACGACTGGCCTTGAACATCAATTTGCTCACGGCCGTCATCAACATCCTGGCCACCATTCCGGCGATCATGCTCATTGACCGGGTGGGACGAAAACCCTTGCTGCTTTTTGGTTCCATCGGCATGGCGCTGGCTCTGGGGGTCGTGGCAATTGTTTTCGCGACGGCTGGCGTTGGCCCCGATGGCAAACCCCTGCTTGGCCGGGAGTCGGCGGTGACGGGGCTGGTCGCGGCGAACCTGTTCATCGTGGCGTTCGCTGTGTCTTGGGGTCCGGTCATGTGGGTGCTTTTGGGGGAAATGTTTCCCAACCGGTTGCGCGCCGCCGGCTTGGCGGTGTCCGGGGCGACAAATTGGATTGCGAATTTCGCTGTGACAGTCACCTTCCTGCCGCTGATGAAGCATGTCGGCCTGGCCTGGACCTATGGCCTATACACGGTTGCCGCAGTGGCTTCCGTGCTCTTTGTATGCACCGCGGTGCGGGAGACGAAGGGGAAACCCCTCGAGGAAATGTAACCCAAGGAGAAGATGCATTTCCCGGCTGAATCCATTTCCGAGGGGCGATTTCCATCCATAATCCACAGTAGGGTTATACCCCATAGCGAAGCCGCCCGCACCGGCGCAAATTTGAGTCAAGGCATCCGTGCCGATCGCGGTGAGACCGATTTCTCAAACACGCTTTCAACCGGACGCCAACAGTGAACAAAAACGAAACGCAAAGAACGAAAGAATTATTATGTTAAGCAAAGCCAAAACACTGAAGGGTTACAAATTGGACAGCCTGGACGGGGAAATCGGAAAGATCAATGAATTCTACTTCGATGACCGGCACTGGACCATTCGCTATCTGGTCGCCGACACCGGAAATTGGCTCACAGGCCGGCAAGTGCTGATCTCCCCGTATGCGCTGG
>JBEKMW010000206.1:0-3370 GCA_049523455.1 Verrucomicrobiota bacterium | reverse complement strand
GGAGCGGCTCGACAAAGGTAACGCGGGCATCCTCGCAGCCGCCGCTGCCATCAGATCGCCGCTCGTAATCCGCTTTCGGCTCAAGCGCGATGCCGAGACGTTCGACTCCGGACGGGTCGCCAGCTTCGTTGAATTTTACGCGGGCGATGCCGATGCGTGAATAGTTGCCCCCGGCGACGAGCCTCGGAAACAGGTAAAGCTTGCCGTCCGGGCCACGAGTGGCCGCCGGATTCAGGACACCTTCGGCCTCCAGTGGATTGCCCGGCTCCGGCTCCATGATCTGTCCCAGACGCTGCAATTGAAAACCGCTCATCACTTCTCCTCCTCACGAGGTTTGGTGGATGGAACGCCACCCAGACAAGCGACGATGGCTTCAATCACCCGTTTCGACTCATTGGGATCTCGGACGCGGATGGACACGACACCGGCTTGTTCGGCCGGATAGTCGTTTCCGCCGGGAAACAACGCATCGCCGATAAAAATCATCTCCTCAATGACAATGCCAAGGGTGTCCCGGAGTTTCCGAATCCCGTAGGCTTTATCAATGCCCGGCTTGGTGATGTCAACGGATGTCGTGCCACCCAGACGCACGGAAAACTCGGGGATAAGCTTATCAAGGAGTGCCTTGATCTTCTTCCGCTTGGTGAAGTCAGGGTCCCATTTTTTCTTTTCTTCGATGGGTGCCTGCTGCCCTAACGCCGAGAACGTAATCTGGCTTCCCCGGTCTTCAATTTGCTCGCCCCAGGTCTTTTCGACCTTGAAGCCTGCTGATTCGAGCGCTTTTTTTAGAGAGCTGATGATTTTCCCTTTTTGATCCGCAGTGAAATCCTCTGAATAGATCTTTTTCCAATCCTCTGCGTATTGGTAGAACTTTGTTCC
Organism: Verrucomicrobiota bacterium; assembly: GCA_049523455.1. GTDB lineage: Bacteria > Verrucomicrobiota > Verrucomicrobiia > Limisphaerales > UBA11358 > UBA11358. Next base: position 2,491 of record JBEKMW010000206.1, on the reverse strand, counting down.
ACAGGTGGGAAGAAGAGACAGGTTCTTCAGGTGTCCGTCGTGAGGAAGATTGGCGAGCACTTGCTTTTCAAACTGCGGCCAATCGCCACCGGAAATCACGGCCACCTTCACAATTCCCAGCATTGCGGCAAGCAGTTTGGCCATCTCGGCATCGAGCGATGCCTTGCTCTCGGCAAGCGTGCCATCCAGATCGAAAACAATGAGTTTTTTCATGGATTAGGTGCCTTCTGGAAGTGAAATTTCCAACAAGCTGACAGCCCCCCGCGGCCGGCACAAACACGCTCCGACCACGGCCGGCAAGAGCAGGACGTCGCCTTTGCCGACGGCGTAATTGGCACCATCGTGCTCCACCTGGCCTTCGCCGGAGAGGCACACCAGAACACGCGGCGTTCCTTCGATGCCGACGGTAAATGGTGATTCTGCGCGGAGTCGCCACAACCCGAAATGTTCACCATCAAAGAGCCGCTCGCGCAGCACCGGCTTTGCCTCTTCCACCACCGGCACCACCGGACCAATTGCACCTTGCGCAAAATCAATGCAGGCCATCGCCTGATCAACTTGCAGAGGCCGGGGCTTGCCGGTCTTGGCATCCACGTGGTCCCAGTCGTAAAGACGAAACGTCACGTCGCTGTTTTCCTGCACTTCAAAGACCACCACGTCGCCCAGCGAATGAACGGTTCCGGCCGGAATGAAAATTCCGTCGCCGGGCTTCGGAGTGAGGGATGCGAGATGGTCCGCCACCGTTCCGTTCGCGAGCGCCTGCCGCAGAGTGTCAGCCGTGGTGGCAGGCTTGAGACCCGCGTAGATGCGGCCTTTTGTCCCCGCCTCCAGCACCACCCAGGCTTCGGTCTTCCCGGTTTCGCCTGCGGGAATATACTGGGTCTGCTGATCCGATGGATGCACCTGAACCGAGAGCGTGTCGCGCACGTCGAGAAATTTAAGCAACAGCGGAAACCGACGGAAGCGCCCGGCCAGTTTTCCCAGCAACTGCTCCGGCCACTGATGAAGCAATTGTCCGATGCTCCGCCCCTTGAGTGGTCCATCGGCGACGCGGCTCGGATGATCATCGCGGTCGCTCAACAGCCACGCTTCGCCGATGGGACCATCGCCGGGCAACGGCGTGGTGAGCAAATTGGCCAAACGCCGGCCACCCCAGAGCCGATACTGATAAATCGGTTCGAAGCGCAGTGGATACAGGGAGATTTGATCCATGACATGTCTCTTCGTTGTCACGCTGACGTCCTTTCCATCGCGGCAGTATATTCGCCACGCCGTGCGGAGCGGTTGCATTTGGCCCGATGAAGCAACGCCTGCTGCGCCGCTTTCACGTTGGCTTCCTTGCCGTGCCAAATCTCCAGGGCCGGTTGTTGAATGGCGCGGGCAAACGAAAATGACAGCGCCCAAGGCAGTCGCGACTTGAATCGAAGATTCATCACATTCAAACGGGCTGTGGCCAGTTCGGCAGACTGGCCACCGGACAAAAACGCAATCCCTGGAACCGCAGCGGGGACAGTCCACCATAGACATTTCACGGTGATGTTGGCCACCTCGTCCACGGATGCTTGCGTGGGGCAGGTCAATCCCGGCAGCACCATGTTGGGTTTGAGAATCATGCCTTCCAGTAGCACGCGCTGGGAATTCAGTTGGTTGAAAACGGTTCGCAGGACGTCCTCCGTCGCCGCGCGGCACCGCTCCAGAGTATGATCGCCGTCCATGAGCACTTCCGGCTCGACAACGGGAACCAAGCCAGCTTCCTGGCACAACGCGGCGTAGCGGGCCAGCGCGTGCGCGTTGGCCTCAATGCAACTGCGGCTCGGAATGTCATCGCCGATGGCAATCACCGCGCGCCACTTGGCAAAACGCGCGCCCATTTGAAAATATTCTTTAAGCCGGTCGCGTAATCCGTCCAGACCTTCGGTGATTTTTTCGCCGGGATGAGCGGCCAGGTCCTTGGCTCCGGTATCTACTTTGATGCCGGGAATGATTTCCGCATCGGTGAGGACTTTGACAATGGGAGTGCCGTCTTTTTTCTGCTGGCGGATGGTCTCGTCGAAAAGGATCGCGCCGCTGATGCACGCACCGAGACCGGGCGTGGTCACAATCAACTCCCGGTAGTCGCGCCGGGCCTCCACGGTTTGCGGAATGCCCAGCTTCGCGAAGCGTTTGTTGCAGGTGGGATTGCTTTCATCCATCGCCAGCAGCCCTTTGTCGTCGGCGACCAGTGCCTTCGCAGTGTCCGTTAAATGTTGCAAATTCATTTATATGATTTTTGCTTGTGAAAGTTTGGCGATGGCTCGGTTACTGCCCGACAGCGGCTGGCACCATCGGCTGCGAATGGCCATGAATCGGCCAGCGCAAGTCACCGGTCATCAAATAGACCCCCATGGCCGCCAGCATCACAATCACGCAAAACCAAATTCGCCAATCCCGATGCGCGCGTCTCCAATAAGGAGGTTGGCCGTGATGAATCGGGCCGCCATTAGGATCTCCG
>JBEKMW010000205.1:0-3470 GCA_049523455.1 Verrucomicrobiota bacterium | reverse complement strand
CTCCATTTCTTACCGCTTCCTGCTGAGTAATGGCCTGAGCGCCACGGGCGTATGGTTGAAAAACACCCCCACGCCGGAAGGAGCGCCTTTAACCATTGTGATCAATGATCAAGGGAAGAAAGGTGCGGCTGCGGAGATATGGGATCGCCTGCCGGAAGTCGCCGAGCGGATGGAAATGAATGAGCAAGTGCTGGTGCTGGACCTGCTATTCACGGGCGACGCTGCTCCGGATGGCCCTTTGTTCCTCTTCCCAGAGATGTTGGCGGCCGCCGGAAATCGCTCCCTGGGGCTGGAAGCGGCGCAATTGATTGCTCTTGGCAACTGGGCGCGGGAGAAATGGCACGCCCCATCGGTCCGCGTCGAGAGCACCGGCATCCGCAGCCAAGTCGAAACGTTGCTGGCTTCGGCGCTTGCGCCCCACCTGTTTTCGGAAGCCTCGGTGCAAGGCGGCATGCATAGCCTGAGTTATTTGTTGGATAAGCCCGTCAGCTATGATGATTACGCCGACCTGTTTTGCCTCGATTTGTTTAAGGACTTCGATTTGGATCGTATCATCGCAATCGCCGAACCGACCGGAGTTTCCGAACACAATTTTGTAGAGGAAGCGACAAAACCAGAATAGAGTTGTAAGGAGAGGTATTGATGGGGCGAAGGAGGCGCACCTCATGGGTGCGCAGTGGACTGCAACAATCGGCCGCATTCACGCGCTGGGCGGGGCTTCTGGCCGTGTGCATCTTCGGGTTGACGGCTTGGACCCGCGCCGCATCCATTGCCTCCAATCCTCCGGGTCCCGACGGTTTGGGATTGAACATTCATTTTACCGATCCCCTGCCGGGGGAAATGCAGATGCTCACGGACACCGGCGTGCGATGGATCAGGATGGATTTCATCTGGGCGGAAACAGAGAAAAGTCCTGGACGATATGATTTCACCAAGTACGACCCCCTGATTGCGGCGCTCAACCAGTACCACCTCCACGCAATCCTTATTCTCGATTACGGCAACAATCTATACGACGATGGCCTGGCGCCGCACACAGATCGGGGGCGGCAGGCCTTTGCGCAGTGGGCAGCGGCGGGCGTACGCCGTTTTCGCGGCGCCCCCGTTCTTTGGGAAATGTGGAAGGAGCCAAACGGCGGCTTTTGGCGCCCGAGGGCGAATGTTGAGAACTACATCCGTTTGGCTCAGGAGGTCGGTGAGGCAATTAAGCAAGCCGATCCGCAGGCGCTCTACATCGGACCGGCATCCGCGGGCATCGCCCAGCGTGACACGCACGTCCCCAATTCTTTTCTGGAGGACTGCCTGAAGGCCGGAATGCTTCGTTATTGGTCGGCAGTGTCTGTCCATCCCTACCGGACAGGTGATCCTGAAACTGTTGCGGCCGATTACCAGGGGCTGCGCGAGATGATTGCGCAGTACGCGCCGAGCGGCAGACAGATCCCGATCCTCTGTGGGGAGTGGGGCTATTCCAGCGCCTCGAAGCGAACCGGCGAGGACCGCCAGGCGAAGTTGCTGGCGCGCCTGTGGCTGACTAACCTAGCCAATGATATTCCGATTTCCATCTGGTATGACTGGCACGATGATGGGCCGCGAGCGCTCGATTTGGAACATCATTTCGGCATCGTATCCTTCCCGTACGAAGCCGGCCATTCACCCGTTTATGCTCCCAAGCCCGCGTTTTTCGCGGCTCGGACGCTCACTCATGTTTTGAATGGCTACACCTTTCAAAAGCGTCTTGCGGTGGGCGGCGCGAACGATTATGTGCTCGTGTTTGAAAAAGACGGGGCGGAGCGCCTGGTTGCATGGACGACCGATCGCACTCCCCACACCCTGCGCGTTCCCACTGTTCACCCGCAATGGTCGGTAATCGGCTGCGAAGGCAATGACCTCGCGCCGATTACTGCCATGAACGGGACCGTTGAGGTGTCAGTCGGTGATGCGCCGGTATACCTGGTCCCCCGGGACTGAGAAGTTCACGGGTTCGCCCCAGTCAGACTCAGACACACCGAACGCCGGCGCTCCGACGGCCTAAGGCAAAGCGAACATTGACTTCTGGCCTCGGATTGGTCATTCTCACTTGTCCTGGTTTTCCAGGACCAAACAGAACTATGAAAAAGATCCAAATCTACGACACGACTCTCCGGGACGGTACACAGGGTGAGAACATCTCGTTCTCTTTGGAAGACAAACTCCACATCGCGCGGAAGCTCGACCAGTTGGGGATTGACTATATTGAGGGCGGCTGGCCCGGTTCCAACGCCAAGGACGTCGCCTTCTTTCAGCGCGCGCAGGAACTGAAGTTGAAACACGCGAAGATTGCCGCATTCGGCAGCACGTGCCACCCCCGCCACGCCGTGGCCCAGGACCGGAACTTGCAGGCGCTGATCGAAGCCGGCACCTCCGTCGTGACCATCTTCGGCAAATCCTGGGATCTGCACGTGAAGGTAGCTTTGGGCGTTTCGCTGAAGGAAAACCTGGATCTGATTCGCAATTCCGTGGCTTTTCTAAAATCCCATGGCCGGGAAGTGATCTATGATGCCGAGCACTTTTTTGACGGCTACAAAGCCGACCCGGCCTATGCCCTCGCGACGCTCAAGGTGGCGGAAGAAACGGGCGCGGACGTCCTGGTGCTGTGCGACACCAATGGCGGCACGCTGACCGCTGACGTCGCCGAGCGTTTCCAAGCAGCAGCCAGGCAGGTGAAGGCGCCACTCGGGATTCACACCCATAACGATTGTGATATGGCTGTGGCCAATGCCATTGCCGCGGTGCAGTTGGGAGCCGTGCAAGTGCAAGGAACAATTAATGGTTACGGCGAACGGTGCGGCAACGCCAATCTCTGTTCGGTGATTGCCAATCTCGAGCTCAAGATGGGCCTGCGTTCGATTGGCAAGGAGAACCTGAAGAACCTCACGGAAGTTTCGCACTACGTGAGCGAGTTGGCCAACCTGCCGCGCCGCCAGGACCTGCCCTACGTCGGCAAAAGCGCATTTGCCCACAAGGGTGGCATTCATGTGAGCGCGGTCATGAAGGAAACGTCGGCTTATGAACACGTGGATCCATCGCAGGTGGGCAACGAGCGCCGCGTGCTGGTTTCGGAACTGTCGGGCAAGAGCAATGTGATCTACAAGGCGCTGGAACGCGGTCTGCGAATCGATCAATCGTCCCCCGCCGCGAAGTTGGTGGTGGATAAGCTCAAGCAGATGGAACACGATGGCTACCAGTTTGAGGGCGCGGAAGCGTCCTTTGAAATGCTCTTCGACAAGCTGGTCCACCACGCCAAGGAGTTTTTTGAGCTGGATGGATTTCGCCTGATCACGGAAAAGAAGGGCGGGGGAGAGCCCTACTCGGAAGCGGTCATCAAGCTGCGCGTGGACGGCAAAGAAGAACACACGGCAGCGGAAGGCGTAGGCCCGGTCAGCGCCCTGGACAGAGCCTTGAGGAAGTCACTGACCACTTTCTTTCCCTGC
>JBEKMW010000204.1:0-3473 GCA_049523455.1 Verrucomicrobiota bacterium | reverse complement strand
CCGACTCGCCGCACGTGTCGGCGCTGATGGACGCGACCACCGCCCGCCACGCCACCCGCGCCGCCGCCAGCAGATGCTTGACCCCCGCGCCGTCGCGCTGCCATGCCGCATCCGCTTCCCCAGGACACGGCAAATGGCCCTCGCCCGCCCGCCATGCCGTCAGCGCCGCCGCCCCCGCGCCGATGGCGTCGCGGATGCTCGCATCGTCGCCCAGCGGATGAACGAACCGGCACCCGTCGCGCTCCATCCGCCTTGCCACCTTGAAGGCGCACCGCGTGGCCAGCGCCAAATCCGCTTGCCCTTGACATTCCCGCAGCAACGGCCCCGCCGCCGCCTCACAACCGGCCAGCGCCTCGCCCACGCTCCGCGCCTCAACCCCCGATGCCCGCCGCGCCGTGTCGGGCTTGCTGGCATCCAACGCCAACGCCACCGACACCAGCCCCGCGCCCGTGCCCATTGTCCAACTTGTCTTTTTTGATGATGTCATGTTCTACCGCGTGGCCCGCCGCCGTTACTGGCGTTTTGCCAGTTAATCACCGGCAGCAAGTCCCGCGCGCCTAAATTCTGCGCTTGTGCGCGCGGGCATTCGCCTGTGTCCGCGCCGTTTTTATTGCCGCGCCGACGTGATAAACGCCAATGCTGCCAGTAAAAAACGAGCACGACCGCCGGCAGACCCAAAACGGCCCCGACCCGCCAAATGGGGGGTATATTTTTGGATTCGTGGCCGGAAATTCATGGGACCGGGGTAAGGTGCTGGACGCACGCGCGCGAAATGAAGTGGTTGCGATGATTGTTCGATATGAAAAACTCGTAAGCCGAACCTGCGGCTCCGTCCGCAGTAGTCTATCGGCACTGGCACGGATGGTGACATCCGGGTCAGAAGCTGCCGAGACAACGCCGCTCCGCCTGGGAGGCGCGGAGGCCGCCGTGAGGTGGCCTTCGGCGACTGCAAGCGTTAATGCAAAGTCGCAGTGGCGAGACTGGATGACAGGCTCAACACAAGTGAACTGCCGGAGGTATCGTCAACAGCCATTGAGCCAAAGACGCTGTCAGGCTCAAGCCAAACAGGATGCAGATAGGTGTCCTTGCGCGTACAAAGGACACACGGACAAACACACTGCCGGTGCATAGGCAGGAGCTAACTCATTCATGTCATCGCAATCAAACATTGGAAACCCGACATTCCGCCGCCAAGTGGCGGCAGGCGCTTCCGCAAGGAACGCTATGGGATTGGCGGGCGTAGGATGCTGGAAAAAGCTAAGGCCGCTCTGCAATGGAACGGATAGGAGTGGCAACATCACTCTGCCGCGAAAACGGGCTGACTTCCAGCGGGTGGTTCGTGACGAGAGAGCAGGCAGAACCTTCACAGGAGGAAATAGCAAATGAACGCAGAGCAATCGGCGTGTGCATCCTCCGGCAAAACGGACGCATGGGAACAGCTCGACTGGCCCCAGTGTGAACGAAACGTCAGAAGGCTGCAAGCGCGTATCGTCAAGGTATCGTCAAGGCAACACGGGAGGGGCGCTGGAACAAGGTGAAAACTTTGCAATGGCTGCTCACCCACTCATACGCGGCAAAAGCCTTGGCCGTGAAACGAGTGACGACTAATCAAGGCAAACACACAGCCGGAGTGGATGGGAAACTATGGACCACTCCGAAAACCAAACTCAAAGCCATTGAGGCGTTACGACGTCGTGGATACAAACCGCAGCCCTCACGGCGGGTTTATATCCCGAAAGCCAACGGAAAGTTGAGGCCGCTGGGTATTCTGACGATGAAAGACCGCGCCATGCAGGCGTTACACCTGCAAGCGTTGGCGCCCGTCGCCGAAACCACAGGGGACAAGAACTCCTACGGCTTCCGACCAGAACGCTCCACCGCCGACGCCATTGAGCAGTGCTTCAAAGTATTGAGCAAAGGCAATTCGGCGCAATGGGTGTTAGAGGGCGACATCAAGGGCTGCTTCGACCATATCAGCCACGACTGGATGCTCCGGCACATCCCTATGGATGTGGTGGTGCTCCAGAAATGGCTGTCCGCAGGCTACATTGATAACCGAACTTTGTTCCCAACTGAAGCGGGCACGCCGCAAGGCGGCATCATCTCGCCCGCGCTAGCGAACATGGTTTTGGACGGACTGCAAGGCCATTTGGCACAACACTTCCCCGTGAAGCGTGTCAAGGGCCGAGACGTTACGCCCAAAATCAATCTCGTTCGATATGCGGATGACTTCATCATTACCGGCGCGGCCAAGGACGTGCTGGAAAAGGAAGTCCGTCCCCTCGTGGAACAGTTTTTACACGAACGGGGCTTGCAACTCTCGCCAGAGAAGACCTGCATCACACATATTGAACAGGGGTTCGACTTCCTCGGACAACATCTCCGCAAATTCCACGGCAAGCTGCTCATTAAGCCGTCGAAAAAGAATACGCACGCATTCTGGGAGAAAATTCGAGGCATTATCAATGCGAACAAAACCATGAGCCAGGTAACGCTGATCCGTTTGCTCAATCCGGTCATCCGCGGTTGGACGAACTATCATCAGCATATCGTGGCAAAGGCAGCGTTCCAGCGGGTGGACTTTGACATTTGGCGCAGGCTCTGGCGGTGGGCCAGACGCAGACATCTGGAAAAGCCAAGCCGATGGACGAGGAAGCGCTACTTCCATCACATTGGCGGACGCACCTGGACGTTTGCGGCAAAAAGCGGAAAACTGACGCCGAAGGGGAAACCCGTCTGGGTAAAGCTGGTGTATGCCAGCGAGATCAGAATCCGGCGGCACGTCAAAATACGGATGGAAGCCAATCCGTTTGACCCTGGCTGGCAGGATTATTTTGCAGAACGTGCGTTCTACAAAAGATTCGGAATCCATCGTCGGGAAGCCGGGATTAAATCGTCGTGAAAACCGGCTCCGCTCACGCGGGGCCTTGCAACTGCTTGAGCCGGATGAAATGGAAACTTTCACGTCCGGTTCTGAGGGGAGGGCGCGGCGGCAACGCCGCGTCCTTACCCGACGCTCCGGCCAGAACTTTGGCTTGTCCGGCACTGGGCCAGACCACCAAGGCACGGGAGCCTGGGGCGCGGGCGCGGACACGGGACCGAGATCGCGCCCCCTGGCTGGTTATTTGATGTGGACGCCCGACAGCCAGTTATCGGAGCACCCGGGCGAATCAGGCCGGGCGGGCGGGGATCGTGCGGCAGTTCCCATGACGTTGCCGCGGTCGCCGACGGGCTGTTGTCAGATTGAGGTTGGAGCCACAAAAGGTTCTCAACCAAACTCCCACCCGCCTCAAAGCGCCTAAATACCTACCCCTCTATCTATCTATCTCTTTCTATTTTAAATATTTAAATATAATAATAATAATAATAATATAAGGGAGGGTGGGAAGGGGTGGATGGATGGGAGAAAAAGGATGGCCTTGTGAGGTAACGATGGAGGGTGATGGAGGGTTGTTCGTCCTGGCAACACGTAA
>JBEKMW010000203.1:0-3622 GCA_049523455.1 Verrucomicrobiota bacterium | reverse complement strand
CAGTTCGCGTCGCCGCCGGTCGCCACGCGTAACGGACTCGCTCGCCCCCGCCCATAGGCGCGCCCCTGATGTCCAAAGAAGAATTACCCAAGAAATCACCCACAAATTGTGCTACAGACCCCCAATTAAGTCTACAAACCCTTTTCCAAGCATGATTTCGACCTGCCCGGGGTTCAGGCCGCCTGGGCTTTGAGATGTTCTGGAACGCTTATTCGCCGGCGATTTTTTGGGGCAACATCTGGAGGAAGCCAGCTCAACGCTATCGAGGCATCGAGAACCAGATGACTCATCGATTGCGACCTCCATCAATGAGGTCCCGATAAGAAACCTTTGGCAAACCTTTGGGATTTAAGGGATGCACCGCGCGAAATTTTGCCATCTGCTGAAAGAGCACCGCCAGGTCCACTTGGCTGGGTTTTGCAAAGGGCACAAGCCGCGCCACCGGCTTTTCGTGTTTCGTGATGGTGATTTCTTCACCCTGTCTCACGCGCTCCAAAAGTTCAGAAAACCTGGTTTTCGCGTCAAAGGCTCCAATGCTTATCGTTGCGGGCATAAATGTCTTTTCCTTAACAACCAGTCTCCAACCAGTCTAATTCGGGATGGTTTGGAAGTCAACTGGAGACTCCACCCTCTATCAGGAGGCCATCTACGAAGCCGCCTTGCCCAAACACGGCAGCCCACTGGTGGCCCTGTTCGACTGCATCGAACTGGGTAAAAGCCCTTTTAAAAAACCAATGAAAAAATCCTAAAAAAAACCGTTGACGGATTACCTCAGAGGTGAGCTCAGCGACCGCCGCCGGAAACGCCCGGACGGCTGCAATAATCGCTGACAACTTGCCCGATCCGCCCGACTCCCCGTCGGGGCGGCGGTTCGCTGCAGTGCCGTTGTTTTCGTTCAACCCGGGAATGTAAATAACCCTCCGCTTCGCTCCGGGCTATCTACATTCCTTTTCTTGTTAGGCCAAGTCACCATTTCATCATCTCTTTTCGAGTGTGATCATCATATTGGAGTTAATCGTGTAAACCACTCCCAAGAAACCTGCATTCAATTCGGTGTTTGTGCCGTAGCTCATCCCGGCGCTATCGAAGGTAAAACGCATCAGCCCGCTGTCATAGGGCGTCACGGTGCGCCACTCAGACTGTGCTGCAAGTGTATCCGCATGGCGCTGCTTGCACGAACCAGAAATCACCAGATTGCTAAGAATCGTGCCGGACTGATTGGCGACAATGATGTGGGCGCGTGAGCAGCCGGCAGCTAGAATCCAGCAAGCAAAGATCAGCAAAATGCCGAAAACCAGCGTTCCAATGATTCCCGTGATGAATCGAACTAGTGTCATCGCGTGAGTGGTTTAAGTTTCAAAGCTGAGCCGCGGCCACCGGCGGCCACGCTCCGAATGCAATAATGGCATCCCATATTCATCGCTCAATCAAAATCTCAAGGGGCAGTGGCCGTCGGCTCCGGCGCATTGATACTCCCCACGGTTCTGACGCAAAATCTGCTCTCGACACTTCTGCATCCGGCATAGCCACCTGAAAGCAACAAATCAAGCTCCTCCGGCGAATCGCAACCTACTGGCTCCGGTTCGTTGCCTGCTAAATCCTCTGGCAATTCCTTCCGCTGCTCTGGCCGCGAAAGAATCGGAACAAAATCCTCCATCGCAGGCAGCATGACCATGTCGCCCGCCTTCGCAACCTCGAACATAAACCTGACCAAATGTGGACTCATGCCGTGAATCTCAAAAGAGCAATCCTTAAAGGCACCAGGACCTTGAAGCCCCTCGGCGGAACGCTCGACTTCCTGACCATCAGGAAACTCAACAACATAAACGCCGAAATCATCTGGCCCCCTGAATTTAGTGGTGCGGAGAACAGCCAACACCGGCTCTCGGCTTACCTCGGCGGGTTTGCCGCCACCAAATCTCTGTAAGAACACATCAAAGCTCATAGGTCGTGGTCGTGCGGTCTAACGACCAGAACTCAGCCACGCCGGGGCTGCGATGTCAACCGCGAATGCGGAACTGAGACGGCCAACCGGCGTTGGCTGAAGTGAATGGTTAGGGCACGTAGTCATTTGTCTTCCAAACCCGCGATGATGGCTTTCTGGTCATCTTCTGTTTCGCAAAACATCGCGTCGGTCCTATGTTTCAGCCAACCGTCCTTCCATTGGCTGTAGTTGGTGCCAACATTCCAGACACTAGGCGGTGTCGTAAAACTCCCGATAGCCGTGCACGTCTTTTGGCCTTTGTGAGTCTCATTAAATGCCAGTATCTTATTCGATCCTGCTTCGGTGAACGTCCATCTTACTGCAAATGAGTTCGTGTTGAACCGAAACGGATGAATATTGTCATGAACCACGTCCTCCGGGAGAATCCGGAAAGCTGGGATCGCTTGCTCTTGGGCAAAACCGGGACCGATCATGCAGAGCAGGGCCAAAATGGAGGCGACTGTATTTTTCATAAGAGTGTAATGTGGCCTAACGACCCAAAGCTGAACGACGGCCACCGGCCGCCAACTCAGCAATGCAACAAGAATAATCGATTTTATAGCTCGGTCAAAGCTCAAGGCGGAGTGGCCGCTCGTTCCAGCGCTTTTCTTGTTAGGCTGCGGTATCATAACTCATCTCCACCGCAACGTGTCAGACGCCACAAAATGACTCGAAACACCGCTACTAATCCGAATGGAATCAGTGGAAAGAACCACCGCAAATCTGTGTAGTAGTGCATCAAAACAATCATAGCAGCAACAACGATGCCGATGAGAATCGCCTCAACCCAAATAAGATACCGCCAAGTAAGAGGCAAACGGATATTTTCAAGAAACTCGTCTGGAAAGATAATCACAAAAGCCAGTCCGAGAAACATCCAGCCATACCAACTGTCGTGACGAATAAGCATCCACGCAATCATATTGGGATAAGCGAGAGCAGCCTAACATTATTATTAACCCATGCTCAGCCGGGTTGGATTTTCCGTCTTCACAGTCTGAATTTACCCCTCGTCGCTGAACCCGTCAACCCCATTTGTCAGGGTTTTTAACGATAATCGCCAGCCCTCCCCACCCCACCGCCCAGCCCGATTTTGGCTTGTATAACAGACCGACAAAAGCCAAAGTCACTTTGGCTTTAGTCGGTTTGTTATATGGCCCAGTCCATGCTGTCATCTCAAGGCGTCTGGTTTCCGCAATGGGCGGAGGTTTTGCCCTCCCTGCGCCTGCCGGATGCCCAGCGCCTGGCTTACCATCGGGCCATTGTCGAATACACGGACAGTCCAGAAGCTGCTCGGTCACAAGGAATTGACCACCACGCAGCTTTACACCCACGTCATGCAGAAACCCGGATTGGGGGTCAAAAGTCCGTTGGATGCGCATCAATGATTCCGGCCTGAATTGAAAACCAACCCCTCGCCTTCGACACCAGTGCCCTTCCCGGATCTGGGACCATGAGAGAACAGTAAGCTACCACACCCGCATTCCAAGCGCATGAAATGCATTTTCTGCATCCGCGACTTTTTCCGCTCACTAACCGACCCACTTTAACTCTATGCGAAAGCAATTCAATCTCTTTAATGGGAGGAGCGTCTTGGGAGCTTAGAGACAGGCGCGACGCCTGTCCTACGGTGGCGGC
>JBEKMW010000202.1:0-5344 GCA_049523455.1 Verrucomicrobiota bacterium | reverse complement strand
CCAATGCCACTAGTTTTTTGAAAGGGATTTTTTGAGTTCCTCGCGGGCCTCCTCGCGGGAGCCTTTGATTTTCGGGAAGACCTGGGGCTCGTAGTACTGCGCTCGGGGCTCGTTCTGGCGCGGTTTGCGGCGTCGTGGCAGTTTGGCCGCCGCGGCTTCCGCCAACAGCCAAATCAGGCGACGGTGTCGAGCCGGCTGGGACATCCACGCCATGAACAGTTCGGTCAGGACCGTCGCCAGCAGCCCATGGACCCTGCTGAAGGAAAGTTCCACCGGGCGGCAACCCGCTTCCGCCGCCGCTGCGGCCATCAGCCCGCGCACCAAATTATAGGCCATTAGCCCGGCGTAGAACTCCTTGCACACCATCTGGGCGGATTTGGCCTCGGACTGGTCCATTTGCATGGTGGATTTGACGGATCGGAAGTTCAACTCCACCTGCCAGCGCCAGTCGTAGAGTTCAAGCAAACGCTTGGGCGGGTAGGCGGCGACATCAGTCAAGGTCGTAAAGAGGTAAAGGGTTTGCGGGCGATAGCCGCGCCGCTGCGCGCGGATGATGATTAAGCGCCCCTCCACCGATTCCTTGTTTAGGTCGGGGTCGGTCTGATCGTGGGGGCTGGGGGACCAAACCACCGCCCCGTCCAGAAAAGCGGGCAGACGTTTTCGCCCCAGCAAACTCTTGGCCCGGACCTGCGTCAGCCGCACCAGGGCCTGCCCGCCGCCCTGGACCGCCGCGCGCACCACCCGCCAGACGCCGAAGTTGCGGTCGCCGATGTAGAGCACCCGTTTGGCCGCCTTGAGCATCACTGCCACGGCCAGCGCTTGCTCGCTCACATGAATCGAGGCGATCCGCGCGGCGGTCGCGATCCCCGTGGCGGCGCAGAAGCCAACCACCACCCGGGCGACGCACCAATAGGCTTGCTTGCGGCGGGTCCGGTGGGCGGGGAAGTGTTTGGCGACGTCGCCATGGGGACGCAGACGCTTGGTCGAGCCATCCAGCAACTCGACCGGCAAGTCTTTGTCGCGCCCCTCGCCCAGGGTGAGCAGGGCGGCCACAAGCTGGCTGAAGCATTGGCGCACCCACTCCAGCGGCAAGCGTTGGCGGGCATCCGAGAAGGCGGTGGTGGCCGTGGACTGAATGCCCTGAGATAAGGGCTTGCCTTTGGCGCAGAGGCCGTCGGCACCGCCCCGCCGGGCATCGGTCAGGACGGCGTCCAAGGTATGCTTGGGTTGGAGCCATTGCCAGATGAGATACCAGAGGGTGATGAACGGCACCCAAAGCCGCTGATAGGAGCCAGCGGGAGCCTGGAGGTCGGCCAAAGCCACGACTTGGAGGAACAGTTTGAGGGCTTGGGACGGAGCGACGGCTTTGGGGGCGGCAGCCGGTGGCCGGTGGGGAGGCGTTTTTTTTCATTTTAAAGGTTGTGAGTGTGTGTATATTATGTCATATACATACAATGAAAATGACTCCGATCGCAACGCAAATCTGCCAAACCCAGTTCCACGCCCTGTGGCCCGCCCTCAAAGGCTCGCTGGCCAGGGTCTATAAACCGTGCATTCGGAAGAACTGCGCGGCGTGTGCGCGGGGGGACAAGCATCCGGCCTGGCTGCTCTCCTTCACCCAGCATGGCCGCCGCCGCTGCCTCTACGTGCCCCTGACCCTGGTGCCGGCCATCCGGCCCTCAAAAACGGGCGAAAACTCGAAGCATTACTTTATAAAATGGGAGTGGCCATGGTGAAGGAACATCGCCGTGTCCGCAAAACCCTCCCAAAATTACACCTCAAATCCTAGTGGCATTGGATTGGCAATCTGCCGTATCGCCGAATCGGATTCGGCAGACGGAACAAAGAAACGAGGAAACGGCGAAATACTGAAAACACGCGAAAAAAGTCCTTCCCTATTCGCTGTATTTCACGGTTCAAACTGATTTACTTTCAAAGCGCGACTAACTGTGTGGAGTGCGGCGGCACGACGCCGCTTTCTTCGACGCGACATGTCGCGTCGAATCAAAGCGCAGACATGTCTGCGCAGTCCAAGTTAACGTGCGGCGCGTCCTGCCAGCTTATGGCGCTTTGAATGCAAAATCGTATCAAATCTTCTCAACGTAGGTGTCAGTCCGGACCCTTGCCTGCCTGCGTGGTAAGAAGGAACAGGAAAATCACTGCTTACGGCTCAAGATCAGCCGCAGGAGGCGCGTTTTTGTCCGCCGACACCTTCAACGGCTCGATGTGCACCAGCACGTCGCTCACCGCGGGCATGGCCTCGCGGATTTTATCCTTCACCGCGTGGGCGATTTCGTGCGAACGCAGAACCGACATTTGCGGGTCCACTTCCACGTGCATGTCCACGTAAAACTGGTAGCCCATCTTGCGCACAAAACATTTTTCCACCCGCGCCACGTCGCCGACGGTTTCGGCCAGGCGCCGGATTTGGTCGCGGATTTTTTGGTCGGGCGCGGTGTCCATCAATTCGTTCAGCGCCGGGCGCAGCAACCCCCAGCCGTTCCAGGCGATGACACAAGCCGCCGCCATGGCCGCCCAATCATCCGCGGCCCGGTAGCCTGGCCCGCCGATCAGCGAGAGGCTGATGCCGACAGCGGCGGCGAAGGACGTGATTGCGTCGGTGCGGTGGTGCCGGGCGTCCGCGCGCACCACGATGTTGTCCAACGCCTGCCCTTCGCGCCAGAGGAAGCGGAACAGAATCTCCTTGGCCGCCACCGCCACCACCAGCACTACCAGGGTAAACGGCGCGGGCGACGGATGCGGCGTGGTCGTGACATCGCCGAACGCCTTGATGGTGATCCAACCGGCCGCGAGCCACAACAGGACCGCCACGACCGCCGCCGCCAGCGGCTCGGCCTTGCCATGGCCATAGGGATGGTCCTCATCCGCCGGTGCCGCGGCCAGCACGACGCCACGCCAGACCACGAGCGAGCTGAAAACGTCCGCAAACGATTCCGTGGCGTCGGCGACCAGCGCATGCGAATGGCCCAGGATGCCCGCCGCCAGCTTCGCCGCCGACAGGACGGCGTTGGTGGCCATGCCGATGAAGGTGGCGCGCAGACTGCGTTCAAGGCGGGTCAAAGGCATGGGGCAAGTTAAACCGGAGAACGGCAAAAAGCAGTTCACAAATCCCGTTTCACGAAATCACGTGGCAAAACATGCCGTCGCGGAGCTTGGGCTCGAACCAAGTGCTTTTGGGCGGCATCATCTGGCCCGCGTCGGCGATCGCCATCATGTCTTCGGTCGCGGGCGGGAACATGGCAAAGGCACAGGCGTATTGGCCGCTGTCCACGAGCTTTTCCAGTTCCGCCGCGCCGCGAATGCCGCCGACGAAAGCGATGCGGTCGCTGGTGCGCGGGTCGGCGATGCCAAAGATGGGATCCAGGACATGCTTTTGCAGAAGCGCCGCGTCGAGCAACTCCGCCGGATTGCGGGCCTCCAGGTATCTTTGGCGGAAGACGAGCTTGAGCCATCGGCCACCGGCGTAAAGCCCCACTTCGTGCGGCTGGATGGGCCTGGCCGTGCTGTGCGGGTCAATCGCAAAAGCCACACTTAGAACTTCCGGCAATTCTTTTGGCGTCCAGCCGTTCAAATTCGTCAAGACGCGGTTGTAGGGCATGATTTGCATCCGCGTGTGCGGAAAAATCACCGCGAGAAATTGTCCACAGTGGCCGGCCCCCCGCCGCGATTGAAAAATGCGCGCCGCCGCAGCACTGCGGTGATGGCCGTCGGCAATGTATAACGACGGAACCTGCGCAAATGCCCACTCGATGAATCGAATTTCCTTCGCGCTGCGAATCATCCACGCCGTGTGCCGCACGCCGTCGCCCGCGGTGAAGTCAACCGCCGGTTCACCGGAGATTTTCCCGGCCACGAACTCCTCCACCGCCGGCACCGCCCGGTACAGCAGCGAAGCCGGCCCGGTTTGAGCGTCCAGCGCTTCGATGTGCCGCACCCGGTCGTCCTCCTTGTCCGGAAGAGTCAGTTCGTGTTTTCGGACGATACCCTGCAAATAATCCTCGCAACTGACGGCGGCCACCACACCGGTTTGTGCGTGGCCGCCCATGATTTGACGGTAAAGATAAAAACACGGCTGCGGGTCGGCTTGGAGTGCGCCGTCCCGGATGAGTTTCTGGAAATTTTCACGGCCGCGGGCATAAACCTCCGGTGCGTGAACGTCGGTGGCCGGCGGCAGATCAATCTCGGGCCTGCTGACGTGGAAGAAGCTCAAAGGATTGCCCACCGCCTGCGCGCGCGCCTCTTCCGAGGAGAGCACGTCGTAGGGCAATTCGCAGATCCGCGCCGCCAGTTCCGGTTTGGGCCGCAACGCGGCAAAAGGTTTGAGCGTCGCCATAAACGCGGGAGGAAGATACGGGCGCACAAATCAAATCACCACCCAAATTGGTAGTGTCCCGATTTGTTTTCGGAGCGCGGGTCTGCGACCCGCAGCGGCTTGGATTGCATGGGGATGTGCTGCGGCTCATAGAGCCGCGCTCCTTAATTTAGGGCACCACCCCCAAATTGGTAGTGTCCGAATTTGCAGTGAATGGCGCGAGTCAGCCCGATTCCAGGGGCGAAGTGCTTTGGCCGTTGAAGCGGCATGAATGCCGCGCTCCTCTAATTGGGACAGTGCCAAAAATTTTCGCGATGCGACTTAAGCCGTTGCCACGGAATCCAGCCGCCCCAAAAGCCGCAGCAAGCCGTCCAAAATCGTGATGGGATGCGGCGGGCAACCGGGAATATACAGGTTCACCGGCAAAATTTTGTCCGCACCGTTGCACTGCTCGGCGTGGCCGAGGTACGGCCCGCCGGAAATGGCACAGGCACCGACGGCGATCACCAGCTTGGGCGCCGGCACCGCGTCGTATGTTTTGCGCAGGGCGGAAACCATGTTGCGCGTGACCGGGCCGGTAATGAGCAAGCCGTCCGCGTGGCGGGGGGAAGCCACGAACTGAATGCCGAACCGGCCCAGGTCGAATACCACCGTGTTCAGCACGTTCACATCGGCCTCGCAGCCGTTGCAACCGCCGGCGCTCACCTGCCGCAGTTTGAGCGAACGGCCAAAAAGCCTGCGCGACCGGTGGTCCAGAGCCTGGGCCAGTTGCAATTCCTTTTCCCCCAGCACCAGCGCTTCGCGCGACGAAGCCGCCAGCCGATGTTCCCGGGTAAAGCGGATGGCGCCTTCCGGACAGGCCCGCTCGCATTCGGGGCAAAAGAGACAGCGGCCCAGGTCCAGGCGGACCTCTTTGCCATTCAGCGTGATGGCGTCGGTCGGGCAGACGTCCGCGCAAACGGCGCAACCGTCAGGGCACTTCGCCGAATCAATTCCCGGCCGTCCCCGCAA
>JBEKMW010000201.1:0-3792 GCA_049523455.1 Verrucomicrobiota bacterium | reverse complement strand
CCACGCCAACGTCCGCCCTTAGGCGATAGGAGGAATCGTCAAAGATCATGTAGCCTTTGGAACTGTGGATGACCGGGACGAGTTTATAGGTGGTGTTGCGCAAACCCAATCCGTTGCCCACCCAGTCGTCCGCGCCCCAGAGCGTCAACACGTGCCCGTGTTGATTGAAATTATCGTATTTCTCGCCGAAGCCATAAATGACCTCGTCAGTATCCAGATGGGTCCGGAAATCAACGCCGGTGATCTGGCCGTCTGCATCGAACAGAAACGCCAGTTTGCCGGGGGCGATTTCTGTCACTTTTTCTCCGGCGGCATTATAGAAGGCCACCGAGAACGGATTTTGCTGAATGACCACCTTGCCATCGGCGGTGGTGATGGTGCACGAGCCGGAGGACTGCTTCACATTCAGGGGCAGCAGTTGGTCCGGTTTGAAGAAGCCTTCGTCTTTGCCGAAGATTCTTACGCCGCCGGTCTGCGGCAGGACCAGGTGCAGGTCAACCGGATGGCCGCCGGCCGTGCCATGCATCACGAGAGTGTTTCCGCTCACTTCCAGGCTGTCGGCCTTGGCCACCGCTTGCCAATGGTCTTTGAGGATGTCGCCGGGGGAGCTGTCGGCGTACCACCAGCGGGACATGGTATCGAGCTGGCTCAGGTAGGAGTCGAGTATCTGGCAGGCCTTGGTGGTGTCATTTTGCTCCAGCGCCAGGTTCACTTTTTGCCGCCACAGCGCCAGGATGAGGTTGTTGGTTACGTCGCCCCAGGCACGGGGCAGCGGCTGGAATCCTTCGCCAGTCATCAGGTCCATCCAGTTCTGCGCAAGATCAATGCGTTGGCCCAGATTTTTCATGTCAGTGGGCGTGCCCAGGGACGATTCCAACTGCCAGATTTGTTCCCGCATTTCGGCATCCGGATGGAACATGAACGCCGGCCGCTGCCAGCGGAAAATGCCGGAGGGCAGTTGGCACAAGGAGGAATCGGCGTCCTTGACGGTTGCGCTGCCCGAGAAACTGGTTTCGATCAGGAGGTCCACCGGGAGGCATTCCTCAAAATCAATCGCCACCGGGCTGCTGAATTCGCCGTCGCGCCAGCGCGTGCGCATCGGCAAAAAGCCAAAATGGGAGCTCGGCAGGCCGCCCAAGGTGGCCCACGGTATGCGGTAACTGACCACCCACTCGTCGGCGTGCTTGGTAACGGTAGCTTCAAAGACATCCACGTGTTTGGCAACGGTGGAACCGCGAATGCGATCGCGCTCATCGGGTACGTTAGGGGAATTCGTATTCAAGGTGTACTCGCGGCCATATTTGGCGCCGTCCGGCGTCACCGAGAATTGGTAGTAGGAGGGGCTGGCGGGGTCGGGCTGAATCAAAACGTCCACTTCATCGGGGAAGGGCGGCCAGGAGTCGCAGCCGCCCGGGGAACCAAACATGGCCATCCAGTTGGCCAGCCGATTGGTGCCGGCGGATTGGTTGACCGGGTAAATCAAATCCGAAGTGGGGAACGCCATGTCTTTTTCCTTGCAGCGAAAAACCACGTTGAGCGCATCGTTATCGTAGGAGACGCGGCATTCAGTGGGCGTGGCCGGGCGGTCAATGCCGCCGGCGCGATAGAACCGGTCCAATACCACCGTATGGGCCCCATCGGCCAACAAGTCGTCCACGGAAGGGGCCCCGGGCCACGGCGCCTTGAGCACCAGCGCGTTGACGCCCCAGCCCTCGGAATCCTTGCCGCTCGCGCTGGCCGGAAGGAAGGCGGCCAGCAGCACCAGAAACATTAGGGCGCAAATGGCTTGTGATTGGCCGGACAGGCCCGGCAATGGTTTTTCCGCCGCGCATCGGGCGGAGGGAGAAGGGAGAGATAAACATTTCATGGCACGTGAAGTGATTTTATTCATTCGCTTTGGTGAATTGGACATATTTTGCAATCAGCCGTCGAGCAGAAAATTCCGAACCTGCTGCTCCTGGTGCATCTGGGAAGTTCCCACAAACGCAAAACCTCGCGGCGCGCGGCGTTTACGCCGCTTCCACACCGCCTGCTTAGACATCAATCGTTTGATCCAACTGCTTTCGTGTGCCGAAGCGGCCTGAAGGCCGCGCGCCGGGGCAACTTGTCAGATGGTTCACGCGCGCCGACCCCCGCCATTCGTGCCATCCGCCAAAATACAAACTACAAACGGGGACGCCGCAACGGCGTCCCCGTTCATGAACAGCTCGACGATTTCTGCTTTCTGCTTTCCCAATTTCTGCTTTTGCGCTTACTGGCTGACGGCTTTCGGGTCCACTTCGACCGTGGCAGGCGGGCGGATTTGGCCGGGGGCGGTGTCGGGCAGGCGGACGATGAGCCGGTTGCCGGCGGTGTCGGCTTCCCAGCCCGGAGCCATCTGGTCAAGGGCCACGCCGGTTTGCGCCGAGACTACTTCGCCGTCCAATTTCACCGTTCCGGCGTTGGAGATGCCATAGACGATGACATAATTCATTTCGGGAAGGTTTTCGAGCACCCACCCGAATCCGCCGTTGTCCATGGTTTGCACCGGCACGTTGGCCAGTTCACCCTTGCCATTGAGGATGGAGATGGTTTCGGTCTTCTTGGGCGGGGTGACCACCAGCGCGTTCACACGGCCGGGAGTCATGCTCTCGCCAAAACGCAAGGCCTTATCCAATTGTACCGAGACCACGGCCCCTTGTTTCAGATAGACCGGGATGGTATCGAGCGGTGCGCTGACCTCGCGTTTGGCCGGACCGGAAACCGTCTTTCCGTCCCACAAACTTGTCCACACGCCGGACGGGAACGCGATGGTCCGCGAGGTGTCTTCATTGAGCACCGGGGCGACGAGCAGGTAGTCGCCGAACATGTATTCATCGCGAACGGGCGCCACGGATTGTTCACCGGGGAACGAGAGGGGCATGGAGCGCATGATGGGAATACCGGTGTCGTGCGACACGGCGGCGGCGTTGTAGGTGTAGTTCAAGATATTTTCCCGCACCCAGGCATCGTACTTGTAGCTGGCCACGGCCGCGTCGCCAAAGTACCACGGGTCGCGCGTGGCTTTGCCGTGCGGCCGCCAGATGGGGCTGAAGCAGCCGAATTCGATCCAGCGCATATACACCGCCGGCTCGGGCAGACCGAAATAGCCGCCCAGGTCGCTGCCCCAACTGGAGAAACCGCAGGAGCACAGGCTCAGGGCGCCGGTGAGCACGGCCTTGAGGCCGTCGA
Source organism: Verrucomicrobiota bacterium (assembly GCA_049523455.1). Classification (GTDB taxonomy): domain Bacteria; phylum Verrucomicrobiota; class Verrucomicrobiia; order Limisphaerales; family UBA11358; genus UBA11358. The sequence goes on along the minus strand of JBEKMW010000201.1, from coordinate 582 downwards.
AGTTGGAGGAATGATCGCCGGCGAATTGGCCGACCCAATGCTGGTCACCCGGCGTGGCCGCCCGGCCATACAGGATGAAATCGTCCCCGCGCCGTTCGCGGTAATATTCACTGACGGTTTTGTGATATTCGTACGAATAGAAGTTGTGCATCTCGGCGCCGCGCTTGCCGTTGTAGAACACGGCGGAATCCGGCACCAGATCGCCAAAGTCCACCATGCTGCCGGCGTTGCCCAGGTCCAAGGCATGTTTCAGGTCGCGCCGGATGAGTTCCAGAGCATGTGGGTTGGTGAAATCCACGTAACCAAGTTGACGGGTCAGATCCGGGTCGCCGCAGTTGAGGCGGGGCAATTCATCCGGCTTCAATTCGGGCATGAGCGACTGGATGCGCGAGCCGCCGCCGAAGCGCGACCCGTCCACCGCGGGCATGAAATAGCCCAGCACCTTGATATTGTGTGCGGCCATGAACTCATTGAGGAACGGCGAGTTCGCCGAAGAACCCTCCGCATAAATCGCCGAATGCGGGATGTCCAGCGCCGCGAAGTGGAAGTAGGTGTTGGTTTCCTCCGCCACCGCGTTGTGGA
>JBEKMW010000200.1:0-3922 GCA_049523455.1 Verrucomicrobiota bacterium | reverse complement strand
TTGCACGCTGGAATGTCTGGCATTGTGAGAGAACTGCCCTCAGCCAACGAAGGCCAACGCGATTACTTGATCGAGTTTGGCGAGCCTGAAGACTGCCACAGTCAAGAAGTTGAGGTTTCGCTTGCTTTGCTTCGGCGGCCAAGGCCCGGCGATTTATTGGAAAACTATCGTTTCTAACGTGGTTTATGAAACGGCAACATGCTTGAAAAAAACATGACTAGTGTTCTCCATCTTTTTGTCGATTGGGCCAGGAAACTTGCGCAACGGGGGGATGGCCGCCTGATCGCTTACCGTGTCGCCGGCGGCTATCTCAAGATTTTTGAATTCCAGCAGAGTCTGGCCTGGGCGCGGCGATTGCTCGCGCGTTACCAACGCGACGAAACGGCGACTAATGAGCTGTTTTTGAGCCTGGCTGGCCCTGCAGCGCACGCAAAAATTGCAGATGGCCAAATCGAAGCGGGCGAGTCGCTCCCAGGGCTACCGCCGTAATTTTCAACACGAAAACACATGAATCCTGAACGCAAAGAAATTCTCAATCTGATTTCACTGCCCGGACGCATCAACGCCGCCGAAACGGCTTACCGGCTGGGCTTTGAACCTGAACACATTCCCATTTTGGTAAGCGCCGGCGTGCTCAAGCCTTTGGGATACCCGCCGCCAGGGGCCGTAAAGTTTTTTCTGGCGGTCGAGGTTGAACAAAAGAAAAACGACCTTAAATGGATGACCAAGGCCACCGAGATCATCCGGCTTAAGATCAAAGACAAGAACGAACGTGCTGCACGAAACCGGGTGCGCAATGGCGGTGCGCACGCAGCCAACGAACCGGCCCTCAGCACCGGCCAAGTTTAAAACCGTTTTCATGCAGTCGAGATTTCGGCGGTATCCTGCCTGTTTGTTTCGATTATCGTCGATTCGCTCCGCCTCACAGCCAACGTCACCACCTTTTGTTCGTGCTCCCTTTGCTCGTGCTCCCGCTCGTATTCTTCCAAGGAGGGAACCAGAACCTTGGCCTTTTTCGCATACGCCCGCGCGACGGCCTTGCTGCCGTGACCGAGCGCCTCTTGTGCGAATCGTTCGGGAAATCCGCACGTCTTGGCCCGTTCGGCCCAAGCGTAACGGTAGCTGTGCAAAGAGACACCCGAAACACCAACCAACAGAAGCCGGCGAAAGAACGCCTTTGCGCGGTCGGATTCCTTCCAGCACACGATTTGCGGAAACAAATACCCCGTGGCGGGCCGCCGCTGGAGAATTTTAACCACGGCGTCGCCAAAGCGAATGATGGCCGGGCTGCCCGTTTTCATGCGGGCATACGAAATGGTCTGATCCATCCAATCAACATCCTCGGCCCGCAGTGAAGCCATGTCGGTTTGCGAACCACCCAGATGCCACAATAATTCATAATAATCGCGCAATTCCGCGTTGCTTTCGCCCGCAACAATTTTCTGATGTTCCTCCCAGGTGATGCCTCGTTTCTCCTTGAATTTGATTTCCGGCCACTGGCGTTTGGGAATGATCGGCCAGGGCAGCCAGTTCATGTCCAAACAGAAATTATGCAGTCGGCGAAGGTAAATGTTGGTCGAAACGGTGCCTTGCCGCAGCACTTTCAACAGCGTTTCGCCCTGCGTCTCGATGATGATTCGATGCCGGATGAGATCGTAAGCCTTGTCCGCGCTGGCACGCCGCCAGCGTTCCTGATTGGCGCCTTGTTTGCTGGCCGTCAGCGCGTCCAATGCCTGTTGCCAGGTCCGCGTCGCGACGCCCGAATCTGTGCCGGCCAGATAGGCTTTGGCAATGTGCAAATTGAGCGCGGGCTGGCGCAGGGCGTTGTTTTTGGCTTCGACGATTTGCCGGGCTTCGTCTTCCTTGCCGGTGTGCAAGCTGGTCCGTTTGCCGGTAACGGAGTCCACACAATAATACTTTCCACCACGAAGGCCCCGACAGATTAAGCGGTAACGTGCTTTCATAATCTTTTCACGCAACCGCGAGGATAAATGAAGCCGAATCCGGTCCGGTAGCCGATAGTCGGCGGATTAAGCCGGCCTATGCGGGTTTCCTACGGATTGGAAAATTGGTGTCCGTTTTGGTGTCCGTTAGGGACCCATTGACCCATAACCCCTTGCTGCTTCGGCAGTTAGGGCTGGAGCCAATGGCCGGGATTGAACCGGCGACCGACGGTTTACGAAACCGTTGCTCTACCGCTGAGCTACATTGGCTTGGCCATGCGAAAACGACGGCCTGGCGGCGCTCGTCATGCCGAGCGCCCTGCCTCGGGGCAAAGGCCGCGTTTCCAGAGGTGTCATTCTGGAAAAATCAGCCGCGGAAGCAAGCCAATTTGTCGTCAGCCCACGGTCATGCTCAACAGGAACTCAATGTTGCTCTTGGTCTTCTTGAGCTTGCCCAAAACCAGTTCCATGGCCTCAACGGGCGGCACGCCGGTGAGCGCGCGGCGCAGGATGACGACCCGGCTGAACTCGTCCGGATGGTAGAGCAGCTCTTCCTTGCGCGTGCCGGAGCGCTCGATGTTGATGGAGGGAAAGATGCGCCGATCCACCAGCGCGCGGTCCAAATGCACTTCCATGTTGCCGGTGCCTTTAAACTCTTCAAAGATGACCTCGTCCATGCGGCTGCCGGTGTCCACCAGGGCGGTGGCCATGATGGTGAGCGAACCGCCTTCCTCGATGTTGCGCGCCGCGCCGAAGAATCGCTTGGGCTTGTGGAGCGCGTTGGCGTCCACGCCGCCGGACAGAATCTTGCCCGAATGCGGCTGGATGGTGTTGTAGGCCCGGGCGAGGCGCGTAATGGAGTCGAGCAGGATCACCACGTCGCGCTTGTGCTCGATCATGCGCCGCGCCTTTTCGATGACCATTTCGGCCACTTGCACGTGGCGCTCGGGCGGCTCGTCAAAGGTGGACGAAATCACCTCGGCACCTTTGCAGGTACGTTCCATATCGGTGACTTCCTCGGGCCGTTCGTCAATCAGCAGGATGAACAGATAGGTCTCGGGATTGTTTTTCAAGATGGCATTGGCGATTTTTTGCATCAACACCGTCTTGCCCGTCCGCGGCGGCGCCACGATGAGGCCGCGCGTGCCTTTGCCGATGGGGCACACCAAATCGAGCACGCGGGTGTTGACCTCCTCGGGGACGGTTTCGAGGATGAACCGCCGGTTGGGGAACAGCGGCGTAAGGTTGTCGAAATGCGTTTTTTCCTTGGCCTTGTCCGGGTCTTCGCCATCCACCGCCTCGACCTTGAGCAGCGCAAAGAACTTCTCCTTCTCCTTGGGCGGGCGGATTTGGCCCGCGATCAAGTTGCCGGTTTGCAGGTCGAACCGGCGGATTTGCGACGGCGAAACATAGATGTCTTCCGGGCAGGGCAGGTAATTGAAGCTCTGCGAACGGAGGAAGCCGAAGCCTTCCGTCAACACTTCCAGCACGCCTTCGGAAAACAGCACGCCGGCGCGCTCGGCGTTTTTCTGGAGGATGTGAAAAATCACCTCGTGCTTGCGCATGGTGCCGAAGTTTTCGACGCCCAGTTCGCGCGCCATGGTGTTCAGCTCGGTCATGTTCATCGCCTGGAGTTTGGCGATGTTGAGCGAGGCGGCGATTTTATCGCGCTGCGACCCGCGCCGTTCGTCAACCTTGGTTTCCTCGACCGGCTCGACCGGCGTGGAAGGCGGTTGAAGTTCGGCCGCTTCGGCGGCAGGCTCCGGCGCTGCCGCTTCAGGCACGGCAGGCTCCGGGACCGCTGCCGGCGGCTCCGCCACCCCAGTGGCGGCCGACGCGCTTGCCTCGGGCGGTTTGGCGGCCGCGGCAATAGCTTTGGCTGCCTTGGCCCTTGGTTTTTTTGATGAAACTCTTGGCATAAATATAATCAGCTCGATATGGCTGTCTGGAAGTTCCAATGCCGGACGTGAAAGGCCGCT
>JBEKMW010000199.1:0-4034 GCA_049523455.1 Verrucomicrobiota bacterium | reverse complement strand
CGTAACGGGCAATCAGACCCAAATGCGGATCGGGTAGAGATTTCCCCGAAAAATTCGCGCCTTGAACCCCTGAAACCGATGGAGGTTCTGGCTCGTCTGCTCCCTCTCCCCCTTGGGGGAGAGGGCTGGGGTGAGGGGGCCGTTCTCGCTTCCCAGGTTCATGGGAGGGGGAACGCGGAGCTTCTGTTTCATAACTGGCTGCCAGGCACAGGACGGTTTTGGCGCCGGGCAGGACTTTTTGCGGGTTGAGCCGTTTTTCCGCGGTGCGTTCGAGCCAGGCCATTTCGCCGTGGCGTCCGTCGGCGAGCCACTTTTGGAATTGGCCGGCGGCGGCGGGGGCGGCGGCGGTGGTGAATCGGCAGTCATCAAATCCCAATTCCCGCGCGTGCTGTCGGATGGTCTCCTTCATCGCCGCCGGGACCTTGCCAGCTTGAACTGATGCACCACGTGGGTGGCCACCTCGCGGGCCGACCGGACGTCGGTGTTAATCAACACGTCAGCCTGTTTGTAGAAAGGGTCGCGGGCGGCCAGCAGCTCGCGGATTTTTTTTTGCGGGTCGGAGTCGTGGAGCAGCGGCCGGTGGACCTGGGTCTTGACGCGGGTCCAGATTTTTTCCGGCGAGGCCCAAAGATAGACCACGAGCGCATGATTCCTGAGGCTGGCGAGGTTGGCGGGGCTGGCCGGCAAACCGCCGCCGGTGGCGATGACGGTGCGTGCGCGGGCGGCGAGTTCCGTGACCACCTGCCGTTCGAGTTGGCGAAAAGCCGGCTCGCCGTCACGGGCGAAGAGGTCCGTAATGGAGCAGCCGGTGCGGGCCTGGATCATTTCATCGGTGTCGAGATAATCGAAGTGCAACTGCTCGGCGACGAGGCGCCCGACCGTGGATTTGCCGGCGCCCATGAAGCCGATGAGCGCAATATTAACCATCCCGCGGTCGGTGTGCATGCCCATGAAATAGCGCAAGGCCGGCAGAGGCGCACGCCGATAATTGCCGGCTGCCGGTGGGCGAACTGAATTTGCATTTTGGCGGGGTTGTGCAATTTTGGGCAGGCAATGACAAAGATTATGAACCACCTTGAACCGGAACAATTGTTGAATGCGTTGAATTGGCGTTATGCCACGAAGGTGTTTGACGCCGCGAAGAAAATCCCGGCCGACGTCTGGCGGGCGTTGGAACGCGCCCTGGTGCTCACGCCGACTTCCTACGGTTTGCAGCCCTATCGTTTCCTGGTGATCCATGATCCGGCCAAGCGCGCCGAACTGCTGCCGCACTCGTGGAACCAACGGCAGGTGGTGGATGCGTCGCATTTCGTCGTTTTTACCGCCCGCACCAAAATGACCGAGGCGGACGTGGACAAGCTGATCGGCAGGACGGTTGACGTGCGCAAAATTCCGGCCGAGTCGCTGAAATTTTATCGTGACATGATGTTGGGTGACGTGGTCAACGGCCCGCGCGCCCGGATCGCCCAGGAGTGGGCGACGCGCCAGGCCTACATTGCGCTGGGCAATTTGATGACCTGCGCGGCGGTATTGGGCGTGGACGCCTGCCCGATGGAAGGTTTTGTCTCGGCCGAGTATGACCGGATACTGGGCCTGACGGGCAGCGGTTATGCCGCCGTGGTGGCCTGCGCGCTCGGTTACCGCGCGGCGGAGGATAAATATGCCAAGCTGCCGAAGGTGCGTTACGAAACCGCGGAGCTGGTGGCGACGATGTGAGAGGAGACGCCAAAGGGGAGAAACATGAACCCCGACATCGGATGTCGGGGCCAGCATTCAATATCCGATCAAAGGTGAAGGTGGCGATGATGACATTAAGAAAGGCGGACGAGCGAGGGCACGCGGACCACGGGTGGTTGAATACGTATTACACCTTTTCATTTGCGGATTACTATGATCCCGACCACATGGGGTTTCGCAGCCTGCGGGTCATTAACGATGATACCATTGCGGGCGGCGGAGGGTTTGGCACCCATCCGCACCGCGACATGGAAATCATCACGTACATCCTGAGCGGCGAGTTGGAGCACAAGGATTCGATGGGCAATGGCCGCGTCATTCGCACGGGCGAGGTGCAATACATGGCGGCGGGCACCGGCGTGGCTCACAGCGAATTCAATCCGTCACCCAGCAAACCGGTGCACCTGCTGCAAATCTGGATCCAACCGGACCGCCGGGGTGTCAAGCCGCGTTACCAGGAGAAATCGCTGGCCAACGCGCCAACCGGCCGCTGGCACCTGGTGGTGTCAAAAGCCGGACGCGACGGCTCCATCGCCATCAACCAGGATGCGGACCTGTATATCGCGAAGCTGGGACCAGGAGACAAGGTGGAACACGCGTTGCTGGCCGGCCGCTACGCCTGGGTGCACGTGGCGGAGGGTAAATTGAAATTGGACGGACAGATTTTGAACGGCGGCGACGCCGCGGCGGTAAGCGGCGAAACCCGGTTGCGCCTCGCGGCGGAGCAGCCCACGCAGGTGCTGTTGTTTGATTTAAACTGAAGCGGCTGAGGCCGCACGAGTACAGTCAACCAAAAAACATCATGATCAAAAAAATCTTCGCTCCGGCGAGAAGCAGCGCCTCGATTAACCTGGCCCTGCTGGTGCTCCGGTTATGGATCGGGCTGTCCATGCTGCTCAATCATGGCCTGGGCAAGCTGAAGGATTTCAACACCATGGCGCCCAATTTTCCGGATCCGCTGGGCATAGGGCACACGGCAAGCCTGGCGCTGGCGGTATTCGCGGAATTTTTTGCATCGTTGTTGTTGATCGCCGGATTGGTGACGCGTTGGAGCGCGCTGGTGCTGGCGACCGACATGACGGTGGCGTTCGTGGGCGTGCACAAGACCGTCCTGACCGGGCCGCATGGCGGCGAACTGGCGTTCCTGTATTTGATGGGTTACGTCACGCTGCTGCTTGCGGGGCCGGGGGTGGTGTCGTTGGACAAGGCATTATTTGGGAAAGGTGGCGCGAAGCGGGGTGCCGGCGGCGCGTAGGATCGGCGGGCGACCAGCGGGTTGGAAACCCGCGATACAGCAATTCGCAAGTTGCACACCCCGGATTTGGCGCGCAAAATAGGTTGCTTTTGACAGGGGAATTCGGAAGAATCCTCGTTCACAATTTTCAAACTATGAAACAACTGATTGGCATTCTGATTATCGGGTGGGGATCCGTCGGGCTGCTGTTGGCCGACAGCACCATGTTGACCACGGAACAGGACACAAACAGCTACGCGATCGGCATGTGGCTGGGCCATATGGCGGCCCGCGCTATTCAGCAACAGGAGTTGTCCGTTAATGCGGATGTGCTTGTGCAAGCAGCCAAAGCAGAGATCACCAGCAATTCGACGCTGCTGACCGATCCGCAGATGCAAAAGGTACTCGCGGACTTGACGGCCCAGTACCGGGCAAAAATAACGGCGCGAATGGCGGCGCAGGCTGCCACCAACAAAATCGAAGCCGAGACGTTTCTGGCCACCAACAAGGACAATCCGGGCGTGATCACCACGGCGGACGGCTTGCAATACCGCGTGATCACCGACGGCACCGGCGCCACGCCGACCATCAACGATTCGGTCATGGTCAATTATCGCGGCACATTGCTGAACGGCACGGAATTCGACAGCACGTTGAAAAGCGGGCAGCCGCGAATGTTACAAGTCAAGGGCGTAGTGCCGGGTTGGACCGAGGCGCTCTTGCACATGAAAGTCGGCTCCAAGTGGCAACTATTCATTCCTCCCAACCTCGGCTATGGCCAGGCCGGCCGGCCGGGCATTCCGCAGAATTCCCTTTTGATCTTTGATTTGGAATTGGTTTCAGTGGTCGTCCCGCCTGCCGCCGGGCCGCGTCCGCCTTCGAGCAATCCCCCGGTGACCAGCGACATCATCAAGGTGCCGTCCGCCGAGGAATTAAAGCACGGCGCACAGATTGAGATCATCACAAACAAATGAACGTCCGCGCCGGGGCGGTGTCAATTTTCTGGAGCATGAAACCACTTGCCATATCGCCCGCTGGAACTTTATTAGCGCTGGTTGGCGCG
>JBEKMW010000198.1:0-4048 GCA_049523455.1 Verrucomicrobiota bacterium | reverse complement strand
ATTTCACCCGGCGCAAAGTCGGTCTTGAATCCGACTTTAAGGGCCGGCCAAACGAACAGGGCGATGGTTTTGCCGCCGCCGGTGTCGTGGCCCAGGATGACGCCGTCGTGCATGGCCGCGGCGGCGTAGTCCTGGCGTTGGAATGGTTTGAATTTGAACATAATGGTTAGTGGTCAGCAGTCGGTAAAATGGAAACGCCCGCGAAAGCGGGCGTGGCAGATTTACGATTGACGATTTGCGATTTACGACTCCGCCGGTGGAATGCCCGCGCCACCCTTTGGGATTTTGGGGCGCATGGAGGCGACGATTCTGTTTTGGAGAACCGGGTCGGTGGCCAGGCCCGTGACCACGCGGACTTCGTGCGCGCGATAGACCGCCCAATCATCAATGAACGGCGAGGGAATGGGAAACGATACGCGGAGAAAGACGGTTCGCGTGGAGGCTTGCCCCACCGTCCAAACGAAACTGATGCGGCCAATCAGCGGGCAATCTGGGACGGCTACGCGGGAACTCCAGGTGGGATTCATGGTCAGTTGTTGACGATTTGTTCGATGAGGTCGAGGCGTTCGAGCATCTTGCTGTATTCCTCGGGCCGGGTTTGTGACACGTCGGGCACTTCGGGGATTTCAAAATGCTCAACCAACTGCTGCAAATTGAATTCGATGGGTGAGGGCTCGCCTTCGTTCTGAATGGACAGGCGCACGTCGTGGCCTTTGAGCCGCTCTTCCATGAACAGGCGTTCAATGCCCTCACCGTCTTTGATGAACAGGGCCAGCTCGGAGCCTTCCCATTCCACCTCGTCGCGTTCGCCGGTGAGATTGAGCTTGGTGCCCCAACGGCGGATGCGGAAGGTTTCGGTGCGCATGGTGTAGCGGACACCGGCGCGGAAGCGTAACGACAAATCCTTGAGGCACAAAATGTCGTCGTTGTCATCCAGATAGCCCAGGCGCTGGATTTTGGTGAGAGGAACGATGGGGGCGCGGATGGCGTTATATTCCTCGAGCGCCTGCCGGACGGCATCCACGACGGCGGGGGCAACGCGCCAAGGCGAGGTGGACGACAACACGGCCCGTTCGAGTTCGCGGCGCTCGGCTTTCTGCAAGATCAACTGCATGGGATGCTTGCCGTTGAGCGCAAACAGGCGCAGGTATTGTTCCTTCTTCACGCGGCCGCTGGCCTGGTCGAAGAGCGAGAGGTTGGTTTTGATGGTGCCGTCGGTGTCCAGCCACAGGTTCCAATTAACGACCGGTCGGGCGGCCTGGGTGGCGTTCCATTCTTCGCGCGCGGCATCCCATGATTCCACGGTATCGGCGGTGTGGCCGCCTTCGTAGGAACGGATGACGGGGCCGCGGCGCAAGGAGAGGCGGGCGCGTCCGAGTTCAAAGCAGGCGGTCTGGGCGGCCTTGATGTCTGTCACGTTCAGGTCGCGGCTGCTGCCTTGGGTGTGGGAGCGGGCGAAGTAAAGAATCCCGGTGTGGAATTGTGAATTGCCAATGGCGGAATTCGCCAGGCCGAGGTTCGGCGAATCGGGTTGGCAGATGTTTCCTGGAATCGTCAGATGCGCCCAGACGTGGGCGGCGAGGGCGGCGTGGGGCGCATCTTCTTTGAAGATGAGCCGCTGCAACGTGGCTTCGTTGGCAATGAGCAAACCTTCGCCATAGGGTGAGCAACGGTCCAGCGCCATGCACAGGCTGGCAATGGTGGAATCAATGGTATCCTTGGACAGACGCGGATCGTAAGCATTGAACGCCAGCTCGACCGCCGGGCAATCGGAATTGGCCAGCGCGGCCAGCCGGTCGCGATACCAATGGAGGTCCCACGGCGGGTTCAGGACGAAACAATCGGCGGCAAAGTCCACGGCCTGGAGCAGGAAAAAGAATTTGGTGATGTCGCCGTTAACAAAGCGCGGGGATAGCCGCCCGTCTTCGCCCTGCTTCGACGCGGCGGATATTTGCTCGATATCAGAGCCCAGCAAATATCTGGTGGAGGGAGCGCTGGCACCGGCCAGAAGCTGGCCGCTTCCACATTCGAGGTCCACCAGTACCGGCCGGTATTGGGGCAAAGCCAGCGCCAGGACGCGCGCCCATTCCGCAGGCGTATGGTATTGGGCCTGACCTTTGGCGCCGGCGTTGGCGGCGGATTCGAGATGTTGTTGGAGGTTGGCCGGGGCGATGCCGGTCCGCCGGCCTTCGCTCTGGAGCTTCGGCCCGGCAAGGCGGCCGGATAGTTTGATGCGACTACGGGATTTGGTTGTTTCGGTCATAATTCATCGTCAGTTTGACTGAAATTTTTTATTGCACTACCATCAAGCACGATTTGATTAACCAGCCGAAGCACAGCAATGGAGCAGCGTGTCAGCATCATTACTCTGGGCGTGTCTGACCTCGACCGCAGCCGGAAGTTTTACGAGCGTCTCGGATGGCGGCCAGCCATGCCGGACACGAAAGACGTTGTATTATTCCAAGCGGGCGGCATAGCCCTCGCCTTGTTCCCGCGAGCGAACCTTGTGAAAGACGCCCGGATTTCTGCCGATGGCCAGGGCTTCGGCGGAGTGTCACTGGCATATAACGCCCGGAGCCGTGAGGAAGTTGATTCCGTCCTGGCTGAAGCCAAAGCGGCTGGCGCAAATCTACCAAAGCCTGCTCAAAACGCATTTTGGGGCGGGTATTCAGGATATTTCTCCGATCCCGATGGTTTTCTGTGGGAGATTGCATGGAACCCATGTTTTCCCATAGCCCAGGACGGAAGCATTCGCGTTTCTGGCTAACTGCTGGCGGACACTCGTCAATTTTCCAGCGCATTTGGTTTCATTTGATGGGCAACGGGGTGACGCGACCGGTTTGGAGGTTGATGAAGTAACCGTGGATTTCCAAACCGCCGTGGCGGATGAACTGCCAAAGGAGCTGACAGGCGAATGTGGCCACGGTTTGGTTGACGAACAAATCCTGACGCTCCAACGCCTCGGCCAGTGAACAGCTTGGCGTGTCGCCTTCCACGCGCCGTTTGTCGTTCAGTTCCGGGAAAATCTCCGTGACCAGTCTGGGCCGCGGCGGACAGTGGTATCCCCGATTCTTGGCGAGCTTCTTAAGTTCGCCGGGATTCTTCGCCATCAGAACTTTTGAGAGCGGCACACCGTTGGGGATTTTCTTGGGCCGAATGCGGGTGCCCAAGATCACCTGGCCTTTCTTGTCGGAGTTGCCGCAGTCCAGCCAGTATTTGAACCGGGTCTTGGCCAAATCGCGCCGGGCAGCGGCGGTGTCCACGCAACCAATCAGAATATCGGCGCGCTCATCGTTCCAATGGGCGCCGGCGCTATAGCGGCGGGGGTGATAATTCCAGTCCAGATTGAAGAATAGGTTCACCCGGTTGACCAGCACTGCCGCCTTGTATTGGCCGATGTCCGAGGGGCTGAACAACTGGCGGCCGACATTGGCTTCGGTGACAACATCGGGATCGAATACACAAACTTCCAGCCCGGGATGGCCCAGTGCGGTCAAGGCGACTTCCATGCGGGCCAGTCCCGACAGGACTTGTGAACCCGTGCCACCGGCGCCGGCGATGGCGACGCGAATGGCGTGATTGGAGAATTCAGCGGGCAAAGGATGCATCATTGGATGACCTGTTTGACGGTGTGCGGAGTGCGGACAAGCTGACGTTGCCAGTATCCGGCATCGGGCGGCGTCTTGCGCCGGCTTAATTCCAGCCACAGACCATTGTGACCGCCGGCGTGACGGGTGAGTGCGCCGGCGCTGCTGTGGGTAAAGGCGGAATTAAAGAAGGCCGTTTCAAAACCGGGAATGTTCTCCGGCATGCAGACCGGCAGCTTCAAGTCACCGTTGCACATGTGGCCGTCCGACAGGTTCCAATAAGGCGCGCGATAGACGACGGTATCAGGCTTGGGACGCTCGTTGCGGAGCAGCGCATAGACGTTCAGGCTGCGAGCATTGGCCACAAACAGCAGCGGCGGATGATGGACGTGGCGGCCATTGAGCGCCTTCAATTCCTTTTCCTTGCCGTCATCCTGGCGAGACGGCTTAAACCAGATGCG
>JBEKMW010000197.1:0-4280 GCA_049523455.1 Verrucomicrobiota bacterium | reverse complement strand
GCGGTGGTGAGTACGGCCAGCGCAACGAATCTTACGGTGACCGTGCCGGTCGGGGCGACCTTCGCGCCGATCACCGAGACGGTCAACGGCTTGACCGCCTATGCCGATGCGCCGTTCCTGCCTACCTTCCCCGGCACCGGGCCCATCAGCACCGCCACGTTGGGACCGCAGATCACCCTGCCGAGCGGCAGTTGGGCCGGAACTGTGGTGGTTGCCGATTTGGATGGGGACGGCAAACCGGACTTGATCATTGGCAACTCCTCCGGCGGGTACATCTCGATCTATCAGAACATCGGCACCAACGGCGCCTTGTCGGCGGCTTCCTTCGGGCCGCAACTGGTGTTGCCGGGGGTAAAGGGGATTTATGCCGATCCCTCCACTTTGGTGGTAGCGGACATTGACGGGGATGGCAAACCCGACATCATTGCCAGCTATGCCGACAGTGATGTGGTGGCCATCTATCGCAACCTTAGTTCGCCGGGGACCCTGACGACCAACTCGTTTGCCGCGCCGGTCTATCTGCCAGGGGGAAATGCGATGTATGGTTTGGCGGTGCAGGCTTTAAACGGCGACGGCAAACCGGACATCGTCACGGGCAGTGCGGAGGACAATACCCTCTCTATCTTCCAGAACCAGAGCACGCCAGGCAACATCGCCTTTGCTCCCCGGGTCAATTTGGCAACCGGCAATTACCCGGTGGGTGTGGCCATTGGCGATATGGACGGGGACGGTTTTCCGGACTTGGCGGTGGCCAATTCCGGCGAGGGCACACTTTCGCTGTTCCGCAACCTGGGCCTGGGCGGCACCATCACCACCAATTCGTTTGCGCCTCCGGTGGTTTTGCCGACCATGCCTTCCGATGAACATATCACCTTCGGGGACGTGGATGGGGACGGCAAATTGGACATGATTGTCGTAGGCTTTACGTCCGAGGAAATAGCGGTGTATCGGAACCTGGCGACACCCGGAAGCCTGACGACCAACTCGTTTGCGCCGGCGCTGGACTTCCCACTGCCCAGTTGGGGCCAGATGGCCGCCTTCGGCGATCTCAACGGCGACGGCAAGCCCGACCTTGCTGTGGTCAGTGGCTACAACAGTGTGCAGACCAGCGCGCTTTCGCTCTTCCAAAACGAGAGCACGCCGGGCAGCTTTACCAACAGTTCCCTGGGAAGCCGCTTCGATTTTGTGACGGGCAACGACCCCGGCAGCGTGGCGATTTGCGATCTCAATGGCGATGGGCGGCCGGATGTGGTGTGCATGAATTACTATGACGGCACTGTCTCCATCTACCGAAACCTGACTCCCTTCGTCACCCCGGGATTGCACTATGTGTGGAATCCGATCCCCTCGCCGCGATTTGCCGACGCGCCGTTTGCCGTAACCGTCCAGGCGGAGAACGCGGCCAACACTCTGGCCACCAATTTCACCGGTACCGTCATGTTGGCAACTACCAATGGTGTTCCGGTCAGTCCGGGAGCCTGCAACTTCAGCCAAGGCGTTTGGACCGGGACCGTCACGATCATGCAGACCGGCACGAACCTCGTGTTGGAAGCCACTGATAATTACGGCGAAAACGGCATGGCCAATCCCATCAATGTGGCCGGCCTCCCGGCGCTGGCCACGGCAACTTCTGGCGGCAGCCTGGTTATCGGCTGGCCCGTCAATCCCTCGGGATTTGTTCTTGAGACGTCGCCCAACCTGATGCCCGGCAGTTGGGTGCCCGTCAGCACGCCGCCAGTCCAAATTGACGGTCAAAACCTCGAGCTCATCACCCCGACCGGCGCCCACGCCTTCTATCGTCTGCGCTTCACCGGGCCCTAAACGTCCGCCCCGCTCTTGAGCGCAAGAGCGGGGCGGCCAAAGTATGTGTTAATCAATGGTTTCCAGCGTCCTTTCAGGACGCCACAGGGCACTTTGCATTCCGCACTCTGCACTCCGTACTCTGCACTTGAAGATTTCTTCCCTTTTCACACCGCAGCTTCCCGGTTACGCTGCGGCCATGCGAATTTTATCGGGCATCCAGCCCAGCGGCATACTGCATCTGGGCAATTATTTCGGCATGATGCGGCCCGCGCTCGACTTGCAGACCCAGGGTGAAGCGTTCTATTTCATCGCCAATTATCATTCCATGACGTCGCTGTTCGACGCCGCCCAGCGCCGGAAAAACACCCTCGAGGTGGCCCTGGATTTCCTGGCTTGCGGCCTGGATCCCAAACGGACGGTTTTCTTCCGCCAATCCGACGTGTCGGAGGTCACTGAATTGACGTGGCTGCTGTCCACAGTCACGCCTATGGGCCTCCTCGAACGGGCACACAGTTACAAGGACAAGATCGCCAGGGGCATCGCCCCGAGCCACGGCTTGTTCGCCTACCCGGTGCTCATGGCTGCGGACATTTTGATCTACGACTCGAACGTCGTGCCCGTCGGCCGGGACCAAAAGCAGCACGTGGAGATGACCCGCGACATCGCCATCAAATTCAACGAGCAATATGGGGAAACCTTCGTGATACCCGAACCGCAAATCCGCGAGGAGGTCGCGGTCGTCCCCGGCATGGACGGCCAGAAAATGAGCAAGAGTTACGGCAACACGATCGAGATTTTCGGCGAGGAAAAGGCGACTCGCAAAAAAATCATGGGCATCGTCATGGACAGCCGCACGCCAGCGGAGCCCAAGCCGGACGCCGACCAAAATCTGGCCATTCAACTGCTCAAACTCGTCGCTCCCGCCGAAGTGGGAAAGGATTATGAAGATCGTCTGCGCGCCGGCGGCCTGGGCTACGGGGACTTGAAAAAGGCGTTATTCGAGCATTACTGGAGTTATTTTGCCGACGCGCGAAAGCAACGCGCGGAACTGGCGGCAAACCTTGATTACGTGAACCGGGTGCTCAGCGATGGCGCGGCCAAAGCGCGAGCGCAGGCGCAGAAAGTTTTGAAACGGGCGCGAAAAAATTGCGGGCTGGAATAAATCCGTAGCGTCAGGCATCCCTGCCTGACGTAGAGGGCGGCATCCTTGCCGCCCGGAAGGGACGCCCGGATTTTCCGGTGACCGGCAAAATTCCGGAGGGGCTTGGATTTGCGTGAGGCTTTCCCCACTGGGCAAGATGCCCGGCCCTACGGCAGGCAGGGATGCCTGCCGCCACGTCGTTACATGATTTTCAACTTCGGCAAATCCTGCGAATCCACCAGGCCCACGGGCTCGCGCTTCGCGTTGACCACGATCAGATCGTCAATGTTCCGTTCTTTGAAAATCTTCAGTGCGTCCGCGGCCAGCGCGTCCTCGCGGAGACAGATCGGGTTCCGTGTCATCACGCTTTTAAGCGGCAGCGCGAGCAGGTCCGGGTTCTCCGCCATGTGCCGGCGGAAATCGCCGTCGGTGAACACGCCGGTAAGCTTGCCGCGCGCATTCACCACGCTGAGGCTGCCGGACTTGGCCCGCGTCATCGCCAGCAGCGCCTCTCTGACCGGCGTCATTTCGCCCGCCACCGGGTTGCGGTCGCCGCTGCGCATGATGTCGCTCAACCGCGACAGCATCGCCCGGCCAATCGCACCCGACGGGTGCAACCGGGCGTAGTCACTCTGCTTGAAACCGCGCGCCTGCAACACCGACATGGCCAGCGCGTCGCCCATCACCAGCATCGCGGTGGTGCTCGAGGTGGGCGCCAGGTTGAAGGGGCAGGCCTCCCGCGGCACGCGCACGTTGAGCACCAGGTCGCTGTGCCGCGCCAGACTGGAGCGGAGATTGCCGGTCAGGGCGATGATTTTTACTGAAAACCGCTTCAACGCCGGGAGCAAATTCAGCAGTTCCTCCGATTCGCCGGAATAGCTCAGGGCCAGGATCGCATCGCCGTCATTGACGATGCCGAGGTCGCCGTGGAGCGCGTCCACGCTGTTCAGCACGACACTGGTGGAACCGGTGCTGGTGAGGGTGGCGGCAATTTTGTGGCCCACATTTCCGGATTTGCCGATGCCCACGACGACGATTTTGCAACGGTGCGCCAGGATTTCCACCAGCGTCAGGACCGCGCGCTGAAACGATGCGCCGAGCTGCGCGCGCACCGCTTTGAGCGCGGCGATCTCCACGTCAAAGGTTTTGCGCGCCTGTTGCAGATGATTCACCGGGGCAGGATGCGCCCAACCCGCGCGCATTTCAATGCCGAACGGCGGCGGTTCCGAATGCCCCCTGGATAGCGCGAAGGGACCGGAGAGATCGGCGATTTTGGGAAAGCCAGTGGATAAAGAGGGCACGGGACCAGTCCGGGCAGAGTATGCCGGAAGGCGGG
>JBEKMW010000196.1:0-4283 GCA_049523455.1 Verrucomicrobiota bacterium | reverse complement strand
TGGAAGGTTGGCCGCGCCGCTCCGGCGGCCACTCTGTCAAAACGCGCGGGATGGCCGCGAAAAGTCGGGCGGGCGCACCGGGTTGATTGCACGCGATCCTGCAACTTGTGATGCATCAGGCCGGCCAGAAAGGCTTTGATCTCTGACGCCGGTTGTGAGCAACACGATTCAGTTCCTGATCCAGCATGGGGGCATCGTGCGTTTGCGGCAATTCTGCTCAGAGCGCTTGGGCTGCCTCAGCCCGCCGAAAGCCTGAGCGCATATTGTTACAATCAAAATGTTGCATCAAGTGAGCCAAATCGAAAGAATCGCACTGTCATGCAAAAACCGTGAAATCAATTCCCCCGCGAAAAATATGAATACGGCCCCTTCCCTCAAGGGCGTGCACCGGCGCACCTATGAAACCATCTTCCAACATCCCGTCTCACACAATCTGGAATGGCGGGCGGTTCGCGCCTTGCTGAAGCATCTCGGCCAGATCGCGGAGGAACCCAACGGCAACCTGAAAGTGACGCGCAATGGGCAAATCCTCGTTTTGCATCGGCCGCACACCAAAGATCCCGTTGATGTGGACGACATCATGACCTTACGCCACTTTCTTGAACAGTCGGAGACGATTCCAGTTGAAACGGATGGGAAAGACGCGCATTGGTTGCTCGTGATTGATCACCACAGTGCCCGCATTTTCCGTTCTAAAATCCATGGCGCCCCTCCGCGGCGAATCCTGCCGTACGATCCCAAAGAGTATTTTCGCCATGCGCCCGATTCGGAGGAGGATTCGCGAGGCAAGGAGAAACCGGAACCCAATAGTTTCTTCGAACCGGTGGCCGAGGCGATGCAGACCGCCAGCCAGATTCTCATCTTCGGCACTGGCACTGGCACGAGCAATGAGATGGACCAGTTCATTGCCTGGTTGAAATTCCATCACCCGCCCTTGGCCGGGCGGATCATCGGCTCGCTCGTGGTGAATGAGCGCCATCTTACGAACGACCAGTTGCTCGCGAAAGCGCGGGATTTTTACGCCAACCCTCCGCAGTCGGTAAAACGATAAAGGCCGTAATGTGAGGGACGATCTCTGTTTTGCGGACGAAATTTTGTGAGACGAAGAAAACCCTTTTCGAATGGATTTTTAAAAGGAGATCGTTATGTTGAAATAAGTTCATGGAAGCAAAGCTGAAATGTTTACCGCTCTGAAACTCTCACCGCTGCCGCAGACATGCCAAATCCAGGTTCGGCCCATTCAGGGCGCGCGCTGGGGTGGCTTGCGCTTTATGTCCTCATCGATCGGGCTGGCCAGCACGGCCAGTTGCGGTTTTCTGAATCCAAGCGAGTCTTCACCATGAGCGATTTTGTGAAAATACAACTGGAACAACTCGAACCACAGTTGCGCGCAGTGGTGGCTGAGATCACCCGCGTGCAGGTAGTGCGTTTCAGCGCCGCGCCCTGCTGGACGCCCGTCCTCAACGTCTATCGTTACCCCGACCGCTTGGTCGTTTGCGTGGACCTGGCCGGCGTGGGCGAACAGGCGCTTTCTGTGAAGGCAGAACCGCGACGGCTGCGCCTGGCCGGCTACCGCCCGCCACCCGAGCCGCGCCTCAAACAGCAAGGGTCGGTCCAGGTGTTCACCATGGAAATAGATTACGGCCGGTTCGAGCGCGAATTGTCTTTGCCGGATGAGATTGATCCCGGGCGCGCGTCCGCCGAGAAGTGTGACGGATGGCTTTGGATTCATCTGCCTCTCAGGAAGGTGCCATGAATCCACATCCGGCCCATCCCCCCAAACGCCGCCCCCGTCCAGATACGACTTCGCGCCCGCCGGTCGGGGTGCTCGTGAAAGAGCAGCCCGCCAGCCCACCCGGCCCTGCGCCTGCTGTGGGCAGACTCAACGATGCGTCCGACGCGGTCGAACGGCCCGCGATTCCCGACACGCTTCCGATTTTGCCGGTGCGTAACACGGTGATTTTTCCGGGCATGATGCTGCCGCTGACCGTTCGTCGGCCCTCGTCTCGCAAGTTGCTGGAGGAGTCGCTCGCCCAGTCGAAGGTCATTGGCATCTTCACCCAGAAGGACCCCGCACAGGATGAACCGGCCCCGGACGAACTGCATCGCGTCGGCGTGGCGGCTACCGTGATGAAGCTCATCCGGGGTGCGAGAGACCAGGTTGTGCTGGTGGTGCAAGGGCTGGAACGCATCACGGTGCGCAAGGTGCTGTTGACCCACCCCTTCCTGCGCGCCGAGGTCGAAGTGCTCGCCTCAACCGACCCGCCCGCGCAGGACAAAGAGTTCGAGGCCGCCGTGCGCGGTCTGCGTGACTCCGCATTCAAGCTGCTCGAATTGGGCGGCGATGAGACCGAGCAGTTGCGCCTGGCCGTGCTGAACATTGAACCGCCCGGTCTGCTGGCCGATTTTCTGGCCGGCACTTTGAACCTGAGCACCCGGGAAAAACAAGACCTGCTGGAGGAACTGAACGTGGTCAAACGCGTCCACGGCGTGCACCAGCACGTGATGGGGCAACTGGAAATCGCGCTGCTCCAGCATAAAATTCAGAAGGACGTTTCTTCTTCCTTCACGGATCAGCAGCGGCGGGCCTATCTGCGCGAGCAGGTCAAAGCCATACAAAAGGAGCTGGGGGAAAGCGAAGAAGGCGTCGAGCAACAAGTCGCCCAGTTGCGCAAGCGCCTCGAAGAAGCCGCCCCGCCAGCGGCGGTCCGGGAGCAAGTCGAACGCGAGCTGCGCCGCCTCAGCCAACTGCATCCGGCCAGTCCCGAATATTCCGTCATCGTCACCTACGTCGAAACCATTGGCGAATTGCCCTGGAACAAGCTCACCGAGGACAACCTGGACCTCGACCGCGCGCAAAAAATTCTCGATCGCGACCATTTCGATCTGGAAAAGGTCAAACGACGGCTTATTGAGTATTTAGCCGTGCGCAAACTCAATCCCAGAGGCCACGGTCCCATCCTTTGTTTCGTCGGCCCGCCCGGCGTCGGCAAAACCAGCCTGGGCCAGTCGATCGCAGACGCGCTAGGCCGCAAGTTCGTCCGGCTCAGCCTCGGTGGCGTCCATGACGAAGCCGAAATCCGCGGCCATCGCCGCACCTACATCGGGTCGATGCCGGGCCGCCTCATCCAGGAAATCCGCCGTGCCGGCTCCCGCAACCCTGTGCTTATGCTCGACGAGTTGGACAAGGTGGGCGCGGATTTTCGCGGGGACCCCGCCAGCGCGCTGCTGGAAGTGCTCGACCCGCGCCAGAATCACGCGTTCGTGGACCATTATCTCGATGTGCCGTTCGACCTGTCCCAGGTGCTGTTCATCGCCACGGCCAACGTCATGGACACCGTGCCACCCGCGCTGCGCGACCGCATGGAAGTGATCGCGCTCCCCGGCTACACTGACAACGAAAAGCTCGAAATCGCCCGCCGTTATCTGGTCAGCCACCAACTCAAGGAACATGGGTTAACCAATGGCCAGTGCCGGTTCTCGCCAGAGGCGTTGCGCCGGGTCATTGGCGATTACACCCGGGAAGCCGGCGTGCGCGAACTTGAACGCCAGGTCGGCGCGATTTGCCGCGCGGTCGCTGCCCGCGTGGCGCGCGGCGAAGCCCGCGAGACCACCGTCACGCCCGAGCTGGTCCATAAGCTGCTCGGCCCGCCCAAATACATCCGCGAATCGCGGCTGACGACTGGCAAGCCGGGCGTCGTCACCGGCCTGGCCTGGACGCCGGCCGGCGGAGAAATCCTGCACATCGAAGCGCTACGCTATCCCGGCAGAGGCAACATCCTGCTTACCGGCCAGATCGGCGAGGTGATGAAGGAGAGCGCGCAAGCCGCGCTGAGCCTGGTCAAGAGCCGTTCCCAGGAACTGGGGATAGGGCAGGACGCGTTCAAGGATACCGACGTTCATATTCACGTCCCGGCTGGTGCGGTGCCCAAGGACGGCCCTTCGGCCGGGGTGGCCATGTTTGCCGCCCTGGCGTCGCTGTTCAGCGACACGCCCGCGCGCGCCGATGTGGCCATGACCGGGGAAATTACCCTGCGTGGCCTGGTATTGCCCATCGGCGGTCTGAAGGAAAAAGCCCTCGCCGCCCAGCGCGCCGGTTTGAAAATCGTCATCATTCCCAAACTCAACGAAAAGGATTTGGCTGATGTCCCGGTTGAAGTCAGAGAGAAACTGAAGTTCGTCCTGGTGGAAACCGTGGACGACTTGCTGGCCGCCGCGCTGGAAGGTTGGCCGCGCCGCTCCGGCGGCCACTCTGTCAAAACGCGCGGGATGGCCGCGAAAAG
>JBEKMW010000195.1:0-4549 GCA_049523455.1 Verrucomicrobiota bacterium | reverse complement strand
TAGACTGCGTCTACCTCCGGATTTGCCAGGCAGGCGGCGTACTCTTTCTCGCCGTAGAACGCCGGCGTCTTGAATTTGCGTGCCAGACGCGCAGCTTTCTTCTGGTCGCGGCTGACCAGGGCAACCAGTCTTGCTTTCTTGCTGTGTGAGAAAGCAGGCAGGACAGAGCCCTGAGCAATGCTGCCCAGACCCACGACCGCAAACCCGACCTTCTTATGCGCCGTCATGAAAGAGAAAATCGAAGTGAAAATCCTGGTGCCGCCTCTAACTTTCGCGATCGGCCCGGCTCAGCCGTTGGTTTCGGATGGCCTTATGATCCAGCGAGCGAAGTTCTTCAATGTTTTCGAGAACTTTGTGGATCGCGTCGGCAATGGCGTCGACGTCCTTCCGGCTGCCCAGGAAAAGCTGGTGCATGAACCATACCGCCTCGTGATACGCGGCGCGGTCCGCCTCTGGGCAGGAGTACATACTGCGCAGGTCGAGCGCTCTGTCACGGCCCCAACTCAGCGCGGGAAAATCGGTCGAGTCCACGGGGAACAGCGAACTCTTGTACACCGGTTCATAGAACAGACCGTCGCAGGGAATCCCTTCCAGTTGCAGCGCTGCCACAAATGCGGCGCGGGGAATGTCCTTGGCTTGATGGGTGAAGTATTTGAGTACGTATCCGTAGGGCGCGAGGCGCGTAATCCGTGGATCGGGCTTTAAAAGGCCAATGCCCGGCGTATTTCGCAGGCGGGTTTCGAGATGCTTCATGTTCGCCGCACGGAGTTTTGCCTGCTTCGGAAGCCGGTCAAGCTGGGGGCCGAGAACGGCCGCCTGAAATTCACCCATCCGGTAGTTGAATCCGATGATGCGGTGATGATACTGGTCGGTCACGCTGGCGCGTCCGGCATTGATGTAGCTTTGCACCTTCTCCATGTATTCGAGATTGTTGGTAATGACCGCTCCGCCTTCCCCCGCAGTGATCAGCTTGCTCGACTGGAAACTGAAGGCACCCAAGTCGCCCATCGAGCCCGCGCCCTTGCCCTTCCACATTCCGCCATGAGCATGTGCGCAATCTTCGATCACTTTCAGGTTGTGTTTGGCGGCGATCCGCAGGATTTCATCCATGTCAGCAAAACGCATGCCCAAGTGGACAGGCAGGATCGCTTTCGTCTTCGGGGTGATCGCCTTCTCGATCAATTTCGCATCCAGACAATACGTCTCCGGATCGATGTCGACAAAAACCGGGACGGCGTTCAACAGAAGCACGGGGCCGACCGTTCCCTCCCACGTGTAGGCCGGAGCAATCACCTCGTCGCCGGGCTTGATGCCAATCGCTTTCAACGCCGCTTGAATGGCAACCGTGCCCGTATTCACGCACTGGGCATACTTCGCGGTGTGCACTTTCGCAAACTTCTTGGCAAAGGCGGTCGCATGTTTCCCCGGAAAGGGCTGGCCGCCCCAGTTGGGACCCTTCAGCACATCCTGAAGCGCACGAGCCTCCTGCTTGGTGGCCATCGGCCATTGCGTAAAAGGCGTTTTTCGTAATGGTTTACCACCGGTGATCGCTAGTTCTCCCACGTGCAAGCCTCCCCGTCAAAATCAAAGAGCACTACAACTGTTTCCTTTGGCCTTCACGAGACCAATCGTTCAAGCGGCATCGGGATTCGGAATCAGAAAATCTCGTACCAGGCCATCTAAATCGTGGCAAGCGGTGATGAATTGACGCAAGGTTCGACGGGTCGAGCCGAAGGAATCGAATTCCTCGATCGTCAAGCCACCCTCGGTGTTGGCGCGCCGAAAATCCGCAAATTTTCTGGACAGTTCATCCACAATCTTCGGGTCGACAGGATCGTCAATCCGTTTGCGCACTTCAATATCACTGGCGTTAAACCGGACTTGCCACGAGTAAGGAGGCGAAATTACCACCTCGCCGCCAATGAACTCGCTCCAGTGCATGTGGTTGCGGAACGCGGCGGAGAGCAGGCGGATTCTGTAACCACGCTCGCGGAAGATCTTGTAAGTCTTCTTAAACACGGCCACGCCGGCCCACTCCAAATATCCAGGGTCGATAGCAATGCTTTCCTTCTCGATCAACACCTTCAGCCAATCATCGAGACGGCCCACCATAATGGTGCACACCGGCCCCATGCTCGCGATGTCCTTGCCCTCACGCGCCCGACGTTTCAGGCCGCGTTCCACCGCTTCTGCTACCGCGATGCATTGCGGCAACGTAAAACAAACCGTCGCGTTGATACTGACACCACGGTAGGTTGCTTCTTCGATTGCCGGGATTCCTGCACTAGTGACCGGGATCTTCACGATCATGTTGGGTGCAAGGCCGCTGAACTCGACCGCCTGCTGCACAATCGCCTTCGGGTCGCGGAACAGGCGCGGATCGGTCTGGATCGACAGTCTTCCATTCCTGCCGCGGTGGGCGTCGAACGTGGGCTTCAGCAAGGCTGCGCCTCGGATCGAAACTTCGCGCACTAATTGCCATGCGATTTCATCTTCCGTGGCGGTGGGGCGCTCTCGGATCAGGCCTTGTATGCGGTCCTTCCAGAGACTCATCTCCTTCTTCAGGACTCCGAGCACGATGACCGGATTGCACGTCGCGCCTACTGCGCCGTGCTCGATCGAGTAGGTCAACTCCTGGATGGAGGCAGAATCATTCCACAGGCATGTCGGAGTCGCCTGGGTCATCTCATGCAGCGGGCTCTTGTATGCGGTAGCGGTCGAACCGGCCATGGGTTCCTCCTTTTTCGACTTTCAGCCTCACGATACCGGGCTGGGAACGTCGCTCGTCACCTGGCACGGTCTGCGCTGCAGGTGGGAATTTTCCGCTGCAACGGCAATGGCAAGCGCTCTCAGCCCATCTTCGCCCGAAACCAGCGGCGGACGGTCGAGCAGCACGTTGTGAACGAAATCTCGTACCTCGGCCAGATAGGCGTCGGCGAAGCGCGAGAGGAAGTGATCGGCAAGAATCTGCGTGCCCCCGTTCGCGCTCAGGAACGTAGCCGGGGTCTTTTCGAGGCTGCCAATAAAGACAGAGCCTTTCGATCCAACGATCTCCGTGCGGACATCGTACCCGTAGAGTGCCTGCACATAGGACTCAACGTTGCCGATGGCACCGTGTTCGTACTTGAGGTTCACGACACTGGCAACCACATCGCCGTACTGTGCTACCTCCGGGCGGATGGCTACCGTCGTATAGGCGTGGGTTTCCACGACCTCATCGCGCATGAGCCATCGAGCCACATCGAAATCGTGGATCGTGTTGTTGTAAAACAGCATACCGTTCACATTCGACTGGTAAGCTGCGATGGGCGGTACATCTTTGTCGCGACCCACCGACTTGAAGACGACAGGCTCACCAATCTCGCCACCTTCCACTCTCTTCATTGCCACCTCATAGGCTGGGTCGTAGCGGCGCATGAATCCAATCTGCAACCGAACGCCGGCTTTGGCGACTGCGTCCAGTGCCGCATGCGCATCCGCCAAGTTCAGGGCCAGAGGCTTCTCGCAGAGAATGTCTTTGCCGGCCGCCGCAGCCACCCGGATTGCTTGAGCGTGAAACTTGTCGGGTGTGGCAATCACGACGGCTTTGAGATCCTTGCAGGCAAGCATTTCCTCAAGGCTGCGATACGATTGTTCGATTTCGAGTTCGGAAGCTGCTTCGCGGGCTCGGTCAGGCGCGACATCGGCGACGGCGAGCAAGCGAGCCTCCGGCACAAGGCGGCGCAGATTCTCCGCGTGGCGCCTGCCCATCTCTCCTACAACGAGCACTCCAAGACCTAGTTTGCCCGCCATCTCTCCCTCATTTTTCTTACCGCTTTGACACTAGCAAGTTTGACTCTGTGGTCGGTGAATGCGCAAGTCATCGTCCGCTACCCGGCGTGAATTGTACCAAAAAAAAACTGACCGCGGCCGATGCCCCTCCCACCACATTTGGCTAACCGATTAGACATGATACCTTGTCCCCAGAAAGGGCCAGTCCCCCTTTCGCCATGCCAGAATCAAGTAAGCTGCGAAGCCCGCGCCGATCGTTCCAAACGCATAAGCCATGAACAGCCAGCCTCCAGGCTGCAGCGACGGAGTCACGAATACGCCCAGCCAACCGACGAGCGCGAATATCGCTGGAAGGGGATACAGCCACATGCGAAAAGGCCGGGGCGCATCCGGCCGGTACTTGCGATAGATCAACAGCCCGATAATCTGGGCGACAAACATAGAAAGTATGCGCGCCAGCATCAGCGCGGTGATGATCTGCACCAGGTCAAAGAAGCAGGCGACGATCACGAGGAAGCCGACCAACAGCAGCGAACGGTGCGGGAACTGCTTCGTGGGGTGCAATTTTTCAAACCACCGAAAGAAGGCGCCATCGAGCGCAGCCGCATAGGGTATCCGCGAGTACCCGAGCATCATGGCATAGGTTGCGGCAAATGCGGTCACCTCCACCATGACGGTCATCAGCGCCGATGCCCCTCGCCCACCGACCCTTTCCATGTAGACCGAGCCAATGGCGTTGAAGGCTTGCGATCCCGGCTGGATCATTTCCCGCCAAGGC
>JBEKMW010000194.1:0-4655 GCA_049523455.1 Verrucomicrobiota bacterium | reverse complement strand
CGCCGGGCCTGGATGAAGGAGCCGTACTGAGTGACGGGGACGGCTACCTGCCCGGCGGCTATGTGCTCGCCCCGAATGGTCAACAGCCCGTGGGCCAATTCCAGGTGCCTGGAACCGTTTCAAGCTACCCCGTGGCAGCCGACCCCAATTCAGGGACCGCATTCTTCTTGTCCCAACAAGGAAATCAGACAGTGATTTCGGCTTACAATCTAACGAATTTCACGTTTCAGGGGAGCCAGACAATACCGGGCGTCGAGGGCGCTGCGCAAAACCTGGTTCGCTGGGGAACCAATGGCTTGGCTTTTTCCACGACGGCTGGGCAGATTTTTTTGATTCAATCTGCAATTTGCCCGGCCCAAGAGACAGCCGAATTGTCGGTTCTCCAAACTGGCCCGGCACTGGCCGCGATTGGAAATGCCGTGACCTTCACCATCAGCGTTACCAATTCCGGCAATCTTACAGCGTCTGATGTGCTCCTGTATGATCCATTGCCTGCCGGCGCAAGCTTTTTGAACGCCAATCCCAGCCAGGGCACTGTGCAGATGAATAACGGCATTTTGATCGGCACGCTGGGCACGATTGCGCCCAATGGTTCAGCGGTGGTGACCCTGACCATTACGCCACAAGAAGTAGGAATCCTCACCAATACGGCCAATGTGGCAACCACGACTGTTGATTCCGATTCGGCTCAGGAGGCTTCCACCTGGTTGACCACAGTCAGCAATTCCAGTTCGGCCACGCAAATCGCGCAATCTTTGCTCCCGGTCAATGGTCTCATTCTCAATCCGATTGACGGGAAGCTTTACGCCACCGTCTCCGGCACATCCTCGAGCTTCGGAAACAGCATCGTCGCGATTGACCCGTGCAGCCTGCAAATCACAAAGTGTATTCCGGTTGGTTCCGATCCCGGTGCGTTGGCTCTCGCCCAGGACGGTCGCTATCTGTATGTCTATCTCGAAAGCTCGGCGTCTCTCGCGTTGGTGGATTTGCAAACCGACGCCGTTACCCTTCAATATCAGTTGGCAGCCAGTTTGGCCCTCATAGAAATGTTTGTCCTGCCGGGCAGCGCAGACTCTCTGCTTTTCTCACAATCTTGGACCGGTGGAACTCCCAGTGATCGCGGTGTCCAAATCATCACCGACGGCGTGACCAGTCCCGTTCCGGCCGGAGAAGCATTGATTCAACCGTCGCTGGCAACCAACGTTTTCTATTGGTACGACAACACGGTCGTGCCATCGGGCGTTGACCGCGTAGTGATAATTGGAACCAACGTGGTAAGTACCGGGGCCGGCGGATTAACCTTGGACGAGGAACCCGAAATTCGCTCTGCCGGCGACCTTCTCTTCTTCTCCTCCGGCGAGTTGATTGATCCGGAGCATATGATTAAACTCGGCACTTTTCCGGGACTTGCCGAGCCTCTTAGTGAGCCGCAACCTTTGAACCAGATTTGCCCTGACTTGGCTTCTGGACGTGTCTATTACCTGGTGTCAAATGGTTCGGTTGGGAAGATCGAAGCATATTCACTGAACACGTACCAACTCACGGGGACGCTGCAGATAAATGGCATTGTGGGAACGCCAGAACAGTTGGTTCGTTGGGGAACCAACGGATTTGCTTTCGCAACCACGGGTGGGCAGCTCTATTCGTTTCAGGCGTCCATCGTGCCAACGAATCAGCCGGCCGACCTCGCAGTGGCTCAATCAGCGCCCGCCTCAGCGGCCCTGCTGAGCGATTTCACCATAGCTGTCACCGTCACCAATCAAGGCCCTGGTTCGGCAACGGGCGTGGAGGTTTATGACGTCTTGCCGACGGGGATGAGGTTTGTATCCGCTTCGGCATCCCAGGGCGCCGTTTCCTTAAATGGAGGGACTCTCAGCGTATCGTTGGGTTCCTTGGGCGCTGGCGACGCTGCCCAGGTTTCAATCTTCCTGCGGCCGGACTTGGTTGGCTCGTCAGCAAATTATGTCCGGGCTTCGGCCAACGAGCCTGACTTGATAATGACCAATAATAGTTCTTGGCAACCCATTGCCATCGCGACCAACATGTTTCAAAACATTCCACTCGCTATCGGAGGCCTGGTTTATGACCCATCGAGAACGATGGTGTTCGCCACGGTGCAAGGCAGCGGGGCGTACAGCAACAGCATAATCGAAATTGACCCCGTCACCGGAACCATTGAGAATTCGCTGGCCACCGCTTTTACGCCCGCCAAAATTACGATATCCAGCGATAGCGCATTTTTGTACGTCGGCGACACTCAACAGGGCATCGTCGCCCGTGTGAATATTGAGGACTGGACGAACGACCTGAGTTTCAGTCTGGGGGATTCGGGACCGAACGCGGGAAACCTTGCCTACATTGTGGGGGACTTTGCCCCGTTGCCGGGACACCCACATTCCGTTGCAGCCTCCATGCAGACTTGGTACGGGTCATACGATCCGCAAGTGGCCATATTTGATGATGGAATCATGCGTCCCAATATTCTTACCGAGGCGGGGGGCGGGATATATTACATACAAGCATCTCCAGACGCATCGACCTTGTACGTTGTCAACTCCGATGCAAATGTGGGCTACGCCATCAATCCACTGACTTTCATCCCGTATACCATCAATTCGTCCGGCATCGGCGCGGCAATAACCAACCTTGCAGGTTATTCGAGTGATTTTAGAATCGAAAACAATTTATTGATTACCGACAATGGCCAAGCTCTGAATCTCCAGAATTACGCGCCACAGGGTGCATTTCCCGTTAGCGGTTTGGTGGCCCCCGATTTGGAGGAAAACGCTGTTTTTTTTCTGGCTGGTACCAGCACCTTGACGTTGGAGGCGTGGTCAACAAACATGGTAAGTCTGCTTTGGGAAATGACGGTTCCCGGAGCGACAGGACCCGCATACGGCTTTACACGATGCGGGTCTAACATGCTGTCATTTGCCACGTCAGCCAATCAATTGCTCTTCATTGACACAACGGAATTGCCCGCTGCCGGCGATCTTGTGTTGAGTGTTAAAACAAACTGGGCTTTCGCCGGAGGGCAGTTGACCAATACATTCACTATCCTCAACGACGGACCTTATATTGCCTCGGGTGTCATCTTTACCAACGTCTTGGCGGCCAATTCAATGTTCATCACCGCGACGTCAACGCAAGGGACTTGTACCGACACGAACGGGGTGGTCACTTGCAATCTTGGCACGATGACGGGAGGGTCCAGTGTGACCATTACTGTGGTATCGAGCGTTTCGTACGCGGGCTCCATCCCATTGGAAGCGTCCATCTCCGAAAACGAGCCGGACCTGTATCCGGCCGATGAAAATATTTCATTGTCCGAGATGATCTTCCCGCCTCCATCCGTTACGGTGAGCAGTCCGAGCGCTTACAGACAAAGCGGTGTCATAGCGGACTTTGACATTGTTCTTGCGTCGAGCAACGCCCAGCCCGTTTCGTTATATTGTTATACAACCAACGGTTCAGCGGTTTCTTCCGTAGATTATTTGGCCATCAGTGAGACCGTGACCATTCCAGCCGGAGCCACTAACACGATAGTTCCGGTGACGATTAAGAATAGCGGCTCGGTCGAATCCAATGTGGTCTTCTACTTGAACGTCAGTTTCAGCCCTTCGGCGGCTCCGATCGCATCCGGAACTTGTACATTGATCAATGACAATTTCTACGGCTGTTCTGTGACTAACACTGCGGTGGCGGTCGCTCCCGGCCAAATAACGAACGCTACGTTTTTCGTGACACTTTCTGGAGTGGACTCCATGCCAGGCAGCGTTGAATACTTTACACGCGACGGAACTGCGGTTTCAGGCATAGATTATCTGGGTAAAGCGGGGACTCTCACCTTCCCTCCGGGGGTTACCATCCAACCCCTTTCAATTCCCGTTTATGCGGCCGCTGACTCAAACCCAGTCAAAACCTTTTATCTCATCCTGGCCAACCCGGTGAATGCGGTGCTCAACACGTCCCAGGCCACTGCCACCATTCTAAAATTGGTCATTGGACCCAGCCAGCTTCGGTCGGATGGCCAGTTCCAATTCGCCGTCAATGGCGGTATTCCGGGCCAAAGCTATGTTTTACTGGCTTCAACCAACCTGGTGAACTGGGTTCCCATTAGCGGATTTTTGTATACAAATCCACCCGTCAATATTTATGATCCGCAGGCGGCGAATTATCGCCAGCGGTTTTACCGGATCGGCCCGCTCGACCTGGCTCCGGCTATGAAACTCAGTGTCAACCCCACCGACCCCTTTAACAGTAATCAATTCAACGCAATGTTGTACGCCTTGCCTGGATTAAACCTTCAAATCCAAGCATCAACGAATCTACTCACGTGGTATCCAGTTACAAATATTATCGGCACGAACTCGCCCATTTATTTCAGTGCTCCGGCGCCAGCGAACTTGCCTCGGCAATTTTATAGGGGTGTAATGCCCTAAGTGTGATTCTAGCAAGTGCCTGCGGTGGAACAAATCCATTCGAGCTGCGTTTTGTTGTTTATGCCATAAAGTTGACGTGCCGAAGAAAATCCGGGTCTGTAGCACAATTTGTGGGTGATTTCTTGGGTAATTCTTCTTTGGACATCAGGGGCGCGCCTATGGGCGGGGGCGAGCGAGTCCGTTACGCGTGGCGACCGGCGGCGACGCGAACTG
>JBEKMW010000193.1:0-5607 GCA_049523455.1 Verrucomicrobiota bacterium | reverse complement strand
GATTGGCCACGTTGAAGATTTTATCATCGATGACGAGACGTGGGCGATTCGTTATCTCATTGTTGATACCCATAACTGGTGGCCGGGGAAAAAAGTCCTGGTTTCACCGCAATGGATCGAGCGCGTCAGTTGGGGCGAGCGGAAAGTCTTCGTCAATCTTTCCCGCGAGATCATCAAGCAGTCACCGGAATACACGGAAGAGTCGTTGCTGACGCGGGATTACGAGATCGGGCTGCATGGCCATTACAATCGCAAGGGATATTGGGTGGATGAACTGGTTGCCAGTTAGAAAATTGAAAGTCTATGAATCGAATCACTGTTCTGCTGGCCGAAGACCACACTATCGTACGCGAGGGGTTTCGCAAGTTGCTCGAACTGGAAGACGACCTCGAAGTCGTCGGCGAAGCGCAAAACGGCCGCCAAGCGGTGGCCATGGTCAAAAACCTTCGTCCCGCAGTGGTCGTCATGGACATCGCGATGCCGGTGCTCAATGGTTTGGAAGCCACCCGTCAGATTCTCAGCGCCGCCCCCGGCACCAAAATACTCATTCTCACGGCGCACAATGATGACGCGTATATCAAAAACGCAACGGAGTCCGGTGCCGTGGGATTTCTGCTCAAACAAGCCTCCGCCTGCGTTCTGTCCGAGGGGATTCGGGAGCTCAACAAGAGGCATACCTTTTTCGGTCAATTCATTGCGAAGCTTCTCCCCGAACGCGAACGAAAGTCGTTGGATCAAGCCGGATGGCCGAAGCCGCGCGTGTGCCACCTGACTTCGCGCGAGATGGAAGTGCTGCAACTAATCGCCGAGGGCAAGGCCAACAAGGAGACCGCGGCGGAACTGGGCATCGGCATGAAGACCGTCGAAAAACACCGCCAGCACCTCATGCAACGCCGGCCTCACCCGCTACGCCATCAGCGCAGGCATCATTGAAAGCAGTGTGCAGTTGACCATCGTTTAGCGCCGGAAGTTTTTGGGGTTCTCCGCCTCGCTCCGATTTGTCCCTGTGCGTCGGGGCTGGATTCATCAAGTCTGGCATGGGGAAATGCCCGCTAGCACAAGGCGGAGCCGCTGTTTTGTATGCGACCGAGGAACCACACTGCCAGGTATATGCCATTTCATCTGCATACCTTTGGACTACTGGAATCTGGCAAGCCCATCTTTGTTTGATTGTTGCGCAATTTGTTATTGCCCGCAAACCGAAGCGTGGGGAAACCGCTAGTACGTGCCGCAATCTGGTCGTGAGGACTGCTGGTCGCGCAGGACGGTCTTCACGGTGTACAGCAACGCATCAACGACAATGGGTTTCAACAGCGCGGCCGACGGCGCGGCGGGTGAGACCGGCGGAACGGTGGATGTTGAGTTTCTGCATGAGGTGCTGGCGGTGTTTTTGACGGTCTTCATGCCGACGCCCAGTTCCGCCGCGATTTGTTTGTTGGCTTTGCCTATGTGCGCGGAGAGCATGAGCACCTTGGCAGCGGGGATGTCTTTGAGAATCTGCCGGGTGGCTTGCAGGTCGTTGAGCATGGGCATCGCAATGTCCATCAGCACCACGTCGGGATGGAGCTTTTTGGCCAGCGCGACCGCCTGCCGTCCGTCCTGCGCTTCGCCGACCACTTCGAGGTCGGCTTCCAATTCGATCACCTTGTGAAACCCCTCGCGCACAATCGTATGGTCTTCCGCCAGTAGAATAGTGATTTCTTTCATGGGTTTACCAGCCTGGTTTCAACAGTTGTCAGCGACGATATGCCTTCGTGACGTATTGCAGCACCATGTGTTGGGTGTTGTCAGTGCGGTGGCGATGTTCGTCGGCATTTCCGTGGTGGTGCAACTCACCGTCTGGACCGGACAAGTTGGGCAGTCACAACTGCTCGGGCCGTTGTTGGTGGCCGTGATGACTCGTGAACTCGGTCCGGTGCTGATCGTTCTCGTGGTGATCGTCCGCAGCGGCAGCGCCATGACGACCGAACTGGGCGTCCTCAAAATCAACGGGCAAGTCCACGCCTTGGAAGCGGGAGGAGGCGATCCGTTCCGGCAACTGGTCGTGCCGCGCGTGCTGGGCACGGCGGTTTCCGCGTTTTGCCTGACGATTGTTTTTATCCTTGTTGCCTTTGCGAGCGGTTTCTTGTTCGCGGCTTGGACGGGACAAGGCACCCGCGATTTGCTTTTGTTTGCGGACACGGTGTCGCGGGCGGTTCGGCTCAAAGACGTTTTCAACATCCTTGCCAAAAGCATTCTGCCCGCCCTGTTTGCCAGCGCGTCCTGTTGCATTGGCGGGCTGGGTGTCGGCGAGGCGGTCGCGGAAATCCCGCACGCCACCCAACGGGCGCTCACCCGCTCCGTCGCCGGACTGTTTATCATCTCCGCCGTGGTTTCGCTGCTGACTTATCTGTGACTATGAAGGAAACCCTCAACATCCGCGAACCTTCACCTCCTGATGACCGGAGCCAACGGGTGGCCGATCGTTTCAAATTTCGGCGCGTCAATGAAATCACCGGCACGTTCGTGCTGGTCATCATCGCGGTCCTGATTGCCGCCGTGGTATGGACGGGCCACAGCCAGCGCTGGTTCAAAAGCCGCGTCACGTTGCAGATTGTTTTACCCGAGGCCGGCGCGGCGGGAATCCGGCAAGGCTCGGAGGTGTATTTCCTGGGCACGCTCGTCGGGACAGTCTCCGACGTTGTTGTGGATGAAACGGGCCGGATGGAGGCCGAGGCAAACATCCGCCGCGACTTCTTCCGGTTCGTGCGCGCGGATTCATCGGCGGTTGTCAAAAGGACATTCGGCCTGGCAGGCGATTCCTACTTCGAGATCACGCGCGGTCAGGGCCAGCCGTTGCCAGAGAAAAACGCCTCTATTGATTGCCGGGAATTGCCCGACACCATGGAAACCGCGATCGAGCAAGTCCGCAGCGCAGCCTTGCCGGTGATGAAGAAATTAAGCGTGGGCCTCGACACCTGGACTGCGCTTGGCACGAACCTCGTCGCCACGCAGGAACAGTTGGGAGAACTGATCGGCCGCTTGAACGACGTGGTCGCCGGCGTCGAGCAAGGCAAGGGCACCGTCGGCAAACTGATCGCCGATCCCGCGCTGGCGGACGAGGTGCAAGCCCTTCTGGCGCGGGCGAATAAGATGATGGGTGAATTACAGGACGTAACGACGAACCTGAATCTCGCGGTTAAGAATATTCAGAACGGCACGACACGCCTGCCGGAAATCACCGGTGCCGTGGCCGACGGAACGAAAGACCTGCCCGGACTGGTCCGGCAAACGCAGTCTTCGATGCGCGAGCTGGAGCGGCTGGTTGAAGCCATGCAAAAGACCTGGCTCCTGCGCAAATATGTGAACCAGACAAACCCACCGCCCCTCAATCCGCTGTCCGAGCCAGTGTCGCCGTCGGAAGAACCGGTGAACGTGTCCCACTCGCCGAGGGATTCTGCAAGATGAGCGTGGTAGGGTTACACCCCATAGCGAAGAATCGGCACATCACCTAGTCTTTGCTTCAAGTATTAATAAACACCAACGCAATAAACAAAATTACAAACTAAATGAAAACCAGGTTCCCTTTAACGCTCGCGGCCGTCGTGAGCACAATAATAATCACCAGCACGCCGGCGCGCGCTGCTGACACGGACAGCCGAATTGAATCTTCCGCGGCAGCGTCCTATACATTCAAAACCACCCTCAAGAATGATTCCATCAAGGTGGATTCCAAAGACGGTGCCGTCACCCTGACCGGAACGGTCGCCAACTCGTCCGACAAGTCCCTGGCCGGGAACACCGTGGCCAGCCTGCCCGGCGTCCAGAGCGTGGACAATCAACTCGTGGTCAGCGGCGAACAGCCGGCGGAACATTCCGATGCTTGGATCACCATGAAAGTGAAAACCGCGTTGTTGTTCCATCGCAACGTGAGCGCCACCAGAACTTCCGTTTATACGGAAAACGGCGTCGTCACCCTGCAAGGTGTGGCGGGCAGCATGGCTGAAAAAGAACTCACGACCGAATACGCCACGGACGTTGACAATGTCAAAGAGGTCAAGAATGACATGACGATTGCCGCGACGCCGGCAACGCCCGATGCCACCATGGGCGACAAGATTGACGACGCCTCCATCACGGCGGAAGTCAAGTCGTCCTTGATGTCACATCGCGCGACCAGCGCGATCCATACCGGAGTCACGACCACGGACGGCGTTGTCACCTTGACCGGCATCGCCAAAAACGATGCGGAAAAGAGCCTCGTCACCAAGCTCGCCACCGACATCAACGGCGTGACCAGCGTGATCAACAACATGACCGTCGCCGCGCCTGTGGCCGCGAACTAACCATTAAACCAATTACCGGCCCGCGTGAAAGAACGCCGTCCGGCCAAAACTGAAAAACAAAACAACACGAAAGAAAATAAAATATGAATACAACAACCAAACATCCGGGAATGATTGAGACGGTTAAAGACGACGGCATTGCGGTGGTTGCGGGCACGGACAAGGTCATCGGGGCCACGGTGGATACCACCGAGAAGGTGGTCACCACCACGGTCAAAGATGTCGCCAAGGTCGGCGTTGGCGTCGAACACGCGGCTATTGCCGTCGGCGGCGGGGCGATCAAGGGCACCGAAAAACTCGCGGTCGGTGCCGAGCACGCGGTGGCGGACATCGCCGGCGGAGCGGTCAAAGCGGTCGGCGACGTTGGTTCAACGGTCGTGGATGCCGCGCGTCACACCGTGCATGGCAACCCGGACGGGACCAAGAAACCGGAAACGGTCAAAGCCTGAGCCAATCGCAAACCTGGCGGATCGCGGGCGAGAACGCCCGCATCCGCTTGGTCTGCAACCCTGCTTTTATGTTATACACTATTGCGGTCATTCTGATCATTTTGTGGCTGCTGGGGCTGGTCACCGGCACTACGATGGGCGGCTTCATCCACATCCTGCTCGTCATCGCCGTGGTTGTGATTTTGCTCCGGCTCATCTCGGGCCGCAAAGCCTTGTGAAGAAATCCTCGCGCTGATTTAAATTATTTATGAAAAATCTATTTGCCGTCGCCCTGATCGCCTTGGGCATCGTCGTGCTGGCCTACTCCGGCTTGAGTTTTAAGACGCCGGGTGAACCGATTAACATTCTGGGGATGCACATCGCCACCACCGACAATCATTTTATCCCGCCCGCTGTCGGCGCGCTCATGCTCGTCGGCGGCATCGTGTTGCTGCTCGTAAAACCCAGACGGGTCTGATGAGCGGAGTCTAATGCGGTGTCGAGCGGCCCGACCGGATATGCAACCCGCTGATAAAAAAACACCTCATGAACGTTGAGCTTATAAAAAAGGCGCGGGAGAAAGGCGCTGGAGTATCTGGAGTATGAACTCTGGTCCAGTGCGGGCTTTACACCCGCAAGGGCCACGGGTGCAAACCCAGCGGCCAATTTTACGGGTGGGGCGTGGTGGGCAAGAAGAAGCGATTGCCGGAGGAATGGCTCGAGTCGGGGGAGCTGTCGGGGGCGGATCAAAAGGAGAGAGAATTGTTAGATCAAAAGGAGAATAATTGTTGGATCAAAACGAGAATTCTTTTGTTGGCGGCGGATTTCACTGGTAAGGGGATTTCGATTGGGTT
>JBEKMW010000192.1:0-4756 GCA_049523455.1 Verrucomicrobiota bacterium | reverse complement strand
AAAAAAAGAAAAAACGGTCAGCCATAGAAAGGATTCGGATGAAAGGCTGGGGGTTTTTCAGCAGCATTTGTTGGCTTCAACACTTTCCGGATTCTTAACGCTGTAATAACTTCTATCCCGGCCAATATCGCATCGGAACTACAGGCAAACCTTTGCGCCGGCCCAAAGAACCTCCCTATCACTGAGCTGCAGATTGGCTGCGATTAGCTCCGGGAGCTTGAGC
Source organism: Verrucomicrobiota bacterium (assembly GCA_049523455.1). Taxonomy (GTDB): domain Bacteria; phylum Verrucomicrobiota; class Verrucomicrobiia; order Limisphaerales; family UBA11358; genus UBA11358. The sequence continues at coordinate 4,533 of JBEKMW010000192.1, read as the reverse complement.
GAGCGTAGCGCCCGCGAAACAACCAAGGGCTCCGGCATGCGGGGAAGCCGGTTCATCCAACGGCCGCGGGTCCAGCAGGAAGCCGGATTTGCCGAGCAAGGGCAGGCGCGCAGGCACGCGGATTTAATAGAAATTCTATTAAATATTGCAAGAAAAAAGTGAAAGAATCTCTCGGTTCCAAGGCCCTGCCGCCAATGTGTGCCCGTCTTAACCGTGGATAAAGGAGAGTTCCGCTCTGCTTGACACTCAACTGTCAACCGTCAACACTCAACCAATGAAGTTGCCGGCCGATTACCATATGCACACGCCGCTTTGCCGGCACGCAACGGGCGAGCCAGCGGAATATGCGGCGCGAGCGGCGGCCCTTGGCTTGCCGGAAATCGGCTTTTCCGACCATTCGCCGATGCCGCAGGACGATTTCGACAGGTGGCGAATGAACCTGGACAAACTGGATGAATATGTGGCCAAAGTCCGCAAGGCACAAAAGGACTTCCCGCGATTGACCATCCGCCTCGCGTTGGAGGCAGATTACCTGCCCGGTTACGAAGACTGGGTGCGTGAGCTGGCGGCGCGGTACGCGTGGGATTATTTTATTGGCTCGGTGCACTACGTTTCCGACGATTGGGCCATTGACGACCCGCAAAAGTTATCCGAGTGGAACCACCGCGACGCCACGGAAGTCTGGTCGGCCTACGTCGAGCGGCTTACGAAGGCGGCGGAGACCGGGTTGTTTGAAATCATCGGCCACGCTGATTTGCCGAAAAAATACGGCCATCGGCCGCCGTGCGATTGCCTGCCCTGGTACCAAAAATTTTTCGCGGCAGCCAAGCGGCACAACTGCGCCATCGAATTGAACACCGCCGGCTTGCGCAAGGAGTGCCGGGAAATTTATCCAAGCCGGGACATTCTACAGCTCGCATTTCAGAAAGGCGTACCCATCACTTTTGGCTCCGACGCGCACGGACCGGGCGAGGTGGGAATGAATTTCGCCGAGGCTGTGCAACTGGCGCGCGAGGTTGGCTACCGGGAATGTTGCCGGTTTGCCCAGCGGAAGCGCGAGTTGGTCCCGTTTTGATGGCCCATGACCCCTGCGTCTCCGGCAAATCCCCGATTATTGGCGGCCGTCTGCCTGGCGCTCGCATTGGGAACACTGGCGCTCTACTGGCCGATCACCAAGCATCCATTCATTAATTACGATGATTACGGATACATCGTTGAAAACCCTCACGTAAACACGGGCCTGTCGTGGACAAATGTGGTCTGGGCGTTCGAACACAAATACGCCGCCAACTGGCATCCACTCACCTGGATTTCACACATGCTCGATTGCCAGATGTTCGGGCTCCATCCTGCCGGCCACCACTTCGTAAACGCCCTGTTCCACGGGGCCAATGCGGTGCTGCTGTTTCTCTTGCTCACGAGAACCACCGGCGCACTCTGGCGTAGCGCGTTTGTGGCCGCATTTTTTGCCTGGCACCCGCTGCGGGTGGAATCGGTGGCCTGGGCGGCGGAGCGCAAGGATGTGTTGAGCGCTTTTTTCTGGATGCTGACGCTGATGGCTTATGCGAAGTATGTGACAGGTGACAGGTGCCAAGTGACAGGAACAAATTCGGGGTCAATCGTGTCACGCGTCAGTTATCACATGCCGCCTTTCTACTGGCTGGCGTTGTTCTTTTTTGCGTGCGGATTGATGAGCAAACCGATGGTGGTGACACTGCCGTTCGTGCTGTTACTGCTCGATTTCTGGCCGCTGCAACGCTTTATTCCGAAAGCTTCCGGGGTTCACGCTGCAAAGCTTCAACGACTACTGGTAGAGAAAATTCCCTTCTTCGTCCTTGGATTTGCGGTGAGCGCGGTCACTTTTTGGGTGCAAGGATCCAGCGGCGCCTTTTGGTCGCTGGAAAATCTTCCGGCCGGCGCGCGGCTGGCCAATGCCGTGGCGGCCTATCTTGGTTATATCTCCAAGACGTTCTGCCCAACGGACCTGGCCATCATTTACTCGCACCCGCATCATTGGCCGGCCATCTGGGTCGCGGTTGCAGCGCTGCTGCTGTTGGTGTGGACCGGCCTGATCGTTTGGCGGGCAACCGAACACCCGTACCTGGTCACGGGCTGGTTCTGGTTTTTGGGGACGCTGGTGCCGGTCATCGGCCTGGTGCAGGTGGGAGTTCAATCCATGGCGGACCGTTATACGTATCTGCCGAGCATCGGGCTGCTCATCGCCGTGGTCTGGGAGGCAAATGAGTGGTTCCATCGCCCGCGGCAAAAAGTCTGGCTGGCGACCGTCGGCAGCCTGGCGCTGGCCGGATGCGTCGTGGCGACGGCGCGGCAACTGAGCTACTGGCAGAGCGAGTTGACACTGTTTGGGCATGCCGTGGAGGTGACCACGGACAATTATGCCGCCGAAGTTTGCCTCGGTGAAGCGCTGGAACGCACGGGGCATCCGAAAGAAGCGTTTGACTGTTACGCCGACGCCGTGCGGCTTGAGCCGGATTATCCCATCGGACAGTTCAAGCTGGGCATGATGTTCATCGCGGAGCACAAGCCGGCCGATGCCCTGGCCCACCTGAACATTGCGGCAGGCCTGATGCCGCATAACGCGGACCTGCAATACGATCTTGGTGTTTTCTTTGAGCAGCAAGGCCAGCCGCGGGACGCGGCCGACCATTTCCGCGCCGCGCTTGCGGAGCGGCCGGATTTTCCCGAGGCCAAAAGGGAATTGTCCAGCCTCGTGGCGGCGCATCCGGAGGTGCGCTGAGTCCGCAGATTCATCCGCTAGCCCGCATATTTGATAGTTGCTTCAATGCCAGCAAGCGACGGCTGCTTGGTAGCGCAGGTTTCCTGCTGTATCGCCGACTTCCAGTCGGCAGACCAGCGGCAAAACCGGAGTCGTTTGGAATTGGCGAGCCTTGCGGGTTGGAAACCCGCGATACAGCAGACTGGAAGTCTGCGCTACGACGCATGCGGGACCGGACTTTGAAATATCCGGGTCAGGCGGTAAGCCGGAGCAGCAGTTCGTTCAACTCTCTTATGCGCGGCGGTTTGCCAACCACGGCGTCCACTCCGGAAACGGCTTCTCCGTCGTCCTTCATGATTCGTCCCCAGCCGGTCATCATGATGACAGGGGTGCCGGGAGATTCGGCCTTGACGGTCCGGGCGACCTGTTGTCCGTCAATATCGGGCATGCCGAGGTCGGTAATCACCGTATGATAAGGCCGTTTTTCGCGCATCGCCGCGCGGAACAGCTCCACCCCCTGTCTCCCATTCGCAGCGGTGGTCACCTGATGTTCCAGGGTGGTGAGACAATTCTTGAGCAGTTCCTGAATCTGTGATTCGTCGTCTATGCAAAGGATGCGGAGAGAACGTTTTTGACCGGCCGGCGGCGCGGGGGACAGGTCGGCTGACGGAGTTTTTTCCCGGATGGGGAAGGTGAGGCGGATACAGGTGCCTTGTCCGGGCGCACTTTCAATTTCGATGGCGCCCTCGTGGCGTTGCATCATGCCATAGACCATGGCCAGTCCAAGGCCGGTGCCGCCCCGCGAGGCTTTCGTGGAGAAGAAGGGTTCCAGGCAGTGTTGGCGGGTTTTTTCATCCATGCCCATGCCGTCGTCCCGCACCTCAACCTGAATGCGCGGCTCAGGCGGCGGATAATCTCCATTGGCCGGAAGGGGCACGGAACGAGTGACGAGGGTGATGGTGCCGCCGTTGGGAAGGGCGTCCACGGAGTTGAAAATCAAATTGATCAAGGCTTCCCGGAGTTCGGCGGGGTCGCTTAACAGGAGAGGCAGGCCGGACTCGAATTGGTGTTCGACCTGGATGGAGATGCCATCGCGCTGTGAAACGTCGCGCCAGCGCGGGCGGGTGAGTTCGATGACTTCCTGGATGATTAGATTCACGCTCACCCTGGTCAATGGTTCGTTGTCGGAACGGCGGCGGTAAAATTCGCGCATGCGGGCAACGATGTGGGCGATGTCGTCGCCGGATTTGTTGATGGCTTGGAGAAAGCGCTGGGCATTGGGGGAAAGGTCGGGCGTGGTGGTGAGCAACAGTTCGGAATAGGCGACAATCGGGGACAGGGCGTTGTTGATATCATGCGCCACGCCGCTGGCCATCTGGCCGAGCGCGCGAAGGCGTTCCTGCTGGACGACCACCTGCTGGGTCCGGCGCAGTTCATCGTAGGCTTTTTGGACGCCACCGGTCAGGCGCACCTGATCATAGAGATTGCGGCATTGTTCCTCGGTGGTAATGATTTTGGCGTGCAAGGCCTCCTTCTCGGAGCGGACGGCTTCAATTTCCAGCCGTATCTGTTCCGCGTTGTAACGGACCTCCTCCATGACCAGCACAATCATGCTGACAGCAATAAAGAGTTGCAGGACGGCGGCGATGAGGAAGCCTGCGTTGTAAAGGTTTTGGGGTCTGTAGCACAATTTGTGGGTGATTTCTTGGGTAATTCTTCTTTGGACATCAGGGGCGCGCCTATGGGCGGGGGCGAGCGAGTCCGTTACGCGTGGCGACCGGCGGCGACGCGAACTG
>JBEKMW010000191.1:0-4788 GCA_049523455.1 Verrucomicrobiota bacterium | reverse complement strand
TGACGTGATACATCGCACCCGGATACTCAACGCGTAGTTTTCGTGGCATCAGCGCCCTGTATATACCCACACACCAACCCGGTCAACCAGAAAATGAACTTTTCTATGGGTTGACCCCTTTTTTGGAACGCAAGTGCATCTCTTTTGGATTTCTGCCTTCTGCCTTTGTTCCGTTAACCCCTATCAGCGCCCTGCCGGTTCCAACCAATCGCGGTCTGGATGATCAGGCTGAACAAGATGCAGGCGGCCGGGCCGATGAAGTTGTACCAGAGGTAGCTGATGTTCAAATAGTGATACATCACCAGCACGAGCGTCTGGGCCGCCAGCGCCGACCAGAAGACCGCGGTGCCGCCTATGCGCTTCAAAAAAAATGCCACCAGGAACATCGCCAGCACCACGCCGTAAAAAACCGAGCCGACGATGTTGACGGCCTGAATCAAATTTTCCGTGAGGTTCGCGAACAGCGCGAAGGCCAGCGCGACCAGGCCCCAGAGCAGCGTAAACCATTTGGAGGCAGCAACATAGTGCGCATCGCTCGCCTCGCGCTTGAGCAAGTGCCGGTAGAAATCCACCGTGGTGGTGGAACCCAGGGCGCTTAATTCGGCCGACTTCGATTGCAGCGCCGCGGCGAAGAACGCTGCCATCAGCAATCCAATCAATCCATGCGGCAGATGGTCCAGAATGAATCGGACAAAGACATAATCGGCGTCATTGCTCTTCACGCCGGGATCGTTCTTGTCCATGAAGTCTTTGGCCTGGGCGCGCAAGGCGTCGCTGCGATCCAGCGCCGCCTGGGCCTGGGCGCGCGCGGCGGCTTCGGCTTCGTGGTCGCCGGAATGTTTGGCGTCGAGCCATTGGCGAATGGAATCTTCCTTCCGGGCACAGGTGGCATTGAAGTCCTGCTCCAGCGCCTGAAGTTTTCCACTGGCATCGTGCCGGGCGGCCTGGGTCCAGGCGGCTTGATTGAAGAACAGCGGCGGTTGGTCGAGCTGGTAAAAGACGAACAACATGACGCCGAGCAGCAGGATCAAAAACTGCATGGGAATCTTCAGCACGGCGTTGAACAGCAGGCCCAACCGGCCGGCGCGCAACGACGAACCGCCAATGTATCGCTGCACCTGCGATTGGTCGGTGCCGAAGTACGACAGCGCCAGGAAAAATCCTCCCAACACTCCCGTCCAAAATGTGTAACGCCGGTCGGGATCGAGGGAAAAGCTGACCGCATTCAACTTGTGGAAGCCGCCGGCGATGGTCAAGGCGTCGCCGAAATGAGCGGGCAGTTTCAGCAACAGGATGACAAAGGCCGTCGCCATGCCGCCAAAAATGATGGACATTTGGTACTTCTGCGTCAGGTGCACCGCCCGGCTGCCGCCGGCGACGGTGTAAATAATGACCACCATTCCGCTGAGAATGATCGTGAGGTCCAGCCGCCATCCCAAGACGGTGGAGAGGATGATGGCCGGCGCGTAAATGGTGAGGCCGGCGCCCAGGCCCCGTTGCACGAGAAACAGGGCCGCGCCGAGCAGGCGGGTTTTGGCGTCGAACCGCTGGCCGAGATATTCATACGCGGTATAGACGTTCAAGCGGCGATAGATGGGCAGAAACACCGCGGCGATGAGCACCAAAGCCAGCGGCATGCCGAAATAATTCTGCACGAAGTCCAGTCCGCTTGCGTAGCCCTGGCCGGGAGTGGAAATGAAGGTGACGGCGCTGGCCTGCGTGGCGGCGACCGATATGCCAATGGTCAGCCACCCGACATTTTCATCCCCCTTCAAATAGTGGCTCAAATCGCGATGCCGCCGCGTATGCCACGTGGCATACACCGCGATGCTCAGCAGGCTGCCCAGCAGGACGACGAGATCGAGGCCGTTCATGAATAGCCCAAAGTCAGAGCCAGCAATAGCAGCACCCACAAGACGAAGGAGGAGATGACGATGGCGTAAACTCCGTTCCAGGTGTGCACCCACGGCAAACCGGTGGCCCCGTCTTTGGCATCGGAAGCTACGCCAACGGGGCTGGGGTCAGCCTGGGGAGGATTCATTTTCCAAGCGAAAGCAGGTTGGCAAACAGCCGGTAAGCGCCGGGCACGCCCGCCGGCAATTGCCGGAAAAAGTCCAGGCCGGTATAAACAATATGTCCCTGGCCATAGGAGGCCACCAGCAACCCGCCCTTGAGTGGCGCTTCGCCGACATCGTTGCACGCCAGAATGGGGGTGAAGTGTTCGTCCCATTCATTGGGAAAATAAATGCCGCGTTCCTGGATCCAGCCGTCAAAATCGGAGCTGGTGATTTTGTTGGGGGTGTTCAGGACCGGACTATCCGGCGCGAGCAACATCATGGGGGCCGCCGGGTCGGTCACGCGATCGCTTGAAAGCGTCAAGTGGTAAGGCGTCAATTCGTCGGCGTTGAGATCACGCCCGGGCCGGTTGTATTGCTCGATCAAGGTTCCGCCGCCGGCGACGTAAGCAAACAGCGCCGGCAAATGGGACACCAGGTCGGTCCGAACGTTGAAGGCGCGCACGCCGATGACCACCGCGTCCAATTTCTCCAGTTTGTTCGTGGTCAGATCACTGCCGCTGAGCATCGTGACGTGGCAGCCCATATCTTCCATGCATTGGGCCACGCTGTCGCCCGCGCCGGGCAGGTAACCCACGTTGCGACCGCGGATGGCCAGGTCGAGACAGACCGTCTTGAGCCGCGCGGGCGGTTGCAACAATAACAGCGGAATGTGCGGATAATTTATGACGACCCGCTCGTTATCGTAGGTGTGGCCTCCAATTTCCGCCTCGGCGATGATGCTGGCGGACGCCGGCTCGGACGGCGCTGCGACCGTGAACGTGACCTTCGCCTGTTCACCCGCGGCTTTCAAATGGAATGCTTCTGCCGCGGGCGATACCCTCCATCCAGCCGGCGCATCCAAACGCAGCGTGCCGGCCGCGTCCGGGCGGGCGGACGTAACCGTGACCGTAAAGGGGCGTTTGGCGCCGGGAGCAAACAACGCCACTTCGGACGCCAGCTTGAGCGACACCGGCGAAATCACCGTCAGGTCGCGGGTTTCACCCGCCGCCTGGTTGGCGGTCGCCTGCACCGGTTGGTCGGAAACGGTCACGGTCTGGCCTCCCGTGTCGAACATAGTGGGCGGAAGCGGGGTAATACGAGTTGTGACGTCGGAAATGGTCACGATCTGGTCGCCCACGTGGAAAATCTGTTGCACCGGAAAGACCGGCGGGTTTTCCGGCCGACCGATCAGCGCCGGATCGGCTACCTGGAACATGCCGCGACCGTGCTCCGCACGCAGCCAGTAAGGCTGGCTCAGCGGCGTATCAGCAGGAAGCCCTTCCGAGACGTCGCGGCCGATAATCGAGTTGGTTGACAGCACGGCGTCTACGCGGAATTCGGCATTAATCGAAGGGAAGCGTGCGGCGATCCACCGGACCGGAACTATACCCGAGTGAACGGAAGCGCTCATGTGCAAATCAAGCACCTCGCCGGGCACGACTTCGGCTTGTGGCACCGTCGTCTCGACCGTCAATCCGAGGCACTCCTGAATGAGGTGGTCCAGTTGCTGGCGTTTCTCGCCCACGATCGGATCGTCGGGGGCCAAATTGGCCAGTAACTTCTTGATTTGCAGCAACGCGGGCACGCTGGCGGCGGGATTTTGCCGATCAAATTGCGCAATGACCTCATCGGCCAATTCGCCCACGTCCCCGCCGCCTGGAACACGCGACCAGGTCGTGTTCACGCCATCCATGATGTCGTTGGTGTCGGGGTCGCCTTCGAGTAGGGTGAAGGATTCCATATGCGGTCCGTCGTTGCCTGAGGGCGTGTACATCCCGAAGCCCTGCGTCTTGTGCATAGACCGGCTGAGGCCGGCAATGTCCGCAAAGGTTTCGCCAGACACGGTGTCTTTGCCACCGTCATCGTTCCGGATCGTGTTGTTCGTCGGCCCGCCGCGCTGAAAGCCGCCTGAGTTCCAGAGCAGGCGTTGAGGCTGCCATGGCTTCAAGGTCGTGAGTTGATCCGGGAACGCCGTCGGGTCGCCCGCCAAATTGAATGCTTCCATGGCCAGCACAGTCGAGGCGGTGTGATGGCCGTGGGTGCCGCCGGGCACCGGTGAAAACCGCGTGATGACCACGTCCGGCCGGAATTCGCGGAATACGCGCACCATGTCGGACAGCACTCCCTCGCGGTCCCAGATTTTCAACGTTTGGCGATAGTCCTTGGAAAACCCGAAGTCCACGGCGCGGGAAAAAAACTGGCGCCCGCCGTCAACCCGCCGGGCCGCCAGGACTTCCTCGGTGCGGATGATGCCGAGTTCCTCGCCGAATTGCGGACCGAGCACGTTTTGCCCGCCGTCTCCACGTGTGAGGGAAAGATACGCCATGCGATAATGCCGGCCGCGCGCGAAGTAGGCGATCAATTGCGTGTTCTCGTCGTCGGGATGGGCTGCGAGGTAAAGGACGGTGCCCATGGAGCGGAAGCTGTAAAGGTCTTCCAGGATGGCCGAGGAGGGCGAGGGATCGCTGAGTTGGCCGGCGCCGGGGAAGGCGGTGAGGAGGCAGGTGGCGAGCAAGAAAGGAAAGAGAACGCGCGTGAGCGTCTTGGAGTGCGCCAGTCCTCTCGCGCTATTGGCACGGGCGGATGAAATCGAAAGCGCCAGGGGACTGGCGCACTCCAAAACCTGTCGGTCATTCGCTCGATTCATGGCAACCTCGAATTTTTATGCACAGACGGAAATGGCCGCCTCACCCCTGCCCTCTCCTCCTTGGGGAGGAGAGGGAGCAATCGG
>JBEKMW010000190.1:0-4809 GCA_049523455.1 Verrucomicrobiota bacterium | reverse complement strand
CTTATCGGGCGGGTTCAGGTAAAGCCCCACGATATCCGTCAGCTTTTCCACAAATTGTTTGTCGCGGGACAACTTGAAGGTCCGCTCCCGATGAGGTTGCAGTCCGCAACGGTCCCAGACCCGCGCGACGGTCATGTGGCTGATGCCCAAATGCCCTCCCAAAGTCCGGGTGCTCCAATGCGTGGCCGCCGGAGGCGTCGTTTGCAGCGTGGTGTCCACGATCTGCTTGATCACCGCCTCATTCAAGCGCTGGCGGCTGGCCCTGCGCGGCGGCTCATGTTCCAATCCCGCAACGCCCGGTTCAGCAAACCGTTCGCGCCAGAGCAACACCGTAGGCCGGGAGGTGTTCAATCGACGCGCAATCTGGCGCATTTAACCAATTTCCATTTAACGATTTAATCGTCACGTCTGGCTACGTCCTGGCGAGACTTGCGCGGCATCCGGCGATCTTGTTCATCGATGCCGACGTGCGGCTCGCGCCGGATGCTCTCGCACGGATGGCATCTTTCATGGAGCGCCGCAACGTCGCCCTGGCCAGCGGCGTGCCCCGCCAGGAACTCGGCATCCTGGGCGAGCGTCTGCTCATTCCGCTGATTCATTTCATTCTGCTGGGCTTTCTCCCGATGCACGCGATGCGGCGGACGAGGTTGCCCGCCTTTTCCGCAGGTTGCGGCCAGCTTTTCATCGCCCGCCGCGATGCCTACGAACAATGTGGTGGACACGCGATGCTCCGCGATTCATTTCACGACAGCATCAAATTCCCGCGTGTCTTTCGTCAGGCGGGGTTCGCCACCGACTTGTTCGACGCGACCGACATCGCGACCTGCCGCATGTACCACACAAACGCGGATACGTGGCGCGGTCTTGGCAAGAACGCCACGGAAGGCCTCGCCGCCCCCGGCACCATTTTACCCATGACCGCGCTGCTGGTCGGCGGTCAGGTGTTGCCGTTCGTGCTGCTCGCCTTTGCTCCAATGTTATCGTCGGCGGGCTTGCTGCTTACCGCAGTCGCCGCCGTCACGGCATATCTGCCACGATTCTTGGCCGTCCGCCTTTTCCGTCAGCCTCTCGGCGGCGCGCTGCTGCATCCGCTCGGCGTGATGACATTGCTCGCGATTCAGTGGCACGCCCTGGTCCGCCACCTTGGCGGCAGACCGTCCGAGTGGAAAGGGGGCAGTTATTCGGTCGCCGAGCCCGCAAAAGCCGCATGAAGCAAATTCTTTTACTACTCTTCGTGACGCTGGCAACCGACGTCAGCGCCGCGCCAAAAGCTGAATCGTCCATCATACCCACCAGCGCTCCGTCGTCGATTCAACTGCATGATCAATTCGACGCGCCGCAAAAACTTTCGTTTCCAGCGACAGACGTCACGTTGCTCACTATCGCTGATAAAAAAGGTTCTGAACACATCAAGTCAAAGCCAAGGAGCTTGCGGTGCGCAAACTCCAAGCGGCATTATCAGCAAGAGCGCGGTTTGTTCCATGAGTCAACGTTTGACTATTCTCTGTCTTGACCGTCGTCCCGCCCTCGACCTGGTCGGGTGGCTGGTGGCGTGTTTTCTGGCCGCTTCGGTTGGTGCCGTGTTCAAACAAGTGCTGAATCACTCGAACCAATCACCATGAACAGGCCTTCGATCCACTGGTTCAGGCTGGATCTGCGTCTGGCGGACAATCCGGCCCTGCATGCGGCCATTAACGGCGGCAGAGTGGTCGTGCCTGTGTTCATCTGGTCACCTGACGAGGAGGACGACTGGCCACCGCGCGGCGCGTCGAACTGGTGGTTACATCATTCACTCGCTGCGCTGGACGCGAGTTTGCGTGCTGCCGGTTCGCGACTCGTCCTAAGGCACGGCCCAACTCTCCAAACGCTCCGCGCGCTCGTGAAGGAAACCGGCGCGAAGGCCGTGTTTTGGAATCGCCGTTATGAGCCTGCGATCGTTGCACGCGACGCGAAGTTGCAAGAAGCATTGCGGAAGGATGGCTTGACTGTCGAAAGCTTCAACGCCGCCTTGCTGCACGAACCGTGGACGATCCAAAATCAGAGCGGAAAACCCTTTCAGGTTTTTACCCCGTTTTGGAAGCATTGCCTCACGAAGGCCGATACAGAGGTGCCGCCGTCCGCGCCGAAGAAATTGTCCAGCCCAAACACCTGGCCCAACTCACTTGGTTTGGATGAACTGGAGCTTGAGCCGAAAATCAACTGGGCCGAACGATTGCGCACGGCGTGGCAGCCGGGCGAGGTTGGCGCGTCAATAAATCTGCAGTTATTTCTCTCAAAGGCATTCGCTGATTATTCCGAAAAGCGCAATCGTCCCGACATCACCGGCACGTCACGCCTGTCGCCGCATTTGCATTTTGGCGAAATCAGTGCTCGCCGGATTTGGCACGGTTTGAGTGCGCATGCGGCAAAACGGGGATTAGCTGTGGCCGCCTGGCGCAACTCGCAATTTGTTGCTCAGGTCGGCTGGCGCGAGTTCGCGCATCACTTGCTGTTTCATTTTCCGCACACGCCCGCTGAACCGCTAAGGCCGCAGTTCAAACATTTTCCGTGGCACAAGGACGCGGCATTGCTGCGCGCCTGGCAAAAGGGCCGGACCGGCTACCCCATCGTGGACGCTGGAATGCGTGAGTTGTGGACGACGGGCTGGATGCACAATCGCGTGCGGATGATCGTTGCGAGTTTCCTGGTGAAAGATTTGCTGCTGCCGTGGCAGGACGGCGCAAGGTGGTTTTGGGACACGCTCGTGGACGCCGACCTCGCCCAGAACACGCTTGGCTGGCAGTGGACTGCTGGTTGCGCTGCGGACGCCGCGCCGTATTTCCGCATTTTCAACCCTGTGAGCCAGGGCGAGAAATTCGATCCGAACGGCGATTACGTCCGCCACTGGTGTCCGGAACTCGCGAAACTTACCCCCCAATGGATTCACCAACCGCACGCCGCGCCCCAGGAAATCCTTCACGCCGCCGGAGTGGAACTTGGCCGCACTTATCCGAAACCGGTTGTCAATCACGCTGCCGCCCGCGCTGCCGCACTGGCGGCTTTCGCACAAATCAAATCTGGCGTAGTTGATACACCTTTGCCCGGAAATCATGCGGCAGGATGCTCGCAAAAATTGAAAGAACGAGCATGTGCCCGGAACCAATACAATTTGCCGCAGCGCCGGATTACGAAACCAAGTCGCAAGTGGCGCGGCGCTTGAACGTCAGCCGGCGGACGATTGAGAATCCCATGCGGCAGCGTCGCCTGCCGTTTATCAAACTCACGGCGAAGATCGTCGGTTTTCCCAGAGCCGAAGCGGACGCCTACCTCGCCCAACATTTCCGCATCAATGCTCGCGGCCAGGAATCAGGCTAGGCTGTCAGCGCACGGTTTCGCACCGCGCACGCAATTTGTTGCGCGCCTTCTTTGTTCGCCAGCCAGCCGGGGCTGGGCTAAATTCGTCCGGTGAAGCGCATGATCGTTTCCTTCCTCATTTTAGTGGTGGTCGTGGTTTTGGTTCTCGTGGGCTATCGAACGTCGCGTGCGGGTTACGAATCCGCGCCCTGCCAAGTCGTGCGTTCCACCGGCAAGTTTGAGTTGCGGGATTACCCGGCCCTGATGGTCGTGGAGACGCCCATGACGCGCACCGGGAATAATGCCGACGGGAGTTTCATGCGCCTGTTCCGGTTCATCACGGGCGGGAACAAGGCCAAACAAAAAATTGCCATGACGACGCCGGTGTTTATGTCCGGCAGCGACACAAACGCAACGATGGCTTTTGTCCTGCCCGCGAAATTACAGACCGGCGCAGTGCCCAAACCTACGGACGGCTCGTTGACGGTGCGGGAGTTGCCGGCGGGTCGGTTCGCGGTGCTGCGTTTCTGGGGCGGGCGCAACGCGAAGAACGAGGCGGTGGCGTTGCAGCGGTTGAAAGACTGGATGAAAGCGGAAGGTTTGAACGTGATGTCCCCGCCGGTGTTCGCCTATTTCGATCCGCCGTGGACGCCCGGTTTCCTGCGCCGCAACGAGGTCATGCTGCGAACGGAGTCGGGCAAGCCGTAACCAAAAATTCTGTCGTTTGAAATTAAAGGGCTGGGCAATGAAGTCATCGTGCGCGACGCGACGGCGCGCGAACTTTTCCCGACGATTCAACCGCCCGACTAGCCCACCGTCTTGGCGCGTTCCGCCCAAGCGTAGCGGTAGCTGTGCAACGTCACGCCGATAATGCCAAGCTGGCGGCAACGTGAGGCAAATTCCGTGGTGTGGTCGCCCGCGCGCACGCGGGACAGATGCGGAAACAACGGGCCTTCGGCGGGCGGGTCTTTGAACAGGTTCAATGCCTCCGTGCCCAAGCGCTGTTTACAAATGGCGTTTAAGAAACGCGCGGCCGGAACCCGATTTTAGATAGCGTTCAAAATCCATGGCCCGTTCCTTCGAGCGGAAAGCGGTTGGGGATCTGATGATCCATGGAACGAAGTTTGCAGAATGAGGGACTTTGCCGGCATTGTGCTCGGTGAGGCGTCTTTTGAGGTTATCGGTCTGGCCGGTGTAATGCTGCTCCGGGAAAGAGAGGGATTGCAGGGTATATACGTAATGATAGTTTTCATTCTAACAAGCCCGCCTTCGCCACGGCTACGGCGCGCAGCCTTCGCTGGCCAGTCGGCCAGCGAAGGCTGGAGGCGAGGGTCGGAATCGGTCAGTTCACCGTCTATTTACCGTCACTTTTCAGGCATAAATATATGATTTTTCACCAATAAATGCAAGGGTTTTTTCACTACTCTTGACCTTTCCGAGCGAACTCATTACATACCCCCTTACTGAAGGTTCTAC
>JBEKMW010000189.1:0-4953 GCA_049523455.1 Verrucomicrobiota bacterium | reverse complement strand
TGCTTCCTGGTTAATCGCGGAGGGGAAATTGTCGGGTTGATGACACTTCATCGGATTCGGGAAGTGCCGCGGTCGGAGTGGGGGAAAACCAGCGTCGCCCAAGCCATGCTCCCGCTGCAAAAATTGAAGCGCCTTAGCCCGGATGGGGAACTGTGGCCCGCCCTCCAACAAATGGATCGTGACGGCGTCAACCAACTGCCCGTGATGAGAGACGACCAGGTGGTCGGCATGCTGAGCCGTGAGGATGTGGTTACTTTCCTGCGTACGCTTCAGGAACTGGGGACATAACAGACCAAGCGACGACAAAACGTTCGACCCTGGAAGCTGAATGAAAACTGATCAGCCATGCATCCTGACAATTAACGGCGGCTCGTCGAGCATCAAGTTCGCGCTTTTCGAAGCTGACGGCGCGCTGCGCCGGATTGTGCAGGGCAGAATCGAAGGAATCGGCTTGCCTCAGGGCAGCTTCGCGGTGAAAGGCTCGAGCCAGACCGACCACTTTTCACGACCGGTAATTGCACCGGATCACACGGCAGCGGTTACCATCTTGATGGACTGGGTGCAGGAGCGAATCAAAAGCGACGCGTTGACGGCAGTGGGACACCGCGTGGTGCATGGCGGACCGAAATACTGGGAACCGCAACGAATTACCCCGGAGATGATTGAGGCGTTGCATCAACTCAGTCCGTTCGATCCCGAGCATTTACCGGAGGAGATTCTGTTGACCGAGGCGTTTCATCGGCGATTCCCGGACCTGCCGCAAATCGCCTGCTTCGACACCGCTTTTCATCACGACCTGCCGCGCGTGGCGCGTTTGCTGCCGATCCCCCGGCGTTACGATGCGAAGGGGGTTCGACGCTACGGATTTCACGGACTGTCCTGCGCCTATCTCATGGAAGAGCTCGCCCGTGCGGCTGGCGCCAAAGCCGCGCAGGGCCGCCTGATCTTGGCGCATCTCGGGAATGGCGCAAGTGTTACTGCGGTGTGCGGCAGCAAAAGCATTGATACCAGCATGAGTTTCACCCCGACCGCTGGCTTGCCCATGAGCACCCGTTCGGGCGATTTGGATCCCGGGATTAGTTGGTACCTCTCGCGCGCCGAGCAGGTGACGGCCAGACAATTTCACCACATGATCAACCACGAGTCGGGTTTGCTGGGTGTTTCGGAAATCAGTTCCGACTTGCGCGAGTTGCTGTTGCGGGAAAAGGAGGATGTCCGCGCGGCTGAAGCCATTGCACTATTTTGTTATCAGGCAAAGAAGTGGATTTGCTCTATGGCTGGAGCATTGGAAGGTTTGGACACGCTAGTTTTTTCGGCTGGCATAGGAGAGAATACTCCTGAAGTGCGCCAGCGAATTTGTACCGGACTTGGATTTTTGGGAATCGAACTCGATCCGCGCCGGAATGCGAAGAATGCGCCGCTGATTTCGCCGGACGCTGGTTGCGTAAAGGTGCGCGTCATTCGCACCGACGAGGAACTCATGATCGCGAGGTCTGTCACCCGCGTCCTGCGCCTCGGCGCACAAAGGAAATTTAAACCATGAAACCCATCTCAGCCCAACGCCAATGACCATGAATGTATTTATCGTTTTCTCCCATGCCGAGTCGCGGAGTTTCAACGGTGCCTTGCTCCGCGCGGCGGAAGAAACCCTGCGCGCCGCGGGCCATGCGGTGGTGGTTTCCGATCTGTATGCCATGAAGTTTGATCCGGTATCGGATCGCCGCAATTTCACCTCGGTGAAGAATCCTGATTTCTTTAAACAACAGATCGAGGAAATGCACGCCATGGAGGTTGGCGGCTTTGCGCCCGATGTGGAGGCGGAATCGCGCAAGATGGAGGCGTGCGACCTGATGATCTGGCAGTTTCCGCTCTGGTGGTTCGGCCTGCCGGGCATCCTGAAGGGCTGGGCGGACCGTGTCTTTGCAATGGGCCGGACCTACGGCGGCGAACGCTTCTACGAGAGCGGTGTGTTCAAAGGGAAGCGCGCCCTGCTTTCGCTGACGACGGGCGGGCCGGAACCGGTCTATCAAAAAGGTGCATGGAACGGAGACATCCACGCCATTCTGCGCCCGATTCAACGCGGGATTCTGCGTTTTACCGGCTGGGACGTGCTGGCGCCGAACATCGTCTATGCGCCGGTGCGCGTCTCGGATCTAGAGCGGCAAGCCAGCTTGAAATCCTGGGCGGCGCGGCTGCGCTCCATCGAGAGCGAACAACCAATCAACGTCGGAGAATACTGATCACCCCGGCGGTTCCGATCAAGAGACCCAATAATCGCAAAACATGAAAACAAAGAAACTCACAACGGCACTGCTCCAGAAAATGGACGCCTACTGGCGCGCCGCCAACTATCTATCGGTCGGCCAGATTTATCTTTACGACAATCCGCTGCTGAAGCGGCCGCTGACACTTGGGGATGTGAAGCACATGTTACTGGGCCATTGGGGCACGACTCCCGGCCAGAACTTCATCTATGTGCATTTGAACCGAGTCATCAAAGAATACGACCTCAACATGATTTACGTGTCCGGCCCCGGGCATGGTGGCCCGGCCGTCGTGGGCAACTCATACCTAGAGGGCACTTACAGTGAAATTTATCCCAATATCAGCCAGGATGAGGCCGGGTTGCGGAAACTCTTCATCCAGTTTTCATTTCCCGGAGGGATTCCCAGCCACGCCTCGCCCGAATGTCCCGGTTCGATCCACGAGGGCGGCGAACTGGGTTACTCGTTGAGCCATTCCTTCGGGGCGGCGTTTGACAATCCTGATCTGATTGTTGCCTGCGTCGTCGGCGATGGCGAAGCGGAAACCGGACCGCTAGCCACGGCGTGGCATTCCAACAAGTTCCTCAATCCGGCCACCGATGGCGCGGTGCTGCCCATCCTGCACCTCAACGGCTACAAGATTTCCAACCCGACTGTCCTGGCCCGAATCACCCACGAAGAGTTGGAACAATTGCTTCGTGGCTACGGGTGGACGCCCTACTTTGTCGAGGGTCACCAACCGGAGAAGATGCATCAGGACATGGCCGCGGCGCTCGACACGGCGGTGGAGCAGATCAAAAAAATCCAGCAGGACGCCCGTGTCCAAGGCAACTTGGCGCGTCCGCGCTGGCCGATGATCGTTCTCAATTCACCCAAGGGCTGGACGGGACCGAAGATCATTGATGGCTTGCAGATTGAAGGCACCTTCCGTTCGCACCAAGTGCCGCTCTCCGACCCGGCCACCCATCCCGAACACCTCAAGCTGTTGGAAGACTGGCTGAGAAGCTACCGGCCGGAGGAGCTCTTCGATGAGCAAGGCCGCCTGAAACCGGAGCTGGCCGAACTCGCACCCAAAGGCGAACGACGCATGGGTGCGAATCCCCACGCCAATGGCGGCATGCTGCTCCGCGACCTGCGGATGCCGGATTTTCGCGACTACGCGGTCGACGTGCTTTTGCCGGGAGTGCGCGGCATCGGCGACACACATGTGCTCGGACCTTTCCTCCGCGATGTGGCCAGGCTGAACAGCGAGCAGCGGAATTTTCGGGTCTTTGGTCCCGACGAGACGCTCTCCAACGGCCTGGAGGCGCTGTTTGAAGCGACCAAACGCCAATGGGACGCCGCGACCGTGCCGAACGACGAATGGCTCGCGCCCACCGGTCGCGTGATGGAAATGTTGAGCGAACATCAATGCGAAGGCTGGTTGGAAGGTTATCTGCTCACCGGCCGGCACGGATTGTTCAATTGCTACGAAGCTTTTATTCACATTGTTGATTCGATGTTCAACCAGCATGCCAAGTGGCTAAAGGTGACGTCTTACCTGCCGTGGCGGCGAAAGATCGCCTCGTTGAACTACCTGCTCGCCTCGCATGTCTGGCGGCAGGATCACAATGGTTTTACCCACCAGGATCCCGGCTTTATTGATCACGTCGTGAACAAGAAGGCCGAGATCGTGCGCGTCTATCTGCCGCCGGATGCGAACTGTTTGCTGTCGGTGATGGACCACTGTCTGCGCAGCCGCCATTACGTCAACGTCATCATCGCGGGCAAGCACCCCGCGCCGCAGTGGCTGACAATGGACGCTGCCGTCAAGCATTGCACCGAGGGCATCGGCATCTGGCAATGGGCCAGCAACGACCAGGACGCTACGCCCGACGTGGTCATGGCCTGCTGTGGCGACGTGCCCACGCTGGAGACGCTCGCCGCCGTCTCCATTCTCCGCGAGCATCTGCCCGACCTGAAAATCCGGGTCGTCAACGTCGTGGACCTCATGAGGCTGCAGCCGAAAACCGAGCATCCGCACGGGTTGAGCGACACGGATTTCGACGAGCTGTTCACCAAGGATAAGCCGGTCATTTTCGCCTTCCATGCCTACCCCACGTTGATCCATCGGTTGACCTACCGCCGCGCCAACCACGACAACATCCACGTTCGCGGTTACAAGGAAGAAGGCACCGTCACCACGCCCTTCGATATGACAGTGCTGAACGATCTGGACCGCTTCCATCTCGTAATGGACACCATTGACCGCTTGCCGCAGATCGGCGATAAGGGCGTCTACCTGAAGCAGCAGCTCAAGGACAAGCTGATCGAGCACAAACAATACATTGACAAATATGGTCAGGACCTGCCGGAAATCCGAAACTGGAAATGGAATCCGGATAAAACACGATAGAGAAAAAACCGAGTTCGGAGGAACAATAATGCGTATTGGAATCGCTGCTGACCATGGTGGATTTGAGTTAAAAGCACAACTGGCCGCAGATCTCACGACTGCAGGTTATGAAGTCGCGGACTTCGGCGCTCATGAGTTGGTTGCGGGAGATGACTACCCTGATTTCGTGGTGCCTTTGGCAAAGGCAGTGGCGAAGGGCGAGATCACCCGCGGCTTGGCCATCTGTGGGAGCGGGGTGGGAGCTTGCGTTGTTGCCAACAAGGTAACCGGCGTGCGCGCGGCATTGATTACGGA
>JBEKMW010000188.1:0-5037 GCA_049523455.1 Verrucomicrobiota bacterium | reverse complement strand
CGAAAACTCGAAGCATTACTTTATAAAATGGGAGTGGCCATGGTGAAGGAACATCGCCGTGTCCGCAAAACCCTCCCAAAATTACACCTCAAATCCTAGTGGCATTGGGTTGGAAACCCGCGTACGGCAGACTGGCCGCCGTCGCGCCGAAGCGGCGCTATGGCGCGCCGTGAAGGCGGAAAGTCTGCGTTACGGTGGGTGGGTAGCGCAGGCTTTCGAGCCTGCGGGTGAGGGCGGTTTTCCAACCGCCAGTTTCGGAACACGGGACAGGAATGTCCCGTGAACCTGCAGACAGGAATGTCTGCGCTACGACGCATGCGAAACCGAACTATAGTGTAATACGTCAGAATCTTCGCGTGTCGCGCAGATTTTTCGGAGCGCGGGTTGCGCGCCGGGCCATAGCTTCTGAGCGACGGCCGGTCCCAACCCGCAGCACGTTGATAGCCAAATCGGCGTTGAAATCGGGAGACTCACTTGTTCGACTTCTGCCGTCGGTGATTTGGGCGCTGAAGTTGCCCGCGTGAATTCCTTCGAGGATGGACGTGGGCGTTACGGTTGCGTTGGCCGGAATGGGCGTGGTGCCGGTAACGTTGTTCGCCGCCTGCGCCTGGCAAAAGGCACAGCGGGACAACATTCGCAGCAGGTTCCAGCGATTGGGACTGTCGGCAGCCATTTACAGAAGCGGAATCGCTTCAAAATCATTTCGGCTTGGCTTTGGCTTGCAGGGTTTTGGTGATGACGGCGGCGACAATAATCATCAGCTCGCAGTCGCCGAGGTGATTGTCGCGGCGGACCTGCTTCCAGAAGTAGGAGACGCGGCCACGGGCGTCTATTTTCTCGGCCCGGCGCTCGGCGGTGATTTGCTTCAGATACAGCGATTCGACCTTGCGGGGAAGACTTTAACCACAAAGAACACAGAGAACACAAAGAATTTGGAAAAGACAAATGAACCAGCCTCGAAGAACCCAACGAAACACGGCAGACATTCCTTTTTCCTCTTTGCGTTCTCTGCGTTCTTTGCGGTTATTTCTGTTTTCTGCTTTCCCAATTTCTGCTTTGTTTTTTGCGCTCTTTGCTTCGCGGTTAAAAATCCGTGTCCAACTCAAAAAAAACGGCCTTCCGTGAAACATCACGTCCCGCCTCCGCTCCGCGTAGCTGGTTCAGGCCGTCGCCGTCCGCTGACTGCGCCCAATGGCATGGCCCTTCCAGCCGTAGAAAGCCACGTACGTGTAGGCAATCAGTGGCACGATGAACGCCGTTTGCAGGCTCCACACGTCCGCCACGCGCCCCAATGTTGCCGGTAAAATCGCACCGCCTAAAATCGCCATGACCAGCAAGGACGACACCTGGCTTTTGTAAATGCCAGTCCCCTCCAGGGCCAGCGAGAAGGTGTTGGACCAGCCGATGGAGGAGAACAGGCCCACGCCCACGACGCACCACATCGCCACCTTGCCACCCATCACGATGGCCACCGCCAGCAGCACGACGATGGTCGCCGAGAATATCATCAGCGTCCGGCCCGCCATTGCCTTGCCGAACTGGAAGAGCAACCAGCACAGCGCCAGCAAAGGCAGATAATTCTTCACTATCATCCAGCCGCCCGCGAAATCAAACTGGCCCTGGTCGGAATTCCAACTGCGCAGTATCCAGAACAACAAAAAGCCCAGGACAGGGATTGCCGCGAGCCAAAGCTGTTTGTTGGTTTTTTTCATTTCGCTCAATTCGACCGCGCCCATGAAGCGGCCGATCAACATGCCGCCCCAAAACAGCGCCACGTACAGGCGGGCTTCCAGCGCCGTCATGCCGGCGATGTTCGGCTGGCCCAGAAAATTGATGATGGCGCTGGCCACCGAAACTTCCCCGCCCACATACATGAAAATACCGATGACGCCGAGCACGACGTGCGGATATTTCAGCGCCCCGGCGCCACGCTCAATCTTGCCTTCGCCGACGTGCGGCAGGTGAATGAAAAAGAAAATCGCGGCCAAAATCAGGAACACGATGCAGAACGCCAGATAAGGGATTTTCACCGACTCCGCCCCGTGCGCGCCGGTCCTGGCAAAATATTTGAGAATCAAATAACCGCCGATCAGTGGTCCCGTCGTCGTGCCGACCGAATTGAAGGCCTGCGCCAGGTTGAGCCGGCTGGACGCCGTCCTCTCCGGGCCCAGAATCGTCACATACGGATTGGAGGCGATTTGCAGCATGGCAAAGCCAAGGCCGACAACAAACAATCCGGTGAGAAACAGCCAGTAAGGGGACAAATGCTTGTTTATCTCACCGGGGTACGCATCTTCCAACAATGCCCGATTGAGGAGGACCAGCCCCTGGTCCTGGGGATTCTTGTCCAACAATTGCTTCGTCGTGGCGTGCAGCGTCACGCCTGAAAATCGTTGCGCATCGTAAATGGACGGTCCGGCGATAATTCTATTCAGGTCCTGCGCCAGCGCCGCCTTTAATGGTTCGGAATCGCCGTTTGAGGCGCCCGCCAGCAATTGTCGCGTCGAATCGGATAAATCTTGGGAAACGAAGGCCGATACGGGATCCTTGGACTGGGCCAACTTCTGGACGAATGCTGAAAAATCACCGATATCTCCCGGCGATATCATCGCTGACCGCGGAGCGAGCGTTCCCGCCGGCCAAAAGAGCGCGGCGCCCGCAGCGGACAGCAGCAGGCCAATGACGATGCCGTTCTTGTAGCCCAGGCGCGCGATGGGATCGCCCGACTTGACTGAAATGCAGAAATACACCAGCGATCCCACGAAGTAAGCTCCCAGGATCGCCGTCTGCACCAGCATCGCCTGAAAATAATCCAGCGTGAATGCCTCCTTGAACCGCGGAATCAGGATGTCATCGAATACCGTCATGAACCCCCACATGAAAAAGAGGACGGTCATGATGGCAAACGGCCCGCGATAGGTCTGGTTGCCGGCTGCGCCGCCGGCGTTTGGCTTCGGTTCCAAGGATGCGTTGCTTATTGCCATATTTTCTTCCTTGATATTGTGGTGCGTCCGACGGTCTTTGGGGGCTGCGATCTCAGTCCAGCAGGTGGGGCCGCTCGCGGTGGACCTTCAAAATCAATTCGCCGAAAATTGTGTTCGCCCAGGCAAACCATGAGCGGGTGAATTGGTCCGCGTGGTCCTTGTCGAACGACTCGTGCATGAACCCCAACCCGGCGTGAGTGTGCTGCAGCGTGGCCAGGCAATGGCGGATTTCGCCGTCATCCGTGCTGGTCATGGCTTGCGTGATCAGCCCCAGCGGCCAGATTTTATTCAAGCCGGTGTGCGGTCCGCCCAATCCCTCCGCCGCCTGTCCCTTCAGATAATACGGATTGCGGGTGGAAAGCACCCACTCCCGCGTGGCCTCATACCGCGGGTCGTCGCGTTTCACCACGTTGAGGTAGGGCATTGACAGCAAATCCGGCACGTTCGCGTCATCCATGCAATTGCGGCTCCCGTAGCCATCCACCTCGTAAGCGAACCCAGTGCCGCCCCCGGGAAGTGGGATGACGGCGTATTGACGCAAGGCCTGTTCCACTTCATCGGCCAGGGTGCGGCATTCGGCGGCGTTCGCGGTGTCCTGATGGATTTGTTCGAGCATTTCCGCCGCCTGACGCAGGCTGGCGACCGCGAAGAAATTCGACGGCACCAGGAACGGGAATACCGTGGAATCGTCGCTGGGACGGAACATGGAAAAAATCATGCCCACGGGCCGGCCCGGACTGCCATAACCGTCCAGCAACAGGGAATCCAGCGGATTGGGCGCGCGGCGCTGAAAGTGATACGGGCCGGGACCGTTCTTGCGTTGCTGTTCGCGGAAGGTTTTCAACGTCAGCAGAAGCCCCTGGCGCCACGTCGCGTCAAACGGCGTGATGTCGCGCGTGGTTGTCCAGTAACCGTGCGCCAGCCGGATCGGGTAGCAGAGCGAATCCAATTCCCATTTGCGCTCATGAATCCCGGGCTTCATGTCGGTCAGGTCGGTCTTCCACTGGCTGATTTTGTTGGGGTCCTTGTAAAAGGCGTTCGCGTACGGGTCCAACAAGATGAACTTCGTCTGCCGGACGATGACCCCTGCAATCAATTGCTGCAACTTGGGGTCCTCGCCCAGCAGGGGCAGGTAAGGCCAGATCTGCGCCGAACTGTCCCGCAGCCACATGGCGTCAATGTCGCCGGTGATCACATAGGTATCGGGCCGCCCGTCCAACATCTCAAAATCCACCGTCGTATCCAGCGTGTTCGGAAAGCAATTCCCGAACATCCACGCCAGTTCCCGGTTGCCCATGGACGCCTGCACCTGGGCGATGATCTTCTCCACCGCCGCGCTCTTGAATTTTCGTTGCGCCTCCGGCACGCGCACGACAGGGAATCCGGTTTCTGCTGCCAGGGAGATCGAGGGTGTCAAGGCCAGTCCGGCCGCAAGCAAAGAGGTGTTTTGAACGAATTCTCTTCGAGTCATGGAAATTCCGGCGCAGCTTCTCACGCCCTCCGGAAGAATCAAGTGCAAAGCGGGCGGGGGGACAGAGGCGGGTGTGAGACAAAAATCTTCGTTTTCATCCGAGAATGAACATGAATTAACGCGAAGGCAGAAGCCAGAATGCAGAAATCCAAACGAGATGCACTTGCGTTCCAAGGGGTTGCGGGGAATTGGGGTAGTTTGCGCATGAAAAAAAGTGGTTGACCCGGATTTACCCGGATTTACCCGGATAAACTGCTTTCATTTGGGAATCTTTATCCGGCCGGATTTTCGCAGTTCATCCATATCTACAAACAAGGCCCGGCGCATCCGCCGGATTTTTTCATGATTAGGCGTTGAATTGCCGATCTCCGGCTTCACCGGCTGGCCGAACCGGCCCGAGCCAAACCGGCGCGCGGCCTTCAGGCCGCTTCAGCGTCCGAGCGGGAATCAACATGCGATTGTGCTGTGGGCACTCGAACGATGATGCGGCGTAAACGCCGCGCTCCGGCATTGTCGTAATCGGGGGCAATGTCAAATTCAGCTTTAGGTTCGTTTGGTAATTTTCATGTCTCTTTGCGATCT
>JBEKMW010000187.1:0-5078 GCA_049523455.1 Verrucomicrobiota bacterium | reverse complement strand
AACGTGTTGCCACTTTGCGCGTTCCACAAACCGTAGTTATAGATTTGCGCGTTGTTGCCGCTGACGCCATAGAGCTGGGTATTGGTCCAGTTGACCGTCCCGTAATTGGTTAAAACCAAGCCGTTAAAGCCATCCCCGCCCCCGGCCACAATGTTCAACACGCTGTCGGAGCTCAGGGTCGCCGTGCCGGCCAGACTTCCGCCATCCCAGTTCAGCGTCCCGGCAATGGTACCTCCAAAAGTCGCCTGGCCCCCCGCCACGAAACTGCCGATGCCGGTGAACGTATTGGTGTTGGTAAAGCTGTAGCTGAAAAAATTGAGAATCCCGGTGCCGCTGGTGGTCAGGTTGCCGCCGCTGCTGGTGCCCCCGCCGTTAACGTCCAGCGTGCCGCTCTCAACAGCGACCGTGCCGGTATTGTTGAAAACGACAGCGCTATCGAGAATGGTGGTGCCCGTGTTGCCCGACTTGGTGAATGTCCCGAAATTGTCAAAGAGGCTCGTGCCCCCGATGTTGCCGCCCGTAAACGTGTTGTCACTTTGCGCGTTCCACAAACCGTAGTTATAGATTTGCGCGTTGTTGCCGCTGATGCCGTAGAGGGGGGTATTGGTCCAGTTGACCGTCCCGTAATTGGTTAAAACCGAGCCGTTGAAGCCATCCCCGCCCCCGGCCACAATGTTCAAGACGCTGTTGCTGGCCAGCGTCAGGACGCCAGCCAAACTCCCCCCGCTCCAGATCAGTGTCCCCTGCAATACATTGGTTCCGGCAAGCGCGCCGCTGGAGAGGTTCAATTGGCCATTGGAACTTACCTGAATCGGTCCATTGACCGTGAGGGTAAACCCTGCCCAGACCAGGATTTGTGAGGTGCCGCCGGTGCTTGCGCCCAAATCCAGACCAGCCACTGTCGGGCTGACATCCAGGGTGACGCTGTAAGTGCCCGCGACGGTGATCACGGCTGTGTCGTTGGTGCTGGGAACCTGGTTTGGACTCCAGTTATCGGTGTTGTTCCAGTTTCCACCGCTGGTGTTGGTCCAGACGATTTGCGCCGCCTGGAGGGGTCCGCTCAAGAGCATGCCGGCGAGCAAGACGACCAGCCCGCCGAGGGTTCGAGGTGACCGTTGACCAAGGCGGGCGGCTGCAAAGCTGTGGAAGTTATTCCGGGATAATGAGGTTTGAGTCTTCATAACAATCCGGTCGCCGATTATATCTGGTCAGGCGAATTTAATCAAGATATTTTAATAGTAGTTCTACAATTCATATAGTAGCGTTAATACTATCTATTATTAACAGACCAGAAGCCACCCATGACATTTCGCTTTCCGCATGATTTTCGGTTGACGTAGGCCGGCAGCGCCAGCGGGGTTGCCAGAGCTTTATCCATTTCCCAAATCCGTCCGGAACCGTACCAGACGCGCCGCCTCGTAGGGATTGGATTGGGGGATTGGGGCGGTTAAATCGTTAAATGGTAATTGGTTAAATGAGGCGGGCGTTCAAAATCCAGAGAAGGCGCCCGTCCTCGGCAGTCGGTCTGCTACAGAGGGTGGAGAGTGCGGCGCGAGGGTTTCGAAATGGAGAAAGCCTGGAAACATCAATCAGGCTTCGGCATGGTGTCAGGATAGGGGCCGAGAAACCGTTCCCCATCGAAATGAATCAGGTGCTCCGGGTCCTCAGCAACCCAGACTTCTGTCTCCCAGGAAATCTGCGTCAAAAAACTCCGCATGACCTCGCGAGTTGAAAATGCAGTGACGAAGACCAAACCTCCTATGCAACCGGCGAACAATTCCTTGAGCTCTTTCCGACGCTTCCCGTCAACCGGCCCGGCGCTGGTCACAGCTTCAATCAGCAATAACCAGTTCCGCTTCGTATCATGGACAACCACGTCCGGCATCTTCGCCGGCGCCGGGATCACTACGCCAAGCTTTTGCAGATAGTCCGCCTCCAAATGCAGGAACTTGTTTTCCGCATCACCGATGTAAACGATCGTTCCGGCCGGCGTGAAGCGCGGGCAAAATTCCTCAATCACGGTCTTGATGAGTGGATTCTGGCCGCCTGGCGAGATGGTGACGGTTTTGCCTGACGGAAGTCTGACCGGAATCCTTGACAGCTTCCGCTCACGCAACAATTCCTTACGGATGCGATTGCGCGCGGTCAAATACGATTTCAGTTTCCCATTCCATTCCAGAGACCCAAACGACCGAAACAGCTCGAGCGCCGCCGGCTCAATCTGATAAACTGTTTTGCCGCTGTTCGTCGGACGATTCGGGTCATCGGGATTCCGAACCAGCATCCCGGCTTCCACGAAATATTTCACCGCTTCGTCACGAATCGTCTCGCGTGTGTTCGGCGCGTAACGAACGCCATAGGCGTCTGCGATAAAATCAATGATTGGCGTGATTCCCCGCAACGGTTCGGTAGCTTCGCTCCACGGCTGCAAAGGCTTGAGGTCGAGCAGCGCGAGAAAAGTGTAGCCAGCGACCTCGTTGCTCTGCCTCGCGTGAAAACCCAATGCCTGCAAGATTGCCGTCGCGTCATGCACTTTGGCCTCCCGCGCTTCGGCAAGCCTGGTTTTCTTCGTCTTGGCCATCAGAAAAGTTCCTCCTCCATCAATGCGTCGAGTTCCTCTTGTGGCAGGCCCGGATCGGCGATTTTGCGTCCCAGCTTTTCCAATTCGGCCCTGGTTGGATAATTCAGACTGCGCAGGTCGGTGGCGTTGACCTGAGTGTGTCCGTTGAACTGACGGAAATATACATCCACAACCGTCGAATTCAAAAACGCGGCCAAGCCTTTTGCTAAAACCATTGGCAGTCCGCGTCCGTTGGCGTGAAAATAGTTCAGGTGGTTTTCGAAGCCGACCAGTGGCGCGTTAATCCGGTGCGGGTCGTAGATGCAGGCGACGATGCGCTTGCGTTCCTCCTTGGCGGTGAATCGTTTCACGAGCACGTAAATTCCGGCAGGCACGAGCAGTTCGCGTGTCCGCTCGTTGCTTACAATGGCGTTCGGCTTGCGCGTTTGTTCCTTCGGCCAATGCACGAAGCCGCTGTTGAAGTGACAGGGATACACCAGTGGCGCGGTGTCGCTGGCCGGGCGCTGTCGCAGAAATTCTTTGGCTCTAAATTCCACGACACGACCCGTCGAAACCGACAAGCCCAAATCAGACAGAGACGCCGTAAGTTTCCCTATCGCCGCTCGTGCGATGTCCTGCTCGTCGCCTTCAACGAGATGGATGAACTGATGCGTGTCTGCCGGGGAAACGACCTGGTGGTAGGCAACCTCGCGTTCGCTAACCGGACATTCGGCTGCGCCGCTGCTGCTGGAAATAA
The DNA here is from genome assembly GCA_049523455.1 of Verrucomicrobiota bacterium. GTDB lineage: Bacteria > Verrucomicrobiota > Verrucomicrobiia > Limisphaerales > UBA11358 > UBA11358. The sequence goes on along the minus strand of JBEKMW010000187.1, from coordinate 1,761 downwards.
CGACCTTCTCCGGTTTGGGGGCGCCTTTGACCGCGTGGAAAATGATGTTCTCTTGAAGCACGTCATCCCGCCTGAAGGCCACCGAACGGGATTCAAAGACATGCAACCGCCGCAGCGACATTGATTCGAGAAAATCCGTCCTGAACGGTTTGAAGTAGGGCCCGTTGCAAAAACTTCGCGGGGTGATGGCGACCAGCTCTCCGCGGTCTGCCAACAGCCGGGAAATGAGCGCCACAAAGCCCGTGTAAAGATTGCCCGTCTCGATGCCGGCAGAACGCAGCAACAGCCGCGTCACGGAATCGCTGCGTATCTTGCGGTAAGGTGGGTTCACAATTGCGGCATTGAAACGTGGTCGGTGTGACGAGAACAGGTCACCGCGTACCACGGGCGCGGCAGCGGCAATAAAATCCTCATTGAACACCGTCGCCGAAAACCCGATGCCAGCGCGCTCACATTCCTGCTGGCACTCCCCCAAGGTTGCGTGAAGCGTCTCACCCACGTTTTCGTCAAGTTCGTAGGCTGCGATGGACACGCGCTTGGGTTTGTGAGATGAGGCACACAATCGCCTGACTAAAGCCGCAGACAACGCGCCCCCCCCTGCTCCAGCGTCCAGCAGATCCAACTCGTGCCAGCGGGCCTCAAACAGGGAGGCCATGAAATCCGCAACGGGCCGCGGCGTGAAGAACTGGCCGAGTTCGTGCCGCCTGTCCTGACTGGGCGGGACGAACGTCTGCTCAACTTCCAACTGTTTCACAGCGACGCCCATGTTTCCGCCTGAATTTTATCCAAGTTCAGTCGCCCAGCAATGCGCAACTTGCACTCTCGCGCCCCTTGTGCTTGCGCATGATGTCGCGCGCGGATCTCACGAGCGCGCCAAGGGATTGGGCGGTGGTAGGGGTGTATTTACCCCCCTGGAGCCGTGACACCGTGACAAGTCAATAAAGACGGGCCTTTTCTCATTTTTGAGCCGTGACAAAGCCTTGACAAGCAGTGACAAATGAGGGGAAAAAGCAAAAATGGGGAAAGCAGAAAGCAGAAATGGGGGCGATGATACAGGCGGAGACCGGCGGCGCGACCTTCCGGCGCTTCGAAGTCGAAGGAAATGACGAATTCCGCGTCGCCTCAACGTCACCACGCGGACGGATTCTGGTTTGACCATGCCCCCGAACGCCGCTCTCGTCGCAACCGGGCTGGCGCACACACTGGCACAATTCGCTTTGCCAGATTGCAGAGGATACGCGCACCTGGCTCCATACCGCTGGGTCAAGGGACTGCGACCCAAGCTGGCCGGGCCAACGGCGGTTTGCTACGGAGACTTAGGCAATCGTCAGTGCAAACTATGGTTGCTTTGGGATTCGCTTTTTTAGTCGGCTGATGCAACCACCAATGGTCAGAACGCCGATGACGGCGAAGGTGATGCATGGGAGATCTGACATAGCTCCACCATGATGCATTCGGTGCCCCAGAACCAGCGCAACTGTCGAAAAATTGAGATACCAAAGGCCGACTCCGATGCCCAACAGCAACAACCAGCGCGGCGACCCCCGCCCCCAAATACCCATGCTCCAGCCAATGAGATAAGGCAAAATCAGCACGCCCCACCACATGGAAAGTCCAGACTTGCCTCCAAAACCTCCAACCATGCTCAACCCCCACATGGCCCCGACACCAATCGCAACCAGGATGAAAACCCACACCCGGTAGGCAATCAACTGGCGTTCGCATTGGCCGAGCATGGTGCCGAGCGCAACCAGCAGGCTG
>JBEKMW010000186.1:0-5139 GCA_049523455.1 Verrucomicrobiota bacterium | reverse complement strand
CGCAGATTCATGGATCGTGGCGTTCCACAACCGGCCGCACCCGGACAATGTCTGGCGGCAAAATCTCGTCAATGCCGGGCTTTACGTTCTCGAAAAATCCGCGCTCGAAACGTTCTCACCATCAACGCTTGGATCCCAACCACCAACCATTTTTGATTTTGGCAGGGACTTGTTCCCGGCAATGTTGGCGCGCGGGGCGAAGTTGTTCGGCTACAATTCACCGGAGTTCATCAAGGACATCGGCACGCCGGAGCGCTACGACCGCATCCGCAACCAATTTGAAGCCGGGGTGGTGCAGCGCAGTTCCCTGGCCACACCCCAACGCGCCGTTTTTCTCGATCGTGACGGGACCTTGGTTTACGACCGGGATTGTCTCCGCACCGCCGGGGAATTGACGTTGCTGCCCGGAGCCGCCCGCGCCGTACATCAGTTGAACCTGGCCGGCTGGCGGACGGTCGTGGTCACCAACCAGCCGGTCATTGCCAAAGGCTGGTGCAGCGAAGCCGAAATGCAAACCATCCACAACAAACTCGAGACCCTGTTGGGACGCGAACACGCATTTCTCGACCGGATCTATTTCTGCCCTCATCACCCCGAGAAGGGATTTGCCGGCGAACGGCCCGAGTTGAAAATGGATTGCGACTGTCGCAAACCCAGGACCGGCATGATTCGAAAAGCCGTGGCGGACTTGAACATTGACTTGAAGCAATCCTGGATGATTGGCGACACCACGACCGACATGCAAACGGCCCGCAACGCCGGCGTGAATTCCATTCTTGTGCAAACCGGGTCGGCGGGCAAAGATGGAAAGCACGAAGCCAAACCGGATTTTGTGTTCGCCACGCTGAGCGAAGCGGCGGATTTTATCTGCCGTGGCGGTTCCTGACCGGGCAAACGGAAATCGCAATCTGAACCGATGAAAAACAAACACGGCGCCCCTCTGAAAGCGCCTGCAACCGATGATCATTAGCCGTACACCCTTGCGCATGAGCTTCGTCGGCGGCGGGTCGGACCTCCCGGTGTTCTACCGCAAGTTTGGCGGCGCGGTCGTCTCCACCGCCATTGACCGCTACATCTATGTCACGGTTAATCAAAAATTCGACAACCGCATCCGCATTTCCTACTCGCGCACGGAAGAAGCAAAATCAATTGACCGCATCAAGCATCCGCTCGTGCGCGAAGGCCTGAAGTTGGTCGGATTGGATGGCGGAATCGAAATCACGTCCATCGCGGACATCCCCTCCAAAGGTTCCGGCCTTGGCTCCTCCTCTTCCTTCACCGTCGGATTGCTGAACGCCTTGCACGCTTATGGCGGGCGTCATACCGGAGCGGAACAACTGGCGCGCGAGGCTTGTGAAATTGAAATCGAACGCTGCGGCGAACCCATCGGCAAGCAGGACCAATATGCGGCGGCCTTCGGCGGCTTGAATTTGATCCAGTTCAACCCCGACGACTCCGTTTCCGTGGAGCCGGTCATTTGCCAGCGCGAGACCATCCGCCGGTTGCAGGCCCACGTGATCGTCTTTTTCACCGGCATAACCCGCAACGCCTCGGGCCTGTTGAAACATCAAAATTCGGTGCTGGCCGCCGAAAGACAAAAATGCGACGTGACCCGCAAGCTGGTCGCTTTGGCCCACACCCTGTGCGCCGAGTTGCGCAAGGACCGCGTGGATGCTTTCGGCGAGATCATCCACGAAGGCTGGTTGCTGAAAAAAAGTCTCACCGCCAAAATCACGACTGAAGCCATTGACCGCTGGTATCAACGGGCGAGGCAGGCGGGTGCGATTGGCGGCAAACTGTTGGGTGCCGGAACGGGCGGCTTTCTCATGTTTTACGCGCCGCCCGACCGGCACGATGCCATCGCCGCTGCCCTCAAACTGCGCCGGTTGGACCTGCACTTTGAGCCGCAAGGCAGCCGGATAATCTTCGTCCATCAGTGAGGCGAATGGCGCGGTGGATGCGGCGGTCCTTGCGCGTATCCGAAAAACTGCTAACGGCCTGTTGAAAAAATTGATTTTTCGTAGGAGACGAGGTGACGAGTCTCAAATTTCCTGGGGTTTTGAGAGACAAGTCAGAGACTCCTTACGTCGTCTTCTACATTCTCAACGGGCTGCTAAAGCAGTTTTGGTCCCTTCGATCTGCCAACACCTGGCTGAAGCCAGGTGTTAATGAGAGGGAAGGCGCGTCACCCGGCGTAAGCCGGATTTTCCATGAAGAGGTAGCAAAGCATGTGGCAAATGGCCATGTGCGCGTCCTCCACGCGGCCGTAATGCGTGTCATTGATTACAATCACCTCGTCCGCGATTTCGGCCATCCGCCCGCGTTTGGCCCCCACCAGGGCGGCCGTAAAGACGCCGTGCGCTTTTGCCCAGGTCAAAGCCTTCACGCAGTTGGGCGAGTTGCCGCTCACGCTCATGCTCAAAACCATGTCGCCGGGTTGTGCGTAATTCTGCAGTTGCCCGGAAAAAACATCCTCGTAAGCGTAGTCGTTCGCCAGGGCCGTCATCCAACTGGTGTTGTCGTTGAGGGAAATTACCCGAAACCGCTTCTTCAACTTGTCCGACACGCCCTTGCCCAGGTCCGTGGCAAAATGCGAGGCGTTGGCGGCGCTGCCGCCGTTGCCGAACACAAATACCTGCCGGCCCGCCTGCAGGATTTCCCGCATTTTGACGGCCAGCGTTTCCACGCTTTCCAGCTTGATCGAATCCTGGGTTGTCTTTTGGGCCCGTAAATAATTGGCAAACCATTCTTTCATGACGACAATCTATAACGCAGCCTTTTGGTTGTCACGGAATTTTCCTTTATCGCGGTTCGGACCGTGGTTGAGAAACGGTGGTTCAGGCGGGCGGTACTGTCCCAATTTGAGGAGCGCGGCATTCATGCCGCTTCAACAGCCAAAGTATTTCGCCCATGGAATCGGGCTGAATCCCGCGCTCCACAGCAAATCAGGACACTGCCAGCCTGGCAGCACGTTTGCGGGACGAATCGCGCCATGTTAAGGTGGAACACTTGTGAGTGCACATGACTGACGATTTGCAAAAACGCATTCAGGCGGCCCTCGCCAATCCGCAGAACCTGGGCGAGCTGGCGGACGCGGATGCCGTGGGCACGGTGGGCAATGCCGATTGTGGCGAGATGCTCCGGCTCTGGGTGAAGTTCAAGGAGCAAAACGGCAAAAAGGTCATTGACCGTGCGACGTTCCAATCGTTTGGCTGTGAGACGGCCATTGCCGTGGCCAGTCTGGCGACCGAGCTCATCCGCGGCAAAACGGCCGAAGAGGCGCTGGCGCTCAAGACCGGCGAACTGGCGGGCGAACTCGGTCCTCTGCCACCCATGAAAATTCACTGCGCCCAACTGGTCGAGGGCGCCTTGCATTCCGCGCTCGCACCGGCAACCGCAGACGGCCAGCCCAACCCGCCGGCCAATGCGCCGACGTTGTTTGACAGTTTTTCCCAGTCAAAATCAGCCAGCGTCAAACTGACTTTTCTCGACGAGGGCAGATAATTTCTTCAGGGCCGCCCGCGCGGCGTCGCTTTCGGCGGCCTTTTTGCTCTTTCCGCGCCCGCGCGCCAATTCCACGCCTTCATGCTGCACCACGCACTCAAACAGACGGTCATGGTCCGGCCCGATGGCGGAGATGACTTGATATTGTGGCGCCTGCGCCGAACGCGCCTGCAACAGCTCCTGCAATTCGCCCTTGGGATTCTCGATGACCGGCAACGTGGTCAATTTGCCGAATGCCGCGCTGAACTCCCGCAATACAAAATCGCGCGCCGCTCCGTAACCGCCATCCAGATAGATCGCCCCGAGCAATGCTTCAAACGTGTCCGCCAGCCCCGACGGCCGTTCTCGCCCGCCGTGCGTTTCCTCGCCGTGGCTCAAGATCAAATGCGCGCCCAAGCCAAGCAACCGCGCGTGTTCGGCCAGCGTGCGGCGGTTCACCAGTTTGGCGCGCGCCTTGGTCAGCGGCCCTTCCTCGAACGCCGGAAATTTCTCATACAACTCGTGAGTCAAAATCAGTTGCAACACCGAGTCCCCCAGAAACTCCAATCGCTGGTTGTCGCGCACCAGCGCGCCGCCACCTTCGTGCGCCACGGACGGATGCGTCAGCGCCAGGCGCAGCAAGCTTTCGTCGCGGAAAGCATGGCTCAGGCGGGCTTGCAAGTCGGTGAGGTCAGGCATCGAATCAGTAAAAGCTCAGGCAACGGTCGGCGCCGCGTATCCCCGCAACGACCGGCTGCCTAAAAAGGGCGGGACCGCCGATGGAACCATGCCAATTCTCATGTTTGGGCCAGTGGTTCTTCGCGGGTTTCCGTTCCGGTTGACGCCGGAGCGGTTGCCGCTTCAGTTGGGGCAGACGGCTCTGACGGCGCCGCCGGGCCCGGCACAACGGGTGCCGGCGGGTTCAAGCCGTGTTCCAGTAATTGGGCCACGTCGCGCTGCACCGCGTCCAGTTGATCAAGCTGCAATCCCGGATCGGCGATGGCAAACACGTCGCCGGTTCCGGCCTGTTCGTAGATGAACACGCGTTTGCCGTCGCGGACGATTTGCTCCTTCACCTTGAACACCCGCTTGCGTTCGAGCATCACCGCCAGAATGAACATGGCGGGCGCATAACGCGCCTCGTTCTGCTCAACCAGCTTGCGCAGCAACGTTTCCGCGGTTTCCTTTTTAATCGGGTCGGTGGGCGCCGGCGGCGCCTCGTAAACGCTTTGCCAATGGGAAATGAATCCCTTGCGTTCGCTCGCGCCCTCGCTGAACTGATTTTGCCAGCAGGCTTCGCACACGTCCGAGCGCCGCAAATCCGGCGGCTCATCGAAGAGCAGCGTGTGCAGCCCCTGCCGGTCGGCAAAGGCCTGGCCGCACGCCGCGCACGCCGCCGCGCGCGATTGTATGTTCCAATCATTCATGAACGCGGCGATTTAACCACGAATAACAGGGAGGAACACGAAGAAAATCATCCGCGAACAGCGCGCGGGCGCAACGGGGCACCCGCACCAATCCCCCATGAACCCCGGTAGGGCCGACCTGCCGGTCGGCCTCGGACGCGCTGCTGCGCGTCCGGCTGCTACTTCTCCCTCTCCCCGCCAAACGGGGAGGGCCGGGGTGAGGGTATTAACTCTGATGGGAGGGGAGAGG
>JBEKMW010000185.1:0-5446 GCA_049523455.1 Verrucomicrobiota bacterium | reverse complement strand
CCGGTCGAGAGGCTCTGGCCTGCCGGGGCGTCACCTGCCACAAATGACGCGATGGCCCCACCCGTAGTCTCCGTGTTAAATGCGGTGGCGTCGGAGGCGCTGTTGAATGTTATAGTGTATATGGGCGATTGTGCATAGCCTATTGTCGCTGCGAGGAGGAATGCTGCCACGCCCGGGATCCAAGTGTATCTTGTAGTTATCATAAGTTCACTTACTATTGTGTCAGGTTTAAGTCTTTCGCTTAACGGTCCTTATTTAATCACGTTTTAAGCACTTGTCACGGAATCATTAGCATAGGTTTGTTGTACGCCTTTGGTATATGTTTCCTGCCTGGCATTTGGCGCGAATGGGGGACGCGGTTGAAGTGTGCGGAAGAGCGTAGCGACTCGCGGAGATTTTCGACCCGTCTGCTGGCACAGGATTGAAACCGAATCTTCCGGTGCAGGTTAATATCACGGTGTTTGCGAATTGGTCGAGGCTGGTGGATTTGCTTTGAGCTGGGCGCGCGCAGCTTCGGCGAGCTGGGCGTTGCCCTGGGCCGTGGCCAGGTCCAGGGCTTGTTGAAACTGCGCAAGGGCGTCAACCGATTCTCCGCCGTGTGCCAGCGCAATTCCATAACGATAATGGGCCAGGGCGTAGCCGGGTCTGAGTGCGATCGCCCGGTTAAGGTGCGCAATGGCTTCAGCCAGGTTCCCCTGGGCGGTCAGCGCGGCCGCCAAATTACAATGGGCCTCGACAAAATCCGGGTTGATTTTAAGCGCCTGCTGGTAATGCTGGATGGCTTCAGCCCACTTCCCCTGGGCGGCCAGCGCGACCCCCAGATTAATGTGGGCTTGGGGAAAATCGGGATTGAGGTGGAGCGCTTGTTCGTAATGTGGCGCGGCTTCGGCGAATTTCCCCTGGGCGGCCAGCACGACGGCCAAATTATAGTGGCCTTCGACAAGGCCGGGTGCGAGTTGGACTACCCGCTCGTATTGTTGAGCGGCTTCAGGCCATTTTCCCAGGGCGGCCAGCGCGTCGCCCCAATCATTATTGGCTTCGGCATAGCCGGGGTCGAGTTGGAGCGCCCGCTGGTATTGTTGAATGGCATCAGCCAATTTCCCCTGCCCGGCCAACGCGCCGCCTAAATTGCAGCGGACCTCCGCAGTATCCGGGCCGAGTTGGAGCGCCCGTTCGTAATGTTGCATGGCTTCAGCCCATTGTCCTTGTCCGGCCAGAATGATGCCCAGATTATTGTGGGCCATCCAACACTCTGGATTCCGGGCGAGGGTGGCACGCCACAACGTTTCCTCGTTATGATAAATTTCGCTCTGCTGCCACGTGAGCGCGCAGAACGCCGTCACCACCCACGCGCCGCACAGGCACCCCCACCACACCGCGTTCGTCTTCCGCGCCAGCCGGTCCCCCGCCGCCACCGCCAGGGCGATGACGCTGATGATGGAAAAGTATTGCCAGTGGTCCGCCACCAGCGAGTAGCGTTGGAAGTAAATGTTGAAGAAGCCCGCCACCGGAAACAGCATCAGCAGAAAATAACCCAGCGCAAACAGCAGCGGCCGGCCCCAACTCCGCCGCCGCCACCAAAAAACAACCAGGCAACCCGTCAGCGCCGCCAGCGGCAACCAGGCCCGGATGGAGTGCGGGTCAACCTGCCAACGCGGATAGACAAACATCAGGTTCAAGGGCAGCACCGCCTTGTAGAGATAGAACCAGACCGCCCAGCCCGCCGCGGCCAGCCGCCCCGCGAACCCCGCCGTCTGCACCACGTCGCCGCGGATGGCGTGCCTTTGGAACCAGATCGTCACCAGGCTCAAAACCGCAGCCGTGGCGAAGAACGGGAGGGTCTGCCAGGCGTCCCGCCAGGTTATTTTCCCCCGGCGCCACCACGCGCACAGCAGCAGGACGCCCGGAAACATGACGGTGGCGGTCTTGCTCAAAAGCGAGAGCCCAAAGGCCCCGAGCGCCAGCCAATACCATTTCCAGCCGGACACGCCCGGGGCGGTCGCCGGGGATGCCAGCTCGAAGCGCTGATACAGCCAGAAGGCGAGCGCATAGAAGAACATGCTGAGCGTGTTTTTGCGCTCGGCAATCCACGCCACCGATTCCACGTTGACGGGGTGCACGGCGAAAATCAGCGCCGCCAGAGCCGCGCCGGGGATTGGCAACAACCGCAGCCCGCGCCACAACAAAATCGCGCTGCCGGCGTGCAGCAGGATATTGTCGAGATGGTAGCCCCAGGCGTGCATTCCCCACAGCCGCCACTCCAGCCACAGGCTGGTTGAGGTGAGCGGGAAATAATCCAGCAGCCGCGTGCTGCCCCAAATGTAAGGCAGCCCGCCGGCGGCTCTGACGAACGGATTGTTGGTGAGCAGGGCGTGGTCGTCCCAGACAAAACCCCCGTGGAGCAGCGCCGGGGCATACGCCACGAGGGTGATGACCAGAAGGGACAGCGGCATGCTCAGCGGGTGATTCAACAGAGGCGACCAGCCCGGGACCGCCGGCGCCAGGCGCGGCGGCTGGGGCGAGCCTATGGATGCGAGGCCGCTCATACCGGGTTCAAATCACCGGCCAGTTTGCCTTTGGATGGTTGGCCCATGAAATTCCTGGTATATCCCCGCTACCGGATTCTTTAGGCCGGTTTCGAAAACAGAAAGTCACAAAAAAGGGTGCCGAGATCCGGCACCCTCAATTTTAAGCGGAGCGATTCCGCTCCATGAATTCGTTCCCGTTAACTGACTTTGCGGCGAACGCGGGAAATGGCTCCAAGCCCCACGAGTCCCAAGCCGAATAAGGCCAAGGTGGTGGGTTCGGGGACACTGGCATTGGTGAACTCAATGCCGGCGATCTCTTCCTGGGCGCCTTGATTGTAGTTATTATACTCACCACAACGAAAGATGACATTATAGATACTACTCCACTCGGTAGCTTGGTTGCCGCCGCCACTAATTCCCGTATCGGACAACGTAAGCTCATACCACCCATTGGCAAGAGACTGGATCGAGTCACCGGCCGGCGCCGTGCCAAGACCAGTGTCGCTCGCTGTCAGATACTCGTTTGGTGACGAGTTAGCAAGAATGAAGTCCAAATATTGGAAGCCTTGACCAGCTTGATAGGGTTTAACCCACACGATGTACTCAGTGTAGGCGCTGGCATTGATGTCACCGAATTCCGAGCCAGTATTCCAGGTTGCTACGCTGCTCGTAGAGGAGGGGACGCCGGTGTTATTCCCCTGTGCTCCAAACAACAAGGCTTGGGTCCCAAGGCCGGCCGGTATGGTCGCGTCAGTGACGAAACTATAAGTAGTGTCATAATTAGCGGCCGACCAATTGTTTTCGTTTCCGTTGCCGGAGGTGAAGTCATACAGCAACTGGGCGGAGGCAAGGCCCGGCCCGGCGGCGACGGCCAGACACCCCAACCCAGCTTGGAGACGGCGTCTACTCAGAAATGATTTTTTTAGGGATGATCTTTTCATATGTACGTTATTTCTTGGTTTAGGTTTTCCGCAGGACTTCAGCTAAAACACGTTTAATTCTCCAAATGTTTTACCGTCGCTTTAGTTGAGAGTATAGCTGGAAATTGACACCTGTCACTAAAAAAGCGAAAAACATTTGGACAGGATTATTATACGCCTTTGGTATAGTTTTGGTATACTACTGGACAGTGAAACGATCATGCAGCCGTCCGTAAATGCGCCAGCCCGGGCACCCTCAGCATCACTCATACCCAAACGCTTTGACGAAGGGCGCCAACGTTTCCAGATGCGGTTCCAGATATTTCTGATAATTCCGCCAGCGGCCGCGGGCGCGCTTATAGACCGGCTGGGCCACGTCGGCGTAGCTGGGCGAGCGCACCAGCTTTTGCCGGGCATGTTCGTCAAATTTTAATACGCCCGGATTCCAGGAAACGCCGAGAAAGTCCAAAGTCCGCCGGGCGACCGCTTCGAGATCGTTCACCATGTCTTCGTAGCGGACTTCGAGCCAGGGATTTTTGAGCAGCGGGGCCAGGGTCCGCCAGATGCCCATGACCCGGCCGTAGCCGGTCGCGGCGTCTTCAAGCTTCAAGTAGCCCACGCTGCCCACCCTGAGGGGCCAGTACGGCTGCATGAAACAGCTCAAAACCACATCGCGCGGATCCCGCAGGGCGACGATCAATCTGGCTTCCGGGAAAAAGCGGACAAAGGCCAGGATGAAGGGCTGGAGGTTGGGATTCTTGTCAATCAACAGGCGTTGCCCGGGAGGGCGGCCAAGCCATCGGGACATGGTTTGGAAATAGCGATCCCTGCCCTGCCGCAAGGTCTGGGTGGATGCGCCATCCAGCACTGCCGTCATGGTTGTTTCGGGCGGCAGGTTTTGTGGCGGCGGGTTGCAAGCGAAATCAAAAAAAATGCTGGTTTCATCCGCCGAGACGATATCCGGATGTGAATCCAGAACCTGCTCCAGCAAGGTGGTGCCGGAGCGGGGATGGCCGCCCAGAAGCGCCAGACGATGAGCCGGCTGAAGGAGTTCGTGAGCGGAAGCCGACCAACGCGCCAGCATGTCCGCCGAGACGTGGTTTTGCATTTCCTTCGGCAATCCGGCAAACAATTGTGATTGGGCCAGCAGGGGCGGCGCGTCCGGTTGCAACAGGGCTTTGGCCTCCAAAAAGGCGGACATGGCGTCGTGGTAACGGCCCTGCCGGTCGCAAATGGCGCCCAGTTCATAGAAGCTCCGGATGCGCCATTCGCGGTCGGCGGCCATCAGGGCGGGGCGCAGCGCCTGCTCGGCTTCGGCCAGCCGGCCCGCCAGCCGGTGCAGCTTGGCCTGCGTGAGACGGGCCAGCGGGCAGGCGCTGTCCAGACGCAGGGCGCGTTCCACCATGACGGCGGCATCTTCGGCCCGGTGCAGCCGCTCGTAAAGTTCCGCCAGCCGGGCAATGGTGTCCGGCGCAACATCCTTTTGTTCCAACGCGCGCCGGAAGAAACGCTCGGCCATTGGGACGCTATGAAGGTCGCCAAATTCAGCGGCCAGGCGGCCGGCGGTGGCCAGCATTTCCGCCTTGTTCGGAGCCAGGCGAATCGCTTTTTCAAAGCAGCGTTCGGCGTCGGCGGATTGGCAACACAAGGCATGGCCTCGTGCGAGCTGCAGCAGAATTCCGGAATTGGCCGGAGCCAGCCGGCTGGCGCGCTCCAGCAGTTCAACGCTTTGCTGGAAATCACTCCGCGCCCATGCTGCTTTGGCCGCCTGGAGCATCCGGTTCAACGAGCCGGGGGCCATTAATGGTTGCCGTTTCATGTTGTCATCAGCTTCAATAAACTAGGGTCGGTCCGGAGACGTGTTCACGGCTTCTGCTCCGTGTCACGGAATGGGCTGCCTGCCTGATAGAGCTTCAACTGTGATCGCAGGGCATCCGCGCGCGCGGTGTTGGTCTGCGTCAGGGCCATCTGCAGCGCGCCCTGCGCCGTGCTCACCGC
>JBEKMW010000184.1:0-5481 GCA_049523455.1 Verrucomicrobiota bacterium | reverse complement strand
ACCCAGGCGGTCATGCCCGTCATGCCGAGGGTGCCGAGATAAACCGAGAGCGGCTGGACCTCGCGGCTGACGGAATGCAGTTGGTCCGGTGCGGTAATGAAATATTCCCGCCAGCCAAAATTGGAGACAACGGCATCGCCTGGCTTGAATTCCTTCGCGCGTGACTCGAGGACCTCGCCGACGGCTCCGCCTTCGAGCGATTTGCCCAACGCGAACGGCGGAACATAGGATTTCCCCTCGTTCATGCGCCCGCGCATATAAGGGTCCACCGACATGAAAAGATTGCGAACCAGCACCTGCCGGTCTAGCAGCGGCTCCAATTCGACCTGTGCCAGGCTAAAGTTGGCTGCGGTTGGAACACCCTTGGGGCGGGAATTCAGACGAATTTCTCGGCTCAATATTTTTGACATACTATAAAGTCTCTTTTACGGCTGCTCTGGCAGCTTGGCGCGTTTGGTCATGCTCCGCTCCGGCGATGCCTTCATCCACCAGCCTTTCATTATCACTTCGCCCTTCGTCGTCCTCATCGTCGCCGGAAGCCACTGGTATTTTATGTCCGGTCGAGCCGGATACCGGCTCCCACCGTTCGGATTCGGGGGCCAATTCAAGGACCGTCTCGTTTGGATCCGGGTCCGAATTGCCCATCAATTCCCGCCTCGCCTGATCCCAATCGGATTTTGACGTTTCCTGCGCCGAACGACCGTTGATGACCGCCAGTTCAAGCGCGCGTTCCCGCACCATCCTGTGGGTTATTGTGCCGATGCCAACGGAGTTTTCGGTCAAGGCCCCTTCCTTCAGTGGATTTGTTTTCATAATTTAATTCTTTCGTCGTGGGTTAACTGAAACATTCATTTAGCTGCGATTGTGGAAACCGTGAACCCGGGTGAGTTTGCGTTCCGCGAGCAATTGAGCCTCGGCGTCCAGCCAATGCTGCACGGCCTGTCCCTGTGGCGAACCCTGGTTGACATAACTGAAGTAGGCCCGTCTGGCCACTTCGTCTGGCGATGGCGTAAAATCAATTTCGTTTTGTTTTAAACCCACAACCACCGCCGGCGGTGATGCGCCGACAGGCTTTTGGTTCTGGGAGAGTTGGTTCTGGGAGAATTTGTGTCTCATGCTTTGAAAATAGGCTGTTGACGGTTTGTCCGCTATGGGGTCTTACCCTACCAGCTTGTTAAAAACTCCCTTTGCTTGTAGGAGACGAAGTCGCGAGTCTCAAATGTACTTGGATTTTGATGGACAACTCAAAGGCTCCTCCCGTCGTCTCTGGCTTTCTTACTGCCTGATAGAGGAACCGCGTCAAGCGGCCGCAATGAACGGAAACACATGATGTGTGGGACTCTGCTCGACGGCTTCCCTGGTCATATTCACGAACACCTTGGATTCATCCCAACTGATCCGGTCCACCGCGCGCGTGGGGATCTGCACTTCCTTGCCGGAAAACCGGTGCCCGATTTTGATGACCAGTTGACGAATCGCCCAACTCTGGGTGTCCATCATGAAATCGCAGACGTGGCCGGTCGTCCCATCGCTCGCCTGGAGATGGTAACCGTTCACGGCCAGGGTGCTTCGCAAATGGGCATCACCGCGGTCCGGAGGCCGGCTGCTAGCTGTGGCTGGCTCGCCCGGGAGAGAATTGGGCGGCAGTTCCAAAATCGGGAAGCCGCTCATGCCCCACAAACCGCCACCTTGCCAGTAGTAGGGCCAGCCGTAATATCGGCAATATTCTTCCTCGTATTGCCGCGACACCGGCTTGTGTGAATCAATCGTAGGGCTGTCCTCAATCTGTTTCCGGGTCAGGCTCACGCGCAGAGCTTTCCCGACCTGATCAAGACCGCCGAAGGCATGAGGAGAAATAAGCACCTGGCGCCCCGGCAACCACGAGCCCGTGTCCGCGACCAGATAACGAACCGCCCAGTTCTGATCGTCAAAATAGCAGTCCTTCACCTGGCCGATCTCGCCATCCGACGCCCCGAGTTTATCTCCGTATAATCCTTTAATGCTTTGTAACATATATTTGTCATTCGTGTGTATTGCGGGGGCCGTTGGCCGGCAAGACCACTCGCCTGGCATTCAAGCCCTTCAATGGGGAACCCTCGCTGCCGATGGAGCGCAGCCCATCCCGTTCAAATTCTGCCCAGCAAAAGCAGGACCACCAGAATAGCCAATAGCAGGCCCAGCCCGCCGCTCGGGTAATAACCCCAGTTCCGGCTGTGGGGCCAGGCGGGGAATGCACCGATCAGCATCAGAATGAGCAATACCAATAATACAGTTCCTAACATAATGTTCCTTTCAATTTGTGAATGAAAAGCTTCTTGTTATTCATGGAATGAGGGTAATCCAGGAAACGCGCCGGCGCTATGGGGTGTTACCCTACCGCCCCCAGACCGAATGATGGCTATTTTGACGGCCAGTGGAATTTTATGTTGTTTAGCCGTGGGTTGCTCATCGGCGGCAATTGGAATTGCCCGGATGACGGTTGCGGGAGCTTCAGATTTCATGGCGGAGGCTTTGTATTGGCGCAATTGGATTTTGGGTCGGGATTACTTCAAACCCGCCAGCGCATCCAAAATGGTCTTTTGCACCGCCGGATTGGAAAGATTTCCCAGGTGACCACCTTGCGGAAAGACCGTTAATTGCTCCGGACCAAACGTGGCGTGGAGCCAGGCCAGGTCTTCGTCGGTCAGAAGAAAATCATTTTCATTGCAGATGACACGGATATTGGGATTGGCGCGCAGACCGGCGTCGTACATCCGCAAGTCGTCGGCTTTTTCCAGTGCTTCCGCCACCGGCGGGGCCAGTCCTCGGGTCTGATAATATGGAATCGCAAATTTATCAAAATAATCCTGGTAGGAATACTGGAGGATTTCCTGATACACCGGGTTGCGCCGCCAGTTCCAGATTGGGTGGTGCAGGACGCGCTGGTTGTTCCGCCGCTGGCTGATGAAAATTACGTCCCGCAACGCGAAACGAAAAGAGAGACCGATGAGAAACTTGGATTCGATGGTGCTGAAGGGCAGCGAGGTTTGCGGCGTGAGAGTGTTCCGGCTTAAGGCGGCCACCTTCAGAAACGTGTTTTGGATGTCATCGGTTCGTTCCGCAGCCGGCCAGCCGAGGGGTGCCCGGTAAAACTCGTCCAGCTTGTCAGCCCCATACATCAATCGGACCGGCGGGCTGATGGCGACGTAGCGGTCAAATTGAATCAACGGCACTTGATTGGTGACGGGGGCAATTCTCACTTCTTGCACGCCCTGTTTACCCTCAAGACAGTGCAAAACTCGCCCCTTCGTCACGACGCAATACTGATTTGTCGGGCTGGTGGCGGCGACGAACAAAGATTGGAATGCGCCCATGGAATAACCCAGCAACGCCTTGTCACCCAACCGGCCTGGATACGAGGCATTCAAGCGGCGATCAATTTCCGTCAACGCAGCGTCCAAATCGTGGCCATCCACCGGCAGATAAGCCGGCACCTCCGCCGACGAAGCGTGTTCCATGAACTCGTAGTTGAACGGGCTGCTGACGACCACGGCGGAGAAGCCGTCATGGTAAACCAGCTCGGCCAGCGCCAGGGAAGTTTCGGCCAGACGATGAGAGCCGAGACCGGGGATGATATAAACCACGGGCGCTTTTCCCGGTTGCAACCACAACGTGAATTTTAATCTCCGGCCCGTTGCCGGAATCAAAGCCGACCGGGTCTTGCCCCGGTCCGGGAATTCAGGGTCCTTGAAGGTGAAGAAGACGGATTGGAGGGTTTCCAGCGAGGCTGGGTCCTGTTTCCCTTTCACCTGGAAATTCGCCACCCGGTTCGCGCGCACGAACGTCCATGCGTATTGAATCTCGGAATATGGGTCGGCTTCAGTCTGGCTGAAGCGCACATACCCGTCCACGCTGTCGGAGAGATCATTATACATGACCGCGTAGTCGAGGTAAGTGTAGGGGCCGAGATAGGTCAGCGGGTCGCTCGCGACGAATTTGTAGGGGGCAATATAGATCAACGGATTGGCCGCCGTGTCGGCGGCCAGGCCGACGGTGTCCCGCTCATTGCTCGGCCCATAAACCGGCAACATCAGAAAGCACGCCGGCTTCCAGCCCCATTGGCCGAATGTTTGGCCGAAATCCGCGTCCGACTTCGGAATCTTCCACTTGCTTGCCACGTCGAAGAAACCGGCCACGCCGACGGTGGTATTGCAAACAAACCGGTAGGATTCGTCGCGGGCTCCGCTCCACTTTCCCTGGAGCAGATTGTTGATCAGTCGTCCCGGGTAGGTGAGGTTCTTGCCAAAATTTCCGATTCCAGTCCGGACCGGTTTCACGACGACAAACCGATAAACTTTGCTCGTCGGCTTGATGGCGCCGGTCATCAGCCCCTTGTTGAAGTCCCACATCATCCGGTTAAACGGTTCGAGGGGGTCAGAGACGGATTTGGGGAGTACAATGGTCTCTGTCATTGGCGGGTGGGTGACGCCAACGGCTGGCCCATGCCCGTGGGCGAACTGCGGGAGGCACAACGACAGGACTGCCACGACCACCAGTGCTGAGCTTCGGCTGTGCGTTGACGGCCAGCCACACAAATCCACTGGCCCGGCGTTTACCCCAGACATCGTGCGCAGCGGCAACGAACTCGCCAAACGTCAGGGACTTCTTCCGGCAATTGATTTTCATATCGTGAAGCATAGTCTGGAATAGGGCACGTCCGCTATTCGGTGTTTTACCCATGCCGGCCTTGATGAAGCATCCATTGGGGAATCTTCATCACAGATTTTCTGAAGTCACACTGCCATGCATAAGTCCCGGCGCACGCTTCCAGGTTGATGGCAAGGGTTTTCCCAGTGGCGGCAAGGAACACCCTAGTCGCGCCCGAGCCTGGGGGGAGGTAAGCATAGGTATGCGAATCTTCTTCAAACAAAAGGCGGGCCGCTCCGGCATGGCTTGGGGTTGGTCTTCACCAATCATGGGATTGACAAAAGCTCTGGTTGGAATCTTCTTCCTGGCCATGCTCCATGGCCCCGTCCCGGTTCTCGGCGTAACGCTTCCAGGCTCATACAATGTGACCCTGGCATGGAATCCCAGCCCAGACCCCAACATCGCCGGCTACTGCGTTTATTACGGCTCGGCCAGCGGAAATTATACGAACAGCGTCATGGTGGGAAACGTGACGACCAATACGGTTTCAGGCCTGGCGAGCGGTGTCACCTATTACTTCGCCGTCACTGCTTATGACACGAATGGAGAGCAGAGCGCCTTCTCGAGTGAGATTGATTATATGCCGGGAGTCCCCACAGTCGGGGTTTCCGGCGCGTCGGCCGGGCAGTTTGTTCTGACCGTGTCAGGCTTGATCGGCGGCACGTATGAAATCGGCCTCGTCAGCAAAATCTGTGGGTAGATTCTTCCGGCTCCGGGAGCCGTCCTAACGTGTGATACAGGGCAATTTCCATCGCGTCATAGGTGCGGAAGCCGTAGGATCGTCTGGTCACCACT
>JBEKMW010000183.1:0-5495 GCA_049523455.1 Verrucomicrobiota bacterium | reverse complement strand
AAAACTTCGCGCATTGAACCGCTGAACCCGGTTGGGACGCGCTGCCGCGCGTCCGCGGCCGACCGGCTGGTCGGCCCTACCGGGGTTCATGGGGAGGGAGAGTTGGTGCGGGCGTGGCGTCACCCCGGAGAGGTTCGAGCAGTTCGGTGGAGAGACCGTCAGCGGTTTATCAGCTTTTGCATCTGTTCCGAGTAGCGTGCGCCTTGAATGGCGATCTTTGAGGTGGCGTTTTCGAGTTCGCGCAGCTCTGCCGGCGCAAGCTGGACCGAAGCGGCTGCGATATTCTCGCGCAAGCGGGGCAATTTCGTGGTGCCGGGAATGGGAACAATCCACGGCTTCCGGGCCAGCAGCCAGGCCAGCGCGACCTGGGCGGAAGTCACCTTTTTCTGGCCGGCAAATCGGCCGAGCAGATCCACCAGGACCTGGTTGGCTTTTCGATTTTCCGCGCTGAAGCGTGGGAGATTGGTGCGGAAATCGGCACGGTCGAACCGGGTGTTCTCGTTGATGGCGCCCGCGAGGAAACCCCGGCCCAAAGGGCTGAAGGGAACCAATCCGATGCCCAGTTCTTCCAAGGCGGGCAACACTTCGGCCTCCGGCTCCCGCCACCACAACGAGTATTCGCTCTGGAGGGCGGTCACCGGCTGGACGGCGTGCGCGCGGCGGATGGTTTGCACGCCGGCCTCAGAAAGTCCGAAGTGCCTGACCTTGCCTTGCTGGATCAAATCCCTGACCGTCCCCGCCACGTCTTCGATGGGCACGAGGGGATCAACCCGATGCTGGTAGAGCAAATCAATCGTTTCGACTTTGAGCCGTTTGAGGGAGGCGGCGACGGCCTGTTTGATGTGTTCGGGCCGGCTGTTCAGACCGCCCTGCTTGCCGCTGTCACAATCGAATCCGAACTTGGTGGCGATCACCACTTGTCCGCGTAACGGCGCAAGAGCTTCACCGACGAGCTCCTCGTTGGTGAACGGGCCATAGATTTCGGCGGTGTCGAAGAAGGTGACGCCTTGATCGACCGCGGACCGGATCAGGGAGATCATCTGCTGCTTATCTCCCGCGGTGCCGTAGCCAATGCTCATGCCCATGCAGCCCAGCCCGAGGGCCGAGACTTCCAGATTGCTTTTTCCCAGTTTGCGCTTTTGCATAATTCAATCCATTGTTTGAGTTAAATTCCACGCCCGATCACGCCTGGTATTGATCGTCACTGACCTTTTCCATCCAGTCAACCACTTTGCCGTCGAGGTATTCCTGGATGGCGATGTGCGTCACGGCCGTGGTGGGCGCGGCGCCGTGCCAGTGCTTTTCACCCGGTGCAAACCAAATCACATCGCCCGGCCGGATTTCCCCAATCGGGCCGCCCCAGCGCTGTGCGCGGCCGCAGCCGGCCGTCACAATCAGCGTCTGGCCCAGAGGATGCGTGTGCCAGGCCGTGCGCGCGCCGGGCTCAAACGTGACGCAGGCGCCAGCCGCGCGTGCCGGAGCATTTGGTTGAAACAGGGGATCAATGCGCACCGTGCCGGTAAACCAATCGGCCGGTCCCTGGTTGGAGGGTCGTGAACCAACTCTTTTAATTTCCATATGTTATCCTTTCGCCTTGTTTGGTCATTCCATTGTCGAAGGAACGTAAAACTCCTGTCTTCACGTTAAACGTGGGAGCGAGTTTATCCCACCTGGCCGCGGTTGTCGCGCGTGTTATCTCTCCAAATTAATTTGATACGGTTTGGTCTGTTTGCGTAAATAATGGAAATGCTCAATGAAGGCAATGCAGTCTGGTCTGACGCCATTTCACTCGCCAAAAGTCGTGTACAAAGCGGACCGCCGCCGGATTGGGTGGTCCCGTGTCCGTATGACCTGGCATTCAAAGGCGAGCAGGACACGCAAATAACGGTTCTTCTTTTTGACCAGCAAATTCACGCCGAGCAGCGTTCGCTCTTTGTCCATCAAGTGCTGCGGTTGGAAACGATGCAAGCGGTGCAGCATTGGTCGCAGTGGCGGCTGCAGTTTGAACCCAAGACGCAACTGATTGCGCTGCACACATTGAAAATTCGGCGCGGCAACGTGGAGATTGACCAGTCGAATCTGGAAAAATCCCATCTGTTGCAGCGAGAAGAAGGATTGGAACGGTTCATTATTTCCGGCTGGTTCACGCTGCTGATGGTTTTGGAAGACGTGCGACCGGGTGACGTCCTGGATTTTTCCTACACCATGCGAAATGAATCCGCCCTTTTTCCAAACCACGGCGGCCATTTTTTCACGCCGCCGCAGGGCGTGCCGGTCGGCAAATATCATTTGGCCGTTCAATTCAACAACGCGCGCCAGAGAAAATGGAAATCATCCAGCCCGGCTTTGACGCCGGTGGAGAAGAAAGAAAACGAGAGGACCTTTTGGGAATGGTCGGGTGAAAAATATTGCAGCGCGAAACCGGAAAGCAATTGCCCGTCGTGGCACCTTTCCAATTTGTGGATCCAGGTTTCTGATTTTCCGGACTGGCAAATGGTGGCGGCGGGCCTGGCGCAGGCATGGGCGGCGGAAGCGGACGGCGAAGCGGTGGCGGAAATCGCGCGCGATATCCGAAGCAAAGCCGGCGATTTGCCGTCGCAAATTCAAAAGGCGATTGAACTGGTGCAGGACGATTGCCGCTATTTGAGCGTCAGTTTGGAAGTGGGCGGAAACATCCCCACCTCACCGGGGGTGGTGGCGCGCCGCCGGTTCGGCGATTGCAAAGACCTTTCGTTTCTGCTCGCCAAGCTATTGAGAGAATTCGGCGTTACGGCGCGACCGGTTTTGGTCAACGTCTTTTTGCGAAAGTCGGTCCTGGATTTTCTGCCCTCGCCATCGTTGTTCAATCACGCGGTGGTTGAATTTGAAGCCGAGGGCAAACGGCGCTGGATTGACGCCACGCTCAAAGAGCAAGGCGGCAGCGCGTTCAGCCGGACCATTCCTGATTACGGCGTCGGATTGCCCGTGGATGCCGCCGCCACTGGATTGGTCCAACCGCCACAATTCGAGCCACCCGACTTGTTCGTTTTGCGCGAGCATGTGCTGTTGGACACGAGCAACGCCCCATCGCTGATGGCGGTCACCTTGATTACCGAAGGCGTGCAAGCCGAACTGCTCCGGCGGCAGTTGAAACAACTGGGCATGGAGGAATGGGCCAAACAGCGGTTGCAAGTAATGGTCAACCGTTTTAGGAACGTGAAACGCGTCGGCGAAATCAAATGTCGCGACGAGCGCGGGGCCAATCGGTTTACCCTGGTCGAAGTTTTTGAAATCAATTTCTTTTTGGCCAAGCATCCCAATCCCAAACTATGCCGCTTCAATTTGCCTGGCAATTGGCTGGCAGGCGTGCTGCTGATGCCGCAAAAGGCGGAGCGGCGGACTCCTTTTCTTTTGCCCTATCCATGCCACATCCAGTACACCGCCGACGTGGACTCGCCGGCCATTCAGCGGATAAGGTTGAACGAACCGCGTGAAGGCTTGCAGAGTCCTTTTGTCCAGTTTAGCCGGAATACTAAAGGCGGCCACGGCTATTTGGTGATGAAATTATCGCTGACCACCAGCGCGGATGCCGTGCCTGCCGACCAGGTGCAAAAGCATGGCGAAATGATCGAGCAAATTTGCCGCGGCGCCTGCCGGGAGTTGTCCCTTTTGCGCGGCTATGATCGTTCCCGTCCCAAAGCCGGCTTTGACGAATTGCCCGCCGAAAATAACGAAATTAAACCGCCGCCGCTGCCGTGGACGCCAATCCATCGCGAAATGGCCGCTCCAGAAAGACATCGTCACCGACATCGCGAGCCGGGCAGGGTATTGGAGGAGTTGAGAAGAATTCCGTGGCGATGGATTTGGATTTTCTTCGTGATTTTGGGGGTGATTCTTACCGCGCTTCTCCGGTAATGCAGTGGCAAGGTAAATGGCTGGACATGGCTGGCAGAATCTGCATTTTTGATTCACCGGCGATTGAAGATCGCTTGGTGGCGCGCGTGTCATGCGGCATTTGCAGCATCGCCGTGACCCGGTTCAAACCAACAGCAATTATGAAATCATACCTGCTCGCCTTCTGCCTGGCAGCCGGCACCCCGGTTTTGGGCGCGGAAACCCAGCCACCGTACCTCTTCCCCAACCAGCCGATCGAAACGCGTGTCGCGGACTTGCTCTCGCGGTTGACGCTGGAAGAAAAGATTTCACTCATCCACGCCGACTCCAAATTCAGCACCGCCGGCGTGCCGCGCCTGGGCATTCCGGCCCGTTGGATGTCCGACGGGCCGCACGGCGTGCGCGAGGAAGTGGGCCCGGACTCCTGGCGGTCCGCCGGCCGCACCGACGACTTCTGCACCGCCATGCCCGTCTGCATTTGTCTCTCCGCAACGTGGGACTCCGACCTGGCCCGCGCGTACGGCGAAGTCATCGGACAAGAAGCGCGCGAGCGCGGCAAGGACATCATGCTGGCGCCGGTCATCAACATCGTCCGCACACCCCTGGGTGGCCGGAATTGCGAATACTTCAGCGAAGACCCCTGGCTCACTTCGCGCATGGCGGACGCGTACATCCGCGGTGAGCAATCGCAGGACGTTGCTTCGTGCGCGGTGATATTCGCGCTCAACAACCAGGAGCACGACCGCTTCAACGTGAATGTGGAAGTGGACGAGCGCGCGTTGCATGAGATCTTTTTCCCCGCCTTCAAAGCCGCGGTGCAGGAAGCCGGGGTGTGGTCGGTCATGGGCGCCTACAACCAGTTTCGCGGACAGCACTGTGCCGAAAATGATTATCTGCTCAACCAGACGCTCAAAGGCCGGTGGGGCTTCCAGGGATTCGTGGTCTCTGACTGGGGCGCCGCGCACACCACGCGCGGAGCGGCTCTCAACGGGCTCGACGTCGAAATGGGGACGGAAAAAAGTTACACCAATTTTTTTCTGGGGCAGCCGTATTTGGATGGCCTCAAGAATGGCGAATACCCGATGGCGGGGCTGGATGACAAGGTGCGCCGGAGCTTGCGCGTGATGATTGCCACGCATGTCTTTGACCCGGGCCGCGCCAATGGCTCCCTGAACACGCCAGCCCATGAGGCCATCGCCCGCCGCACGGCCGAGGAAGGGGTCGTTTTGCTCAAGAACGAAAATCACGCGTTGCCGCTCGATCCGGCAAAAATCAAGAGCATCGCGGTCATCGGGGAAAACGCCATCCGCTTGCATTCGGGGGGCGGAAATAGCTTTGGGCTCAAACCCTTTTACGAAATCACGCCCTTGCAGGGCATCTTGAACCGTGTCGGCTCCGACGTGAACATCACCTTTGCCGAAGGTTATCGCAAGAACGGCACGAACTTCCTGGCGGATCGCGCCGTGGCGGCGGCCAAGGCGGCTGACGTCGTCATTTACGTCGGCGGCTTGAACCATGACCTGCACTTCGATTCTGAAGGCGCCGACCGGCGGGACTTGAAACTGCCGTACGGGCAGGACGAACTGATCCAGAAAATCGTCGCGGTCAATCCGCGGACGATT
>JBEKMW010000182.1:0-8605 GCA_049523455.1 Verrucomicrobiota bacterium | reverse complement strand
TGGTGCCACTCGCAGTAAACAGATTGAAAATTGTGCCGGGCCCTTGAAAGCCTTGCTGCACGGGCGCGTTGCGCTGCCTGCTGAGGGCGGCGCCAGCCTGTACTTGTGGGAAAAACACGCCATAACCGGCGCGCAGGTTGTCCTGACTCTGAAGCAAGCTGGCCTCAGACGCTTGGAGGGTCGGATTGTTGGTGATGGCCTCCCGGACTATGCCGTCCAACTGCGCCGACCCGAAAAGCCGCCACCAGTCGTTAGTGATTGCGGCGCCAGGCATGAAATGCTGCGCCTGGCCATCCGCGGCAACCGTGGCTTTGGGTTGCGGCTCACGAGTGTAGCGATCCGCATCTGGAGGCACGGGACGGACGAAATTGGGGCCTGCCGCGCAGCCGCCCACCAGCGCCATGATCAACGAAAGGCCGGCGCCTTGCTGGACTGATAATCGAAAGTTTTTCATCACATTCGGTCGGACTTGTGTCTGGTCGGGCGTGGCGTTATTGCTGTCCTATGAAGACATCCACCAACTGACCCGGATAGACCGGGACGTCTGGTTTCGGGAACCGGAAAATCACCGGCAACACCCGCAGGTCCACTTGCTCCTGGCGTTCGTTAGATAGCTCGATCTTCGGCGAAACATAAGGCTGCACCCGGACGAACTCCAGCGGCACCTTGATGTCGGTCCCGCGAATCGACATCTGCGCGCGAACATGTCGCGGCGATGGCAACCGTGAGACCAGTATCTCGTCAACATAACAGCGCACGGCCAGATGGTCTTGAGGCGCTCCCATCACCACGAGCGGCCCGGATTGCTGCGTGTAGCAGTCATAGTTGCCCTGGGACGACACATAGCTGCCGACCGCTGCGTTGACCGCCAGCACGACTCCGTCAACCGGTGATTTGACCGCATATTTTTGTAGCAGCGCGTCGGCTTGCTTCAGTGCGGCCCTGGCCTGATTGACGGCGTCTTCCGCTGTATCCAGCTCATCCTTGCTGATAGATTTCGGGTCAATGTTATAGGAGGCGCGGCGCTTGTCGTACTGGTCGCGGGCTGCTTTCAAGTTGGCTTCGTCCAGTTCCACGGTCGCTCTCTGTATGGAATCATCAATGGTGAACAGCAGGGTGCCGGCCGAAACCTGTTGGCCTTCGCGCACCAGCACCTTGACGATCGGCCCGGAAACTTCAACTTCAGGAAAGATATTGATGTTTGCCCCGCTCGTCTGTTCGCTCTCGATAATGCCATTGGCATAGATTCCCGACTCATAAGGATTGCTGACCGGTTTAAAGACGGGCGGCTGGGCCTTCCTCTCAATGCCAAAAAGGTAGGCGCCGAACAGTCCGGCCAGGATACCTATTATCGCGAGAGCAAAGATGATCTTGTTTCTCATTCGGTTCCTTTTTCTACCCCGGTGAGTTTTCCGTCTTCCATATGGATGATCCGGTCCGCATACTCGTTGATGCGCGCATCGTGGGTGACGATCAGGATGCAGCGCTTCTCATTGAGAATTTTCCCTTTTACGAAGGCAATGATCATCCTTCCAGTGTCGCCATCCAGGGAAGCGGTCGGTTCGTCGAAAATCAGAATCTCCGGACTGCTGCTGATTGCACGCGCGATCGCCACGCGCTGTTGCTCGCCGCCCGAGAGTTTCACGGGCAGAATCTCGCTCC
Organism: Verrucomicrobiota bacterium; assembly: GCA_049523455.1. Lineage (GTDB taxonomy): Bacteria > Verrucomicrobiota > Verrucomicrobiia > Limisphaerales > UBA11358 > UBA11358. The sequence goes on along the minus strand of JBEKMW010000182.1, from coordinate 6,943 downwards.
GGTCTTTCAGGCCGACGATCTCGAGGTATTTTTTGGCCTCGGTGATGGATTCGCCCCAGTCGCGGTGCTTCAGAATCAATGGGATTGCGACATTCTCGGCCGTGGTCAGCCGCGGAAAAAGATGGTAGTCTTGGAAAACGAAACCAATGGTATTGAGACGAAAGTCGGCCAACTGGTCACTGTTTAGAGCCCAAATATCGGCCCCTTTGACAACCACCTTGCCGGCGTTGGGGCGCAGGATGCCGGAAATCATGCTGAGCAGCGTGGTCTTACCGCTGCCGGAAGGACCGACGATGAACAGCATCTCACCAAAGTGAGCGACAAGCCCGGCGCCATTCACGGCCGTCATCTTGGTTTCGCCTTCGCCAAACCATTTAGTCAGGTCAGTTGCGACGATCGCTTGAATTTCCATAGGTTTTACGCCCTCGGAGTTCCATGATGCCTGCCTGATTTCGGTCACCACATATGAATAATGATGTTATTCTCGACTTCGGACACGCCTGATACCGACCGAGCAGCGCGCTCGGCTTCCTCACGCTCGAGACAATTGCCAACGGTGCCGCGGAGCACCACCTTGTCGCCAGAAGTTTCGACCTGAATTTTCCGGGCATCGAGCTGGGCGTTCCGCTCAAAGGCTGCCTTGATTACCGCGTTCACCTCCGAAGATATCAGTTGCATCGGCCTAATGATGATTAAATTGATTATCCCTTTGACCCCCGGCAAATTCTGCACTGCTTCTTCAGCGGCATTCTTCTGATATAGCCCTTCGACTATACCTTCCAAAGTCAGCCAGCCATCGCGGACCATTACCGAAACAGCACCATTGGGAACGCCGATAATTGAGTCTATCGATTTGGCGGCGGCGGCAGCGACCTCGTCGTCGGTGCGCCGGTAAAAATCCGGCAGATGAACGACGACTTCATCCGTCACACCCTTCACTCCCGCAACTCGTTTGACGCCGTGGGCCACAGCCAATTTCGCAGCGTAACTGTTCACCGAGCCATTAAGTGATACCATGCCTTCCTTCACTGAAACACCGATGTCCGCGGCGTTGACGCTTGGCTCGTATGCCAGCTCAGCCACTATGTCATTTTTCAATTCCAAGTCAGTTTTCATAAACGAGATCTTTATTCGTTGATTGTTTCTCTCTCTTAAGGCAATCGCCGTACAGCGTCATGATTGCACAGTGACACATTCCCGCTCCCTTTCGCGCACGACTAAGACAGGACAAGGAGCATGGCGAACCACGCGTTCGGTTGTGCTGCCAAGCAAAGCGTGCGCGAACCCCGTGCGACCGCGGGTGGCGATGACAATTAAGTCACTCTTCAAGGCGGCGGCAGTGTTTGCAATTTCCTGATACGGCAGCCCAACCCTGCACAGCGTTTCCCGAATAAGTAGTTCCACATTGAATGGGTAACCAGCGTATGGGTAGCTTGTCACCGGCGGTTCGACGACGTGCAGTAATGTAATTTTAGCACCGACCCGTTTGGCAATAGACGCGCCATATATCAAAGCCTTCTTTGAGTAATCTGAGAAGTCGGTTGGCACCAAAATCTCTTGTATGTTCAAGGCCAGTTCTCCCGGTTTCACCGCCTCGCAACTAACGGGACGGCTTTCCCGCGATGGAGATCCTTGGACGGGATTCGTTTTAACGTTTGGTGAGTTCGATGTGTTTTTCATAATCAGTATTTTTGTAAGGCGTTAATTGTTAAAGGCAATTGCTGCCTGCAAGACAGGGATATCGATAGGCGAGCACGCGATGGACGGGGCAGTTGGAGCTGCGCGGCAAGAAGATGTTTGACCGCTTTCAGAGCAGGCGCGGCATCATGACCGGTGGCAGTGAATTTAACCTCGGTGCCACATGCAGCGGCCAGAGCAAGTAGTCCCAGCAGGCTTTTGCCATCAGCGGACATACCATTAGCTTCGGCCCTTACGGAGCTTTCAAATTGGAGCAATGTGCGAACAATCATCGCAGCCAGCGCGATTTCCAAACCGGGCGCATTGCTCATTGTAAAAGTCCTCGATAGAAAATGTCCTCGCGGATTGCAATCGCACGCCCCAGGACTGCGGTGGTGACACATGACTGCATTTTTGTTCCTGGTGTTCTTCACTTCGCCGGAAAACCTAGCAGCACAAATGCGGTGGGTTCTATAATCACTTGGTATCGGCTATCCCATTCCAAGAGGCATTTCTTGCCATCCAGGTTCACGCCCGTTGCAATCTGCTCCCGGTCTTCTTCACCGGCTGCTGACCTGGCGGTATCATCGCTTTTGATTCTTGATCCCTGGAGCCACCTACCCACGACACGGTTGGTAGCGAGCGCACGTTCAAGGTTGTCGATTACCGGCAGCCGTTCGAGGATGAACGCCTCCTTTTGCCCAGCCGCGCGGCGGTCCGCCTCTTGTGCGGTTCGTTTTCGGAAATTGTCGAAATCCGCCGCAAGATGGAGATAAAGGTCTTTCTGCCGTGCCAACTCGGTTTCCATCGCCTTGAGGTCCTCGCTCAGCGCGTTGGCGGCATCATCCTCATTTGAAAAGAAATCGGAGTTCGGGTCCATAATCGTCATACGTCCTTTTTCAATTCCAAGTCGGTTTTCATAAACCAGACTCTTCAATCATTGATTGTGTCGCAGCTCTCGACACAAACCGCCATACAGCATCCTGATCACGCAGAGACATATTCACGTTCTTTCCCGCGTACCACCAGCACCGGACAAGGGGCATGGCGGACGACCCTTTCTGTCGTGCTGCCGAGCAAAACGTGGGCCAGGCCGGTGTGGCCGTGTGTGGCAATGATGATTAAGTCCATTTTCAGAGCCTTCGCAGTTTCCACAATTTCCTGATATGATACCCCTTCCTTGACCAGCGTTTTCCGAATGAACCGGGGATTAATATTTTCCTCCTTACAGATTTGATTGGCTATGGCTTGGGCCGCAGCATGATTTCGTCGGGTTCTATGGCAAACGGATAACCAGCATAGGGATAGGTGGTCATCAGCGATTCGACGACATGTAGTAACGTAATTTTAGCGCCGAGGCGTTCGGCGACAGACACAGCGTATCGCAAAGCCTTCCTTGCGGGCTCTGAAAAGTCGGTTGGCGCTAAAATCTGTTGTATGTTTAAGGCCGGGCGACGCGCTTTCGCCTTCCTGTGACTGTCAGTGGATTTTCGTGATGAACGTCGTTGCTTAAGAATCGTGTTAGCTTTTGGTGAGTTCAATGTGGTTTTCATAATCGGCATTTCGGAGGGGTGGTTCGAGTTTGCCAAAATGATCGGCGGCAACTCTGATGTGGTTCGGTGTTATGGAGGATATTTTCACTGGATGAATCATGGCTTGGTTGTTGGCGATTGAATTTCCAAGAGTGTCCCTTGCGGTTGTGAACGGACAGGAGCAGCCCGCGTTTGCGGAACGCCTGCGTTCAGAAAATTTTGCACGAACGGGTCGGCGTTACGCTTGATTTCGTCGGGCGTGCCGATCGCGAGTATGCGGCCTTCATTGAGCACGGCAATGCGATTGGCGATGCCGAAAGCCAGACTGCGATCGTGCGAGACAACCACGGAAGTGGCACGAATCCGCTTGTTGAGTGTCACGATATCTTCGGCGATTTCCACTGATGATACCGGGTCAAGCTCGCTGGTCGGTTCGTCATAGAAGATCAACTGCGGTTCGATGACCAAGGCCCGGGCTATGGCCACGCGCTTTTTCATGCCGCCGGAGAGTTCGTCGGGCATTTGATTTTCGGTGCCTTTCAGGCCAACCAGGTCGAGGTCCTTGGAAACGATCTCTGCGATTTCACCAGGTGATTTCAGGTGATGCTCGGCCAGATAGAAGCCGACGTTTTCTCCGACGGTCATCGAGGTCAGCAGAGCCCCAGATTGGAAAACCATCGCCACGCGGCAGCGGGTGGCAAGTTCCGGCGGCTGAATCGGATGGCCTGCTACCAGGACTTCGCCCTGGTCCGGCTTTTCCAGGCCGATAAGTTGCCGCAGCAATACCGACTTGCCGGCGCCACTCGGTCCCATGACCACGAAAATTTCGCCGGGATTGACCTCGAAATCAATGCCCTTAAGCACTTCATGTCCGTCGTAACTCTTGCGAAGTCCGCGGATCTGGAGCCTGACGCCCTGTTGTTTGGGGGAATTGGTCATTTTACTCATGATAAATCAGGTGTGCGTTATTATTTCGTCGCCTGGGAATGGGCCTCAACAAACCATAGCCATTTATCAATCCCGCGTGAAACCTCGGTGAACAAATCCGCCGTGTCGGCGTCGTCCAGGTCGTCCGCCTCGTTAATCGTACTGCGGACTTCACGTCCGAAGGTCGAAAGCGCTCTGGCGACCGCTTCGACATGCGCCGCACCGTCGGCAGTAGCCAGCGGATACGCTTCCAGCCGCGAGCGAGTGGCAGCCACGCGTACCGTCCCTTCGGCAATGCCGCCCAATTGCACGATGCGCTCGGCAATGAGGTCCACGTATTCACCAACAGCCTCGTAGATCTCGTCGAAAAGTTTGTGCAACCCGATGAAGTTGGGGCCTTTTACGTTCCAATGCGCCTGTTTCATCTGCATTTGGAGATCCAAGGCATCGGCCAGGCGCTGATTCATGAGGACGTTCAGCTCTCCCCGCCGGTTATTCGGGATGTCGTTTTCGGTTTCATACATCGTTGGTTCGTCTTTGCTTTTCACATTCTTTCTTTTCATATGTTTTATTCTTTCGTTTTAATCATTGCTTTAATGTTTATAACTCTGCGTCGCCGAATGCCTTTGGAATTGTCGGCAAGGTCTGACGAGACCGCCAGAATTCAGCCCAAGGATCATTGCCCTCCAATCGGTGCTGGATGGTTCGGATGTTGAAGCGGGATGGATTCAACTCCGGCCGCACCTCATCCCAATCTAGCGGTGTGGAAACGGGCGCCCCCGGACGGCACCGAACCGAGTAAGGCGCCACGATCGTTTGACCAAATGCATTCCGGAGCCAGTCGGCAAAGACACGATTCTGGCGCTTTGCCTTTCGCATCTCAACTGTGATCGTCAGCGGTGATCTGGTAGCCATTTCCTGGCTGATCCCGTGAGCGAAAAGGCGGACCTGCGCCTGATCCAGCCCGGTTTGCAACGGAACGAGAATGTGCAGCCCCCGGCCTCCGGTGGTTTTGGGGAACGAGCGAAGCCGCAGTTCATTAAGAAGTTCAAGTAAAAGACTCGCTGCTTTTGCTGCGTCGTGGAACTGTCCGGTCGAGGGATCCAAATCGAACGCCAGCCAGTCGGGGTGATCCAACGAAGCAACCCGGCAGTTCATGATATGAATCGCGATGCAGCCAAGATTGACGAGGGACAAAAGAGTTTCTTTCGAACCCCCCACCACATAATGAACGTTCTTGCCCGCACTTTCAGCCAAAACGGCCTGGGTGGGGACGCCCGCCGGGAGGTTGTCCGAAAAATCCTTCTCGAAAAAGCAGCCGCCCGCAATTCCGTCCGGGCATCGCTCGGCCGTAAGGAAGCGCTGATTCAACCAGGAGAGCATGCGAGGCGCAACGGCGGCATAGTAGCGAGCCACCTCGAGCTTCGTGATCCGATCTTCCGGAAACCATAACTTGTCGGCGTGAGTAATTGCTATGCCTCCAACGCTTCTCACGTCCGTACCAAAGCTTGCTTTTCTAGCAATTGATTTGTTGTTGCTCACATCTCTTCTCTTCACCCTCTTGGTGTCATTATCGCAATCTCTGAAAGCAGCCGACCGCTGAGGACTGATCGTGGTTTAAACCTGATAATATCTTCACTCGACGCGTAAGCATCACGATGCTTGATTAGAAGCCAGTTGTTGTTCGGCGTGCGAGTGAGCACCCACGAACCGCGAAGCTTCTGGCCGTGCAAAATAAATTTCAATTTGCCGTTTTCGAGGCTTGCGGCCACATTTTCCGAATCCTCGGGAGCATAAGTGCCTTGGTCCCACACCATGACCGGCCCTGCTCCATACTGGCCTTCGGGAATATTGCCCTCGAAATCCGCATATTCCAAAGGATGATCCTCAACCGCCACCGCAAGCCGCTTGACATCAGGATCCAATGAAGGTCCTTTGGGCACTGCCCACGACTTCAATACGCCGTTCACCTCAAGCCGGAAATCGTAATGAAGATTTCGCCCCTGGTGCTTTTGAACAACAAAGAGGAGACCGGGCTTGCTCGGAAGGCTTCGCCTAAATTGGCTTTCGTGTTTGTTCATTGCGAACACCGTTCGTTCCCGCAAGCCCCGGTGGGCTCAGGCTGGATGGTGATGTCATCCTAATCAAATTGGTTACCCCTCTGACTCCAGGCAGGTTCCGGACGGCGAATTCAGCAGCGCCCCTTTGGGAGCTACCTTCCGCCTTGCCCGCGAGGCTGATCCAGCCGTCTCGAACTGTCACTCTGATGGCCTCTTTCGGAGCCGTGACAAGCAACTCAATTGCGTTTTTCGCCGCCAGTGCCAGTTCGAAATCAGAGCGATTAAGAAACTCTGGGGCTTGGATCGTTTTTGGATCTTCTTTCATGTTGGCCGATGTTTTTCCCTGCCTCGCCTCGCAACGGTAATTCATGAACTACCGTTGCGAGCGAATTTCAGCCTCCTTGGCCGTTGAGCGGTTTCAATTTAAGCAGCACTTTCGTACTTGAATTCCTCGTCGTCCAGCGCGGCGGATCAAACGCTATTCCGCAAAATTCCAGGACCATTCCACCTTGAGCTGATTGTCCACCGAGAACACACCCGGCGCGGCCCAGGCGGCCCGTTCGGCCTCATCCCGCTCGGCATGGTTCCGAACCTTGCCACGGAGTGTCACCTTGTTCCCGGAAGTCTCCACTTGGATCTTCGTGGCATCCAACAGGGCATTTCGTTCGAAGGCCGATTTAATGGCCGTTGCGACCTCCGCTGGCGCCACTTTGGGATTGATGGTGATCAGATTAGTCACCCCTTTAA
>JBEKMW010000181.1:0-5747 GCA_049523455.1 Verrucomicrobiota bacterium | reverse complement strand
ATTTCCTGGAGGATTTCCTGACGGCGTTGCTGTGGTGTCATGGCTAATATCTATACTACTAGATATAGAATGTCAAAAAAATCTGCAAACCCTAGTCCCTGGACATTTTTGCAACGCACCCTGGCTTTGATAATGTACTTCTGAATGTGTTGTATCGAGGCAATCTCTCCGCGCCCTGATCTTTCAACTAACAGGGAATTGCCAGGGCATTCGCATTGGGAACGATCGCTGCCGCTACTGGCCAAACGTCCGGGGAACGAAAGGCGGGCGAACGCTGGGAAATGGAGCTCAGTTCCCCTCACCCCGGCCCTCTCCCCGTTTGGCGGGGAGAGGGAGAAGGGCTCCCAGCGCCTCGTGAAAGCAATGCGTTTCCCTGTTAAATAAGTGGAAACGTCGGCACAAAAGCCGGTTGGGTGGCGAGAAATATTGGACTTTCCGGAGAATTAGCACCAACATGGAATCGCCATGAGCAAATTGGCAACAGGGTTCAGATTGGTGTTTGCCGCTTTGGGGCTGGCCTTCCTCGCTCTTTTCATGATGGCACCGGCGGCGGCCGCGACCGGGCCCGGTACCTATACCGTGACTTTTAATTATACGTACCGCTACCTGAACCCTGAAACCGAGGAGGTCAGGAATCAAAGCCGAGGACGCTGCAGTGTGGCGATTGATCATGAGAAGGTGCTGATCCAACCGTCGTCAACGGAGGCCCAATTGGACGTGGTAAATGTCACTTGGGCGACTTCTCCGTTTCATCCTGACGAGTGGATTGTCGGTGGCGAAAGCCTTGGTTCGAATTACATGATCCAGAGAATCTGTCTGGATGACCATCCTACCAGGCAGGCAAGCGATATTTTTGCAAACCTTGGACGCGTGCTCTACGTTCCAGCGGACCATCCCATATATCGCCGCCTGCGCGGCAATGACCGCCTTTTTATGGACTGCATTAACGCGGTGCCGTACGGCATCAAGGATGTGAGCCTTCAAGTCGGCGAAATGAATTTTGACGGCCAAAAGGTGCTGGCAGAAGTGACTGCCTTTACGCCCTCGTACTATAAGGCGGCGGGCAAAAAGCACGGCTCGTACGAGATTAAGAAATTTGGCGGCCCTGATCCCACCAGAAAACTCTGGGTGGTGGCCATTCTGGGATATACGAATTGGCAAGGGGTGTTGCTGCCAACGAAGTTTAGCTACACCGAATATAACAGCTGGAACTTGCGAACGGAAGCCGAGAACCTGGCGCCCTTGAATATCGTGGAAGGCGAATTGGAGTCAGTCGCACCTGGCGCCGACGCCGATATTACCCCGCGTCTGGCGGCCAGTCTGGCAGTGTCAGATTATCGGGTTGCGGATCAATGCGGCTTTGACACCTGCGTTGGCTATACGTGCGGGCCCGGCGAATGGCCTGAAGTCGGCAGCGAGAAATACAAGGCGCTTGCATCGGAACACAAGAGTCAAATGTTGGCCGAATGTCCATGGCTGGCTCAACCCTTGGACGTGTTTTTGAGGTGGCATCTGGGCGCGTGGCAAATTGGGGGCGCCGTCCTGATGTCTTTGGCTCTCCTGACGGGCGCCTGTTTTCTATTCAAAAGATTCTTTTAGGTTCCGCGAATTAGGCCACGCGTAAAAGGAGCCTCACAAACCAAGCAGTCATATCCACCCCAGCATCTCCCCGATGGGCGAGGAGGGGGAGGTGGTGCGGGTGCTGAGATGGCCCCGTCTGCCCTTTACCTCCTTTTTTTCATAGCGGCAGGAGCGCGAAGTTGCCTAAAATCCGCCATGCTTCGCCAGCGACGATTTCTTGCAGCAGCGGCGGCATCGCTCGTCGCCATCTGGCTGGTGGTCTGGGCCGGTCATTGGTATCTCGAAAACCTCAAGGTGACGGCGGACAAGGTGCGCGCTTACATTGCCTCGGTGGACTTCGCCCACCTCACCGGCGCGGCGCGGGCCAAGGCGCTCAAGGACCTCGAGGCCGAACTCAACGCGATGTCCTACGAGGAACGCCAGCGCTTCCGGGCCGATCAATCGCTCCGCGACTGGTTTGCCCACATGACCGAGGACGAAAAGGAGCAGTTCGTGGACGCTACACTGCCCACGGGCGTCCAGCAGATGATCAATGCGTTCGAACAATTGCCCCAAGACGAGCGGCAACGGGCGATTGACAATGCCATGAGAAACTTGAGTGCGGCGAACAACGGCCCCCGGGGCGGCGACATGAACCCCGGCAATACGAACGGCCCGACGGTCATCAGCCCGGAACTCGAGGCCGAAATCCGCAACATCGGGCTGAAAACCTTCTACAGCCAAAGCTCGGCGGAGACCAAGGCGGAAGTGGCGCCGCTGCTCGAAGAGTTGCAGCGCCAGATGGAGTCCGGAAGGGCCTTCCGGCGTCAGCAATGAGCGCGAACCCGGCCCCCGATCACACCACCCGCTGCGTGGCGTTTACCCTCATTGAATTGCTCGTGGTAATAGCCATCATTGCCATCCTCGCCGCCCTCCTGCTGCCGGCCCTCGTTCGGGCAAAGGAATCCGCCCGCTCAACCCAGTGCGTCAGCAATCTTCATCAAATCGGCGTCGCCCTTCAAATTTATGTGGATAATAATTTCAATCACCTGCCCATCATGCGCGACCGGCCCATCGGCACAAATTCGACCACGACCAATGCGCTGCCCAGCCCCGACGTGGTGTTAAATACCGAGTTGGGCAACACGCAGGTGTTGCGTTGTCCCTCCGACTTCCAGAACATCTTCGAGCAGACCGGCTCGAGTTATTCGTGGAACAGCCTCCTCAACGGCGAGAACGCGGACAAACTGGTCGTGTTCGGCATGAACTTTGCCCCACGGGCAATTCCCGTTTTCTTCGATAAGGAGGGATTCCACGCCGAGCGCGGGCCGGCCATGGCCGTGAACTATCTCTACGCCGATCAGCATATCAAAGACCTCCTCACCATCGAAGGAACCCTGCCGCAATGATCGCGCTGGACCAGGTTGACAAAAAGTTCGGAGTGCGCGCGGCGGTCCGGGACCTCACGCTCGCCGTCCGCCGCGGCGACATCTTCGGCCTCCTCGGCCATAACGGCGCGGGCAAAAGCACGGCCATCGGCATGATGCTCGGCCAGATTTGGCCCACCCGCGGCCAGATCAAAGTTTGCGGACACGACGTCACCTTGCACCGGGCGCAAGCGTTGCGCAACGTGGGCGCCATTTTTGAAGCGCCGGCATTTTACGATTATCTATCCGGCCGCCGGAACCTCGAAATTCTGAGCCACTACAGCGCGCCCACGCCGCCCGCGCGCATCCGCGAAGTCATTGACTGGGTGGGATTGACCGGGCGCGAAGATTCCAAGGTGAAAACCTATTCGCACGGCATGAGGGCGCGGCTGGCCATTGCACAGGCGCTCCTGCCCCACCCCGAATTGCTGATCCTCGACGAGCCGGGCAGCGGGTTGGACCCGGAAGGCATCGCCGAGATGCGGCGAACCATCGTCCGCCTCCATCGCGAATTGGGGTTGACCATTCTCTTGTCGTCGCATTTGTTAAACGAGGTGGAACAGCTTTGCACCCGCATCGCCGTGTTGCATCAGGGACGCAAGGTCTTTGAGGGCCCGGTCGCCGACATCATTGCCGGCCGCGGGCGGGTGATGCTCAAGACCCCGGACTTCGCGGCGGCCACCGCGTTGTTGCGTCAGCACGGCATCATCACCGATGCGGCGGACGGAAAATATATTGCCTTGGGCGAGGGGCGGACGACGGCGGAGGCGGTCAAGCTCCTCGTAGGCGCCGGCGTGGCGGTGGAGGGTATCTGGCAACAAGACCAGACGCTGGAAGATTTTTATTTGGGTGTGGTGAAAGCGGCGGCGGACAACGCTGAGTGAACATGTTTCTGATCCAGCTCAAAAACGAACTCTGGAAGCTCTTCGGCAAGAAGCGCACCTATGTGGGCTTTGGGGCATTCGTGCTGGTGCAAACGGTGATGCTGTTCATGTTCAAATACACGCACTGGCAGGAACATGCCCGGCGCCTGCTGGCCGGCAACGGCTATATGGCGTCCGAATACATGTCAGCTTTGACGGTGGCGGTGATCATGTTGTTGCCGCAAATCGGGTTTTTGATGCCGCTGTATGTGGCGTTGGTGGGCGGCGACCTGGTGGCCAAAGAAGCGGAAGACGGCACGCTACGCATGATTTTGTCGCGGCCGATATCGCGCCTGCGGTTGCTGCAGGTAAAATGGCTGGCGGGAATCATGTTTGCCGCGGTCCTGGTGCTGGCGCTGGGCGTCATCGCCCTGAGTTTTGCGCGCCTGTATTTTCCCTGGAAAGGAATGTTCGTCTTCGGCGAAAATGGGGCGACGTTTGCCGTTTTCCCGCCCGGAGAAGGGATGGAACGTTATGCCTTCTCGCACCTGTTCATGGTGATGAACGCGATTACGCTGCTGTCGGTGTCCTTTATGTTCTCGTGTTTCAACATGAAACCGGCCACTGCCACCATTCTGGCGCTTTCCTATCTGTTTATGAACCTGGTGCTGGAACACATCCCGTTTTTTCAACCTTACCAGGGCTGGTTCATTACCCATCACTTCGAAAGCTGGCTTTGGGTGTTTCAAACCCCGACGCCCTGGGCGCAAATATTCGAGTCGGAAACCACCTTGTTGGCCGCCAGCGCCACCGCCTTCATCGTCGGCGCCGCAATCTTTCAAGCCCGCGACATCAAATCATGAGTCAGACCAGACTTGCATGATGGCAAAACGCATGGGAAATTGGCCGTCTGACTGTGGGGATTGAACCATGAAATCATGAAACCAACGGCTCAAAAACCAGGCACAGGCGTGGATGCCTTTCTGAAAGGCTTCGATCGCATGGAATCCGTGCCACAGCCCGCGTGGCTGTTGCCGGTCCGCAAGGCGGGCATCGCGCGGTTCGCGGAAGCCGGCTTCCCGACGCTGCGCGACGAAGACTGGCGTTTTACGAATGTTGCGCCGCTTGCCAAATTGCCGTTCAAGCTCACGCCCGAAACCTCCGCCGACGGCGCAGTCAAAACGGTGCTGGCAGACCACGTCTTTGCCAAACTGTCCGGCCCGCGCCTCGTTTTCGTCAATGGCCATTTCCAACCCGCGCTCTCCACTCTGGCGGATATGCCTCCGGGCGTAAAGGTGGCCAGCCTGCGCGCCGCGCTGGCCTCGGACGCGCCGTTCGTCGAGAAGTGGCTCAATCATTGCGCGCGCATGGATGACAACGCATTCGCCGCGCTAAATCAGGCGTTCTTCCTCGATGGCGGATTTGTTCATGTCCCGGCGGACACGACGGTGGAGCAACCCATCCAGTTGATTTTTGTTTCCACCGCCGGGCGCGACGGTGAGACCCTCCAGCCGCGCAACCTCATTGTTACCGGCGCCCACAGCCGGGTGGCCGTGGTGGAGAGTTACCTGGCGGCCGGCGATGCCGCGTATTTCACCAACGCCGTCACCGAAATCGTCGCCGGCGATCATGCGGTCCTGGAGCACGTTAAATTCCAGGATGAGGCTGCCGCGGCGTTTCACGTGGCCACGATTGCGGGCGAACTGGGCCGCGCGAGTCATGTCCATGTGCATTCCTTCGCGCTCGGCGCCCGGCTCTCGCGCACTAACATCCGCACCAAGCTGGCCGGCGAGGGATTGGAATGCATATTAAACGGCCTCTACCTCACCCGCGGCGATCAACTCGCCGATCACCACATGGTGGTGGAGCACGCGCAGCCGCATTGCGCCAGCCACGA
>JBEKMW010000180.1:0-5827 GCA_049523455.1 Verrucomicrobiota bacterium | reverse complement strand
ACCCCTCCTCCTGCAACGCCAACCCTCTCCGCGATGCCTGCGGAACGTTTGGCCTACTCCATTCAGGAAGCCGCCGCCCTGCTGGGCGTCAATTATTTCAGCGTTTACCGGCTCATTGTGCGTGGAAAACTCAAAGCCTGCCGCGCCTTGCGGGGCAAGTTGCTGGTGCCGCGCGCCGAACTGCTTAAATTGCTGCACACTCAATGAGCTGGCGAACCTCTGACTTGGAGTCGCCGCTGCCTTTTGTTTTAGAAATGGCGTAGCGGCTGCGACGTTACTCCACAAATTGGCGCAGTGCGCCCAATTTCGGAGTGAACATAACGATCAGAGCAAAAGCCTAGGTGCGCAGGTTGGTCCAGGCGCCGGCAGGTTTCGACGACGGACAGGACAGCGGCCACTTTTGGACCGGCTTCGATACTGCCAATGTGCAACCAGTTTTTGCGTTTATGCTGAGCTGTGCATAAAAAGAAGAACTGGCTTTTCATCGGCGAAGCCGCGGCCGGTAAACGCGGGGCCATCATTTACACTGTGATCGAAAGCTGCCGCCGCCGCGGCTTGTGCCCGCATGGCTATTTAAAAAACGTCCTGAGCCGGCTGCCTTCCATGACCAACAAGCAAATCCCAGAAGTCACACCAGAAGCCTGGAGCCGAGCCCATCCCGTGGTTCCCTGATATCCACATCGTAAACGTCAGAGTATGTATGTCTGACACTTACGCTTCCTCTCCTCCGGGTCTGTCAAGATGGTGATTGGCGTGACGCTTACCCGGCAGGAAACAATTCTGGACATCCTCCAGCCGTTTGTCCGCGAGCACGCCAACGGCACGAACGGCAACACTGATTTTTTCTCTTTGGCTGTACGGCTGAACCATTGGCTGTGGCGCAGCGGCGCGTCAGCACCGCCTGCCTCGGCCTTATTCATCTAAAAAAGTCGCCACGCGATTGCTGACCTCATTTGGGAGCGCTTTCAAAGAGCAAGACCCAGTCTGGCTCACCACCACTGTTTTTGCCGGGCGTGGTGAATTGCTGCGTGGCGGTGTTGGCCAGCGGCGAGCCGGCCTGGAACGTGTTGGCGCACGGATCAAACCAGCGGGCGGTGGCGTTATTCTTGAGTTTGCTCAGGTCCACCGTGATGGTTCCCCCTTGCGGCAGGTAGGCCATGCCCAAGGTGCCGTCCCGCGTGACGGCTGCGGTCACGTAGTCGTTGCTTGCAAATCGCCCGCCGGGTTTGGTAGCAAACTGGCCGGTGTTACGGAAAATTCCGTAGCCGGCGGTAACGAATTTGTGTTGCTGGTCGGGTACCAGATCATACCACTTGCGGGCGGCAAACAGCTTCTGCATGTAGCCAAACTGGATGACGCCGATGGTGTCGAGATTCGTCTGCCAGCCGGGGAGGAACCGCCAGATATATTTATCGCCGTAAAGCTGGCCGGCCGCCCCTGAAAGCATGGTCCAGTATTCCTGCATGCGCAGGATATGCGGCGAGCCGCCGTCTTCGAACGTATTGGTCTCGGATTCGAAATTGGCCTCGCCCATGAACACCGGCATCTTGGGGGACTGGTTGTAGCCGTGCAGCACTTCGGCATAGGTGGGATAATAGCTGTAAGCTAGATTCAGGGTGATTATGGGCGCCCAGTTGCTGTCATCCAACGAGCAGCTTGCCTGGTAATTCAATTCGACGGTCTGGTATTGTTTGGGGGCTTCCTCCATGATGCCCCGCGCCACGGCCAGGATGACTTCGTCATCGGCGGGAATGCGCCAGTACTGGTAGTCGTTTCCGTTCAGCCAAATCAAGTTGTTGAATTTCTTGTAACGTTTGCCCAGATACCGGCCATAAGCCCGGCAACGGTTGGTGCCGTTTTCGCGCGCGGTCCTCAGGAATCCGGCGGTTTCGAGCGGATCGAGCATGATGATGATGCCATTGGTGGCCGCCATGCGCATGCACTCGTCCACGTGGGCAAAATAGGCTTCGTTCGGCGTGGTCAAGTCATAGCTCGTGGTGCCCGCAATCATATTGGTGAAGGGCTTGGTGCCATCGAGCAGACTGGCATCCGGACGACCCTCGACGGGCCGCACGCACAGCAGGTTCACCCACAATGCGTTCATACCGTGAGCTGATCGGTCGGCCAGGTAAGCCGCCGCCTCGGCGGAAGAGAGATTGGAAAACAAGCTATGCGGGGAATCTCCCGCTATCATGAAAGGCACATTTTTCTGGTCAACTAGCACGCGCGGGTTGCTGCGGCTGATTTTGAGAGGGTAGCTTGCGCCATAGACCGTTCCGCACAGGAACCAGCCAGCAGCGAGGAGGGAAAGTTGGCGTGCGATCTTCATCCGGGATTTCCCATTTGGTTTCTAGCCTACGACCAGCGTGGCCTATTCGTTCACCCTATTCATTCTCGACAGATTTGCAAGCCTTTTTGCCCAGTTCGCCTCGGTTCTCTTCAGCACTGGAAGTGTTTACCGGCTCGTTACGGATTCTTGACGGGGAGTTTCGTTTTTGCCAATCCTAAAACCCACATAGCTGGAATGGTCGCATCCCTCACCGAAAGCGAACCGCGTGGCGAGAGTGAAAAACTCCAAAACCACGCTTGGTTGACCGGGACAACGCCACGAGGCGGGCAAGGCGCTGGGATGTTCAGTTTGATGTAGGCGAGCTTTCTCATCGTTCGTAGCCGAGAAGCCAGTCCAGTGTTTAATTTTCATTGGCATCACGCGTGCTATGGTTGGCGTGTCGAGTTCAATTCAATTCGACCAGGAGTGAAATTGTTCGGTGGTCCCAGCATATACCAGCTAATGTTAAACGTGTATTCGTAACTCGGAATGTCAATACCTAATTTGAACATGGCGGATTTAGCATCAAGCCCTCCTACCGGCGTAACGTAAGCTGGCGGAAACAGACCATCCTCAAAACTCGCTGGTGGGTATGATGAATAGTGGAAGAAAAGCGCCTTACCACCATTGTCTCCGGTTTCAACGGTACCTATTGCAATAGCAGCGGTGATGACTCTAAATGCTGCCCACGAGAAAGCCCGAGTAGTCACAGGAAGCGCAAAACCATCTATCGTTGCGCCTAGACTTGCAACCGATAAAAACCCTGGCAAGGTAAATGAAATGCCATCTTGCCCGGACGGATCAATTCGGTTCACGGCATCATCGGCCGCATAGAGGTATTTGTGCACACCCGATGCAAAATCGTAGCCACAAGCGGCGCCTTCCCTTGACGCCGCAATGAGTTTATCACTTTCCTGGGAAGCAAAATCAGACGAAAAAACCGCAGACCCCCCGACGCGATTTTCCGGGCGCGCAATCGCCCATGCCGACAGGGTTAATGGCCCGGCCAGCAGCGCGCACAGCAACAAGTTGAACAGACGTGCGGCTATCGGATTGGCGCGGCCAGTGTAGCCGAGCGACGGCTAAGATGGAAGCGGCTAAAAGGAAAAAATCAGCCAGGCTGCGGGTCTGCGCCGTTCGCCGGCGGCAGTTTGGCGCGGTGGGTGAGCCGGCGGACTTCAGTCAGCTTCTGGATCTTGACATGCGCGTAAATCTCGGTCGTGTTCAACCATCCTGCCGCCGCCGTGGCACCTGTGAATTTTCACGGTGGAAAGCGTTTTGCCGACCGTTCGAGACGGACCTGTCTGTTACCGATTCGGCTGCCGGGTCTTGTGGCCCCGCAGCGTTGCTTGGCGCAGACGCAGACGTAATCTGTCCGGCACGCGACGGCCACGCTGATGCTGGAGAACGACGCCGACTTGCGTTACGTCCCACGGATGCTCGGTTACGGCCACGCCCGGGCGCGCGTAGCGCGCCCATCCTCCGCCGACGGGGTTGCTTGAAGTTGAGGTGTGTCCACGTCCAGCTAACCACGCTGGCGAATGCCGACAGAGTACCGATTCGTCCGATTGTCCCACCGGGTCGTAGGCGTAACCCACGCCGCCGATGCTGATGATGTTCTCGTTGGTCATCCGATACAGCCAATCGTGGCTCCAGACGTTGGTCTGGTGCACACAGCCTTTGGCATCTCGAAACTCGGCCCTAATATTCAACACCATTGTCCTCTGGTGAGAAAATCACCCTTCCGTCTCTCTCACGAATAAATATCACAAAACCTTCGTCCGTGATAGCGAGCACTCCGGGTGGCCAACCAAGACGGCGTGCGCCAAAGCGACAATGCAAAACGCCATTGGTGGTTTTGACTATATTTGTAAAGACAAAGATTTCACCGGGATTGCCTGACACTTCGCTCGGGCGAAACTCAAGAGGGCGGCCATGGCTAATCCAATAGTCTTGCACATCTTTCAGACCAAATGCCACAGGTTTAAAATTGTAACCCGGATCACGTTTGGCGCAACCGCACACCCCCATGGCTAGGCAAATCACGATTGTCAGTTTTACGCTCATTAAATAATGCGATGTTAACATTAGTTGAGAATGTAATTCATCTTAAAATCCGGACATGCTGTCAAATGTTATAGTAATGCCGTCAACATAATTGACTCCGCCGGTGGAAGCAGGAAAATACGGATATGCTGCATATATTTCTGCCCGCTCCGAAGTCACCAGCCACTCGTTTGCAAAAGTCCCACAATCATTCCATAGAAATATGTAATTTGAAGGTTTCCCGTTCAAGGCGCTAGCGCCTTTATTTAGAGCTGCATCAACCGACGGGACGGTAGGGACGTATCCAGCTATATATCCACCTGTAGAATGTCGCTTTGCAAGAGTGGCGCCGGCGGTATGCCGTGACACAACTGCTGCAGCGGTCAACTTTGGATCAGGATAGTATGAAATATAGGCTGATCGAATGGAACTGAGACCGTTTCCTCCGACTTCTACAATGTAGGACCCACCATTGCCGTCGTCCCCCACAATAAGACGGTGATGAGCGAGACCAAACACTGCGTCGTTCTTTCCATACTCGACAACCTTATAAACATCCTCGGCCAATGGGTCAACATTGTCGACCGGATCATCTTCCGCATAGAGGTATTTGTGGACACCCGATGCAAAATCGTAGCCACAACCGGGGTTTACCCCTGATGCCGCAACGGGATTGGCGCTGTCAGGGAAGGTAAAATTGGGCGAAAAAGTTGGGGAACCCCCGACGCGATTTTCTGGCCGGCAAATACCCCATGCCGGCGAACTCGTCAGCGTGAGCAGAAACGCGCAGAACACTACTTGAAGCAGGCCCCGGTTCACGGCCAGAAGTGTAGCCGATGAGCCGTTGACAGGGAAGCGGCAAAAAGGAGAAAATCCCGGCGCAGGAACAAACACCACTGCTCAACGGTGCTGCCAGTAAAAGGGGCGGCGATGCAGGTGCATCACGGCTTTGACGTAAAGCGCGTCGGCGCCCACGCTGTACACGATGGCGTAGGGAAAGCGGTGGAAGTTGAGCTTGCGGTTGTCGCCTTGGATTTTGCGCCAGCGTTCCGGTTCGGTCATGACGTGGCGCAACGTGCGCTCAAACTCGTCCACAAAAGCGTCGCCCAGCCCTGGCTGCCGTTCCTCATACCACAGCGCCGCCGCTTCCAGTTCCTCGTCGGCTTCAGGATGGCTGACGACGCGCATGAAGCTTGTGCCGGATTTTGGCGACAGTTTCCACTACGGGGCGGCAATTAACTTTGCCTTCCTCGATCTCGCGGGAGCGCCGGTCAATGACCTCGTTCCATTGCGCCTCGGCGTCCACGTCCGCAGTGTCGTCGAGGCTGGCAATGAGTTGACGGGCCAAATACGCCCGGTCTTGTTCCGGGAGGGCCATGACTTCGGCCACTTTTTCGGCAGCAATGCTCATGCGGGTATAATATCGCCTTTTCCGGTGGATTGACAAGTCGC
>JBEKMW010000179.1:0-5852 GCA_049523455.1 Verrucomicrobiota bacterium | reverse complement strand
GATCAGGATGCCTTTGGAGACCCAGAGCAGTTTCTTCGCGCTCCCGACGTTCTGCTGCGAACTGGGTTCGCCGTAGGCGGCCAGGGCGTCTTTGAGGGGAGAGCCAATCCCAATCCCCGCGGCGGTAAGTCCCGGAAAGCCTTCGTCGAACCGCAGTTCGAAGGCGCCGCGGGCATCATCTATGAGGCAATGCACGTGGGACTGTTTCCACTTCATCCAGCGATTATCTGAATCGCTGTCGGGCTGGCCGAGGGCTTTGATAAGTTCCTCGCGTGTGGCCCCAAGGTTGAAGCCTCCGCATCCCTTGCCTTCCACAATGACTGGGCCGTCGGCGATCCAGGTGGATGCCGGCAAAGCCGTGGGCCCAATTCGGCCGCGAGCCATTGAATTCCAGAAGTAAACGGCGAACAGGCTCAACAAAGCCAGCAACACGAGTCCCCCAAGCATCCTGGCGCGAGGATTGCCCAGCCAGCGCGCTTGCAAGCGCAAAACGGTCCGGGTGGCGCCGTCCGCAGGTGGCGGTCCGGGCGGGGTGCTGGCGATCGTCTCCACCTGTGTCTTAAAAACGCTGGCCTGTTGGTAGCGCCGATCGGGATCGCTCTCCAGCGCGCGCAGCACGACTTCATCGAGGCGCACGTCGATGCGGACCTTGTGGGAAGGCGGTTCGAGTTTCTGGCCAGGGAGTTCGCCGGTGAGCATCTGGTAAAACACCACCCCCAGTGCGTAAATATCCGCGCGATGATCCACCTCGCCGGGGGTTTCGATCTGTTCGGGAGACATGTAATGTGGCGTGCCCACGACCCTGCCTGCGTTGGCGAGGCTGTCGGGGGCGGGAGCCTGGGGCGGTCGTCCTGCCGGTCCCGTGTTTCCGGCAGCCTGTCCGGCCGCACGTATAATCTTGGCCAGCCCGAAATCCGCCACCTTCACGCGGCCACGCCGGTCCATCAGGATGTTCTCGGGCTTGATGTCGCAGTGGACGATGCCCTGGTCGTGCGCGAACTGCAGCGCGTCGCAAATCTGCGGCACGATGGCCAGGGCCTCGCGCGTGGAGATGCGCGCCCGTGCCAGCAGGCGCCGCAGGTTGATGCCGTCCACGAACTCCATGAGGAAGTAGTAAAGGGGTTGAGACTTGGGACTGGTGGACAGGGAGGCCTGGCCAAACTCGTAGAGGGTCACGATGTTGGGGTGGTTCAGCTTGGCCAGCGCCTTGGCCTCCCGGGTGAAACGTTCGGCAAAGGCGGCGTTCTCGCCGACGCCGGGTGGAAGGATCTTCAGCGCCACGATGCGGTCCAGTTGCTTCTGACGCGCCCGGTAAACCGCGCCCATGCCGCCTTTGCCAACCAGATCGAGGATCTCCAACTGGGGGAAGAACGGGGCCAGTTGCCCGGGCGTGGGCGGCACAAACTGGCCGGGGGGCAAGGTGCCTGCGGTGTCCGGTCCGATCTCCATGCCGCTGGGCAAGCTGGCTTTAAGCAGGCAGGCCGGGCAGAGCCCCTCCGGAGCGTTTGGCGCCAGCGGTTGCTTGCATGCCGGACAGACTCGTTGCGTATCCATTTCTATACGTTACTTGAGCTTTTTCGGGCAAAGGTTACAGGCGTTGAGCCTCATCCGCGCGCCAGGACATGGAAAAGATGGCGCAGTTCCAACTCCACCTCTCCGGGCGAGCCGACCGTGCGCGCCACCTCCCGCGTGATGCCGTCCCGATACCGGTCGCGCAGCCGGTGTACGGCGACCTTGATCGCCCCTTCGCTCATGCCGAGGCGGGCGGCCAGCTCGGCGTAGGGCTGGGTCTCCCGGCTGCCGACGAGGCACGATTTGAGGGCATCGAAGAGCGCGCCTTTGCCGGCGCGTTCATATTTCTCGCGCAGTTGCCGCAGGACCTCCTCCAGGAGCGTCAGCACCCATTGCTTTTCAAAAGCGTCTTCCGGAGTCGTGGTATTCGCCGGCTCCAGCGCATAGCGGGTTTCGGCCGTGTCCAACTGGAGCGGGAGCAGATGCACCTGGCCGCCGCGCTTGAGGCTGTGGGCCTTGTCCCATTCGCGGAGCAGAAAACGGTTCATCGCCAGGAGCAGAAACGAACGAAACCGTCCCTTCTGCCGGTCCGCGCGGGCCACCCAGTCGTGCTCAATCAGTTGCGCGAAGAACGCCTGCGTCAAGTCCTGCGCGTCCTCGGGCGAATAGCCCCTGCGCCGGGCCAGCGCGTAGAGCGGAAACCAATAGGTCTCGCACAGGCGCGAAAGCGCTTGGTGCGCTCGTGTCGTGTTGTTGTGTGCGGCGTTGAGTACGACCGACCAATGCGTCGGGGGAAACGCTCCCCCGGCTGCGCCCCCGGTTGGCGAGCTTGGTTCGTTCATCGTTCCGATATGATGTGGGACCACCGGAGATTAACAGGAGGTCTTCGTCACAAGACAGTCTTTACACCGGGTAGCCTACGGATCAAGGGCAAAAGGTTACAGGCCAGGGGGCAGGGGAACAGAAGTGCGTGAAGCGTGAAACGTGAAACGTGAAATGTGAAACGTGACGGTTAAATCGTTAAATGGTGATTGGTTAAATGAGGCGGGCATCCAACCGCGAAAGCGATCCTCCTCCGCCGAAGGCTATGGAGGACAGGGAATGGCGGGGCAGGAGAAGCTGTGGCGACCGCGCTGGCGCTGCCGGCCCGCGTCAACCGAAAGTCATGCGAAAAGTGAAAAGTGGCTGACCCCATTTCCGCAATGAGAAAAAGCATTATACTATTGACCGACCCCTTCACAGGAACAGCATGCACAGGGCTCTGCGGTGCTTGAGGCCGGCAAAAAGACCTGAAAAAATCAGCTTGCATTTATATTACGTTGTAAAATTGGATTCAAAGATTCTGCCACAGCTCGCGGCAGAATTGGACGGGCAAAGTCTGCCACAGCCGGTGCCGGAAATTCCGTGGGGACACAAGGTATTGCTGTTGACTTTGAGAATCAGCGGCTGTATTTGGGTTTGCGGTAGGATGTCGGCGTGGTATGATTTAATACATGAGCGCGTTAAGAGAGACGATCATTGAGAAGCTTGACAGCCTGCCGGATGCCACACTCCGGCAGGTGATGGATTATCTGGCAATTCTCACACGGCAAGGCAACGGCAAGGAACCGTCGCTGCTTGCCATAGCCGGCGGATTGTCCGGTGCGCCGATGTCGGCGGAGGAAATCGAGCGCGAACTATACGGGCGGCACGAAACGCAGTGAGGTCGCTCCAAGTCATCTTTGTGGATACCTGGGGATGGCTGGCTTATGGCCATCGTCAGGACGCGCATCACCCCGAGATCAAGGAACTGGTCGCAACCTGCCTGTCGAATGGCACTGCCGTTCACACCAGTGATTATGTTTTGGACGAATTGATCACTCTGCTTTTCCGGCGCGAGACTTACGACGAGTCGGTGCGGTTTCTCGATGGGTTGTTCGCCGATGCGGCGCGGGGCGCCGTCCAGGTCCAACGGGTGACGACGGAACGCTTTCAAGCGGCCCTGAAACTGCGGAGGCGTTTCCGAGACAAGCCCGACATCTCCTTTACTGACTTGGCGAGCATGGCGATCATGCAGGAACTGGAAATCAAGGTGGTGCTGACGGAGGACAACCATTTCCAACAAGTAGGAATGGGATTCGAGCGGTTGCCGTAAACATCAAGCCGCTTCGCCCCAAAGACCGCCTTGCGTCAGCGACTCAATGTCAGCCAGGCCGTGTTTGCGGGTCTGCTCAATGTCCCCAAGGTGACCGCCATCAGTTGGGAGAAGGGCCGCCGGCACCCGACTGGCGCCGCGCTCCGGCTGCTGGACTTGGTTCGCAAAAAGCCCCAAGTCCTCCAGGAAGCGTAGCCCAGGCAGGCCGCGGCAGGTCATTACGCCCGTTGATAAATGCGTTGCCAAAATGCGGCGCAAAGGGGTATTCTGCTCGCCGTGAGTGAGGCACGGCCAACATCGTTGCTTCCCGGCCCTTCCAACCGACGGAACGGGCGGCTGGCGTCCCCTTCCAGTCCCGTCTGGCGAGTGCGCCGAAGGCGAGCCCCTGTCTTTCGAAAACCCTGCTGCCGCCGGTTCGTTTCGCATCATACTGCAATTCAACCTGTTCCGCCAAACTCACGGACTTGCATCGAAGGCCCCTTCGGGGAAGTCATTCGGGCAACCGGACCGATGGCCAAGGCCAATCCCATACGGTTCTCGACGAAATATGATGACGATGAATCGGACCTCCTTTACTACGGCTATCGTTACTACAAACCCGGCACAGGGACGTGGCCCAATAGAGACCCATTCGAAGAACAAGGCGGATTGAATCTGCATACGTTTGTTGGGAATGATGGAATTAACAAAGTCGATATTGATGGAAGGGGGGTGGTTGACTGTCTTTCGGCGATTGGAGAGTTGGAAGATGCAACGGCTAATGTGCTCGCACGAGTGGCTGCTATCGCCGCTCATGGAGGACACCCAGATCCGGGGCACAAAAAAGCCTTGCAGCAAGCAGTCAATAGACTGGAAAATGCTGAAGCACTGGTGGCAAAACATTGTGCATGTGTAGTGCTGGGCGCTGCCGCTGCACTAGCGGCAGCGGAAGCCGCCGCAGAAGCCGCAGCACCATATTTGGCATTGGTAGCAGCATGAAAACAAATATCAAACGAGTGCAAATGATTCAATCGTCTATGGTTGAATCTGCGCGATCATGTTTTGTCGAGTCACAATTAGACGATGTGCGGTGCATTATCAGAATTACCGTAGAATTCTTTGACTTCGTTCAAAACACCGATTTGGACAAGGCAAACGATTTTGCTTTGAGATACTGTGTGGAGTCAGTTTTCTCCGGTATTGATTCGTTTGCCTCGGCTTGCGCTGCATACAGAGTGTTGGTCGGCGCAACAGACAGCAGTCTTCAATGGAATAATGTCTCCATGATTTCATTGAAAGAGCAGTTTATTTCTATGTTTCATGAATTTGATCAAGAAACACACTTTGAGAACAAATGCAGGCTTCTTTTGGATTTATTCAAAATGCAAATTGTTTTTGCTGGCATGTTATATGATTGAGCACTCTTGTCCAAATCAGCATAATTGACCTCGATACGCCAACCAATGCGCGCATCATGCCAATGGAGATTAAACGCTAAAACGGCTTTTCGGCTACTAACGATGAGAAAGCTCGCCTACATGAGATCGGACCAGGAAACAGCGCATTTCCGGCGGAGGCCTAATCGCCCAGCGCCTGGCATCCGAAAAGCCTGCCATAAAAGGGGTCAACCCATAGAATGGTTCATTTTTCACGCGGAATGATTTCGTTGTATCCAAGCATCTCCAATGAATCGCGCTGCGGTTTGCGCAGGCTCAAGCGTCCGGCGATGCCATTGACTTGACGATTCCAGATTGTAGAACTGTGTCGCGTAAGTTTTGCCGTCGGTGGCAGTTGTTTCCAAAATGGAAATAACTGAATCCTCCGCCAACTCGCCCGAAGCCAAGATGTTCTTGAGGTGCTTGTTGACCGCCGGCACCCTGACCCCAAACAACTCCGCCAGCGCTTTCTGCGTGAGCCAAAAATTCTCCCGCTCGAACCGCACGTCCACCGCCACCTTCCCGTCGGCGCTCTGGTAAAGCACCACCTTTGCGGACTCTGGATTCTTTATGGCCATAATCATTCAACCGCAAAGATCGCAAAGAGCGCAGAGACCTGGAAATCCGCTTCTTTGTGCTCTTCTCCCTCTCCCCCTTGGGGGAGAGGGCTGGGGTGAGGGGGGCGTCCTCGCTCCACAGGTTCATGGGGAGCCTCCTTTCGATTTTTCGCATGCACTGGGACCATGAACCTGATAGATCCAAGTTGTCCGTAGCGTCGCGCAGCGTGACCG
>JBEKMW010000178.1:0-6640 GCA_049523455.1 Verrucomicrobiota bacterium | reverse complement strand
CCGAATCGAGAGAAAGGAGACTGCTTCACGCCGGAGGCAAGAAAATTATGTTCCCGGTAATGACGCTGACGCCCCGGAAAACCGGGCCTTTCCACGGCGAAGGGCACATATTTTGGCCGGGACCAAAACATCGATTATGTGGCGCGCCACATAATCGGGAACCACGGCTCTGGTCACACCGCCATAGTAGTTGAACGCCTGACAGTGGCCGGTGATCCAGCTTTCCAACTTCTGGTCGGCAAACGCCTCCGCGAAGATTTTCTTGCTGGCACCCAGCACCGCCACAAACAGCGACGCCTCGCCGACGGTTCCGTCGGCCTGATGAATAGGCACCGTCTGGCCGGCCCAGTCCACGAACAATTTTTGGCCCGGTTCATGCACCTGGCGCAACACCGGCTCCAGCACGCCAGCCCAGGCGTGATACAGCTCGCAAAACCGGCTGTAACGGTAGCCTTCCGGATGCGCCTGACGATATTCCTGCCACAACAGCTGGAGCGTGACGTTGGGGCGGCGCAACTCGCGGTGAATCGCCGGCCAGTCCGGCAATGGCTTGGCCGCGGCGCTGGCCGCCAGCGAATCGGTGCCGAGCCTCAGCCGGGTCATCAGATCGGGATCGGCCAGGCTTTCGGGCAGAGGCCAAGCCAACCCGGCACCCTCAGCCCGCTGGAGATAATCGCCCACCGTGCTGGCGGGCAAACCGCAACTGCGGGCAATCTCGCGTAGCGAGAGGTGGTTTTGGTGTCGAAAAACTGTCCGAATAAACCCCGGAACGCTGTCCGAATTGCGTCGGAACAGTGTCCGAATTGGATCGGAACGCTGTCCGAATTAAATCGGAATCCTGTCCGATTTGCCCCGGAATACACACAAATCCGGCAACCGGCCCAAACGTGGTGTTTGATTGACGAAGACGGCAGCACCATCAACGACTCCCTGTTTGCGGTGTGGATGGGCGATGTGAACGGTATTTACGACCTGCCGTCCACCCGGCACGGCAAAGTGTATCCGCTGAGCTTTGCCGACGGCCACGTGGAATCCATCAATTGGCAGGGGGACAGTTCCGATTGGAACGGCGGCGAATTGGACCCCAGCCCGGATTGGGTGAATTTGAAAAGCATGACCACGTTCAAGAAATAAAAGATGAAAACCAAACTCTGCCGGTTCTTGGGAGCGCCGGTATCACTGACCGGCATGCACTCCGCAGTGGCGCAGCCAACGTCCGGCTGCCCCAATCAACATCCTCAGCGCGCAGAGAAGCCATGTCGGTTTGGCAGTATCGAAATATGGACAAATGTGTCCCAAAAAGGGGGCGGGTTGTTCTAGGCAAACATGTGCGCGCCTTGCCGGTCGAGGCGGGCTTACCCAATTGTATTGGAAATCCTCCCCAAGGCGCGCTTGAGAACGCCAAAGCACAGGGGGCTCTATCGCCCGCCTCAATCCCATCAATCCATTGCCGCAAAAACCCAAAAGGCGCAAAACAGAATGGCAATGTGGTTTTGTGTCGCCCTTGCAGGGCTGGGGAATTTTGTTGGGCGACGTTCAACCCAGTAGCCGAACGTCGGCCGTTTTGGAAAAGCTTTGTGCCAGTCCTTCGATGGTACCCAAGAGACGTGTTGGAAAACGAACGAGAACTGGGCGTGACAACTGCCAGCAGAGAACTTAAGCGACAGGATCGGACCGTCCAAGAATTAAATCATTTCCTACGGCGGAACACCAACAAGCCAGCCGCCACCAAACCCGCCAGCGCCATCGTTGACGGTTCTGGGGTAGGCGTCAATTCGGTGGGTGTGAGGCTGGTGATGGACGATGGTAATGTGTAGTCCAACGCCGCCGCCATGATGTCGATGTTGGCATAAGACGATCCCAAATTTTCCAAGTCATTGAAGGTAAAGGTCAGAGTGTCTCCGACATTGACGCCGCTGACGACTTCGTCGTAGTCAAAATCCGTGTTCCGCGACCCAGCAGAGGACATGATGTTATCGTAGGTATCCAGCGTGGTGCCGTTGTCAGCAACGGTTAAATCGGCGGAGGCATAATAATCATGCACAAAAAAGTCCAAGGTCAAGCTGCTGGCGGGCGCGGTCACAGTCAGCGTGGCGCTGCTCCACGGTGTTGTGCCGTAGCCGGACGACAGCGCCTCAACCACCCCAGGGTCCACATTGTAGGTGGAACCACTCGTGCCGCCCGTCGTGCCGGAAGCGCCATCGGTCCATGTGAAATAAGTCACTTGATATGCGCCGGCACCGGAAACCAATTGGCCATCCCCGGTGATAGTCGGGGAAATACTGCTGCCAAGATCCGCGTAAGGCGAGGGATTCCCGAAAATCATGAATTCTGACACATTGGCGCCAGGCTGGAAATTGATTTGCCCCAATCCTGTATCCGAATTGCGCACGGTACTGACGATGCTTTGAGCTTGTGAACCGACAGCCAACAGGCCGGCCTGGACCACCAGAATCAAACAACAGTTAAGTTTCATCTTGCAGGCAACAATAATGGATCAAGTTTTCCATACCACTCTGATCTTGCCATTTTCTTAGCACAAATTGCCGTGGTCGATGGCAAAGTCGGGAGGGCGCGTGGCGCAGACTGCCAAGTTGCCTCGTGGCAAAGATGGCACCACCGCAGGCCGTGCCCCCTCATCCCGCCGGCCGCGCCAGCTCCGCAAATCCTCCGCCCAAGTTCATCCTAAAAGCCTCTTTCCGGTTCGTGGTTCAGCTGATTTATGCAAACTAAACCCACGAAATTCCGTGAATATCCAAAATGCGGCCAGCGGCACGGGGAATAGCTGGCTCAAAGCGCCGTGCCGCCGCTCGTTGGACCGCGTCAATCACGATATCGGTCATCGCAGTCGTAACCGTGCGTAAGGCGAAAGCGTGTTGACGAATAAATCCGTTAACGAGTTTCAATGCCGACACATCCAATTTCAACGCTTTGATTCGCGACGGTTGCATGTTGGCTTCCTTATGCACTGACGCTTTGCGTCACGGGTTCAATTCACGGCCTTGGGTGATGGCCTTCTGTTGCCGTTCATATTCGCTTAGGGACGGCATTTCCACCTCGGCCTTGCGGGAATACGCCCGTGCCATCGCCTTGCTTTTGTGGCCGAGATTCACCTGGGCGTATCGTTCAGGATAGCCCGCCGCCTTCGCGCGTTCCGCCCATGCGTAACGGTAGCTGTGCAAGGAGATGTCTTTGATGCCAAGCCTGTCGCAGCGTTGCTTAAACTCCGTGGCGCGGTCGCCTGCCCGAACCGTTCGCAGATACGGAAACAGCGGGCCGCTCCCCGGCAGGTCACGCAAGATTTCGGCCATGTCTTCATCAAGGCGCATGATGGCCACCGTTCTGGTCTTCATGCGCTTGTAGCTGATGACGTAGTTGTCCCAATCAACATTCTCGGCTTCAAGGAAAGCCAGGTCCGATTGCGACGCGCCCAAATTCCAGGCCAGTTTGTAGAACGTCCGGCGTTCGGCGTTGTTTTCACGGGCGACGATGGCCAGATGTTCGGCCAGCGTGATGCCACGCTTTTCTTTGAACTCAACAGCGGGCCAGCGTTTCTTGGCCAGCACCGGCCACGGCAACCAAGTCATGTCCAAGGCGAAGTTGTGGATGCGCCGCAGATAGACGTTGGTCGACACCTTCCCTGCTTCCAGCACGCGCAGAAAATGTTCGGGCCGGGTTCCCAGCAATGGCAAATGTCGCATGTTGTCGAACGCCTTGTCTTTGATGGCGGTCTGCCAGCGCCGTTGCGTCTCGTCCTTTTTGAGTTTCACCATTTCGTCCATGACAAACTGCCAGTTGCGGGTGGCGATTTGCGGGTCGCTCGCCGCCAGATACGCACGGGCGATTTGCAGGTTCACGGCAGGCTGCTGCTCGGCCTCCTGACGCGAGTGAAACAGCCGGATTGCGAGATTGCGGCGCACGCTGAGGAGATCACCCAGATCGTCTTTGTGATCCTGGCGCGTAAAGCTGCTGGACTGCGTCCGGGCACGGTGCTGGAAGGCTGGCTTTATGAGGCCACCCAGCTGGCGGCCCTCGCGTTTCTCCGCGGGGAACGACGGCGGCATTGGCGCGAACAACAGGCTTTTATGCAATCCACCCTCCATGAAACCACCGATCAATCCGCATGGACCCAGCTCGCGCCGCTGCTGGACGAGGCGATGGCAAAAAAGACCGTGAAGCCCTGATCCTGCGGTATTTCAAGGAAAAGAAACTGGGCGAAGTCGCCGCAGCATTGCAGGTCACGGAAGTCGCGGCCCAACGGCGGGTGCATCGCGCCGTGGAGAAGCTGCGGAGATTTTTCAGCAAACGCGGCGTCGTGCTGCCCGCCGCAGTGCTGACCGCCGCCTTGTCCGCCAATTCCGTCCCCGCCGCGCCGGCGGTGCTGACACAATCCATGACGGCCCTGGCGGTGGCCAAAGGGGCGGCGGCTGGCGGACCAACCTTAACCCTCATTAAAGGAGTCTTGAAACTTATGGCCTGGACCAAAACAAAAACCGCCGTGGTTGCGACTGTAATCGTATTGCTGGCGGCCGGAACCACCACCGTCGCCGTCAAAGAATATCAGGATCACCGGACCGAAGCCTGGGAAATTCCATCGGCAGACAATCCGCCCGCCAATGTCGCTTTTAATTTGCCCGAGCCCCCAGAAGTCCGCATCAAGCCCTCCATTTATCCTGGATTCAAGATAAGCATGGGCGATTTCGGTGTCTTCATCCCCCAGCCCGATGGATCGTTTATCAAGACCAACAACAATCCCTGGACAGCCATCGGCCTCGGCGTGACGCTGGCGGACATTGTGCGGACCGCTTATGAGGCGGATTCCATGCACACCGTTTTTTTCTGACCAGCCTGTCTTCAAACAAACTATACGATTACGTTTCTGATCTGCCGGAACGCTCCGGCCGGCCGTTGCAGGAATTGCTGAAGAAGCAGTTTGGCCTCACAGGCCAATGGGAAATGGTGGATACGAATGTGCTGGTGCTCAAATACTCAAATCCGGACAACCCCGGACTCCAGCGGCTCGTGTCTAGCCGGGCTAGAATCTATCCGCGCTTGACTTTATCCCCTTCCTGGACCAGCACTTCAGTGATGCGCTCGTTATTATTGAAAGCGAGATCGACTTGGCGCAGATCGACATTCCCATACAGGACCAATTGGTTCTGTTCTTTTTTTGAGTTTTCCCAATACCGCCCGAGGCCGAAGCCAATCGCGACGGCCGCTAAAACTACCAACAAAACCACTCCTGCGATCAAAACCTTCTTCTTCTTCGCCGGTGGCGCGGTTTTGGTTCCAGGCTTCGGTGCTTCTTTGCCTTCGGACTTCGGGGCTTCTTTAGTTTCAGGCTTTGGCTCGGCTTTGGCTTCAAGTTTAGATTCGCCTTTGGGTTCACCTTTTCGAAAATACCGTCGCCTCGGCACGGTGAACCAGGAGATGAGGTGAAGCGCAAGGAAAAGTTGGAAACGCGCAACGAGGCCGACAACGCGGTGTATCGCACGGAAAAAATGTTGAAGGACAATCGGGACAACATTTCCGAAGCCAACCCATTCAGCCGCCTGACATCGCAACCCGCTACCACGTGGCGATGGTTTTCAAATCCGGCGCTATTCTGACCTCGTTGACCGTCGGAGAAAACGTCGGTTGGCAAGTGGCGCGCGGTGCCTGCCATCGGCGATGACATTCCCAGCCGGGGCTGCATTGAGGCCAACGCACACGCGCTGGCCCGCTACGCTGCGTTGTGCCAAGAAGCTGGCTTGGATCCCGTCGTCGAGCCGGAAGTGCCCATGGACGGCGATCATACTCTGGAGCAGTGCCGCGCGGCGACGGAAGAAATCCTGCGAACCATGTTCAACCAACTTAATTCCCAGCGCGTGCTGCTGGAAGGCATGATCGTGAAATCCAACATGGTGCTGCCGGGATTGGCCTGTCCCACGCAAGCATCCGTGGACGAGGTGGCCAACATCACGGTGAAGAGTCTATGGCGAACTGTCCCCGTAGCGGTTCCGGGGATTGCATTTTTGTCGGGCGGCCAACCCGCTGAACTTTCTTCGGACCGTTTGAACATCATGAATCTTCGATTCAAGTCGCGACTGCCCTGGGCGCTGTCATTTTCGTTTGCCCGCGCCATTCAACAACCGGCCCTGGAGATTTGGCAAGGCAAAGAGGCCAACGTGAAAGCGGCGCAACAAGCTTTGCTTCAACGTGCCCGATGCAACCGCTCCGCGCGGCGTGGAGAATATACTGCCGCGATGGAAAGGACGTGAGTATGACATTAAAGTTCCCCGTGCAGGATTTCCAATAGTCTCGTCAAGGCTGATTTTTCCTCCGTCGGAGCTTGTTTTGTTTCTACACCTCTACCACAACGGTCTGGGGTGAACACCCCATGCTGCGCATTCAGCCAACCGGGTATTATTTTACCGGAACGGGCGGAACAAAATTTTTATCCTGGGAATCATTTATGAATAAGAGTGAGCTTCAGACTCAAGCTAAAGCCGAGACGCCATCCGATCCGACTCCGTAGATAGAGCTTGTCCCAAAAGGCGGCGCTACGCAATCACGCGATGTTGCGGGCCCATTGGGCGGATTATAGCCGCTGGTTGGCCCGCCCAGAGGCCAAAATCGGCGATTATGAGGGGCTGGCGGG
>JBEKMW010000177.1:0-5942 GCA_049523455.1 Verrucomicrobiota bacterium | reverse complement strand
CAGTTCGCGTCGCCGCCGGTCGCCACGCGTAACGGACTCGCTCGCCCCCGCCCATAGGCGCGCCCCTGATGTCCAAAGAAGAATTACCCAAGAAATCACCCACAAATTGTGCTACAGACCCTGAAATCGAAGCGACGCAGGATTTCATGACTTGGACAATCATCAGCACCGTGACGGTGGGATCCGGCGGTTCATTGGATTTTACCGACACCAACGCGGCGGGCTTCCCGCAGCGCTTCTATCGCACCCAGCAAACTCCCTGAAAACCTTCGCCACGGAAAAGGAACATTATGAGAATTAAAATACGGTTTGCCGAAGAAACCCGCTTTGACGTGCCGAACCGGCAAATAATCCGAACCTGGACGCAACGGATGTCTGGCACCAGGCTTTCGTTCCGCGCGCTGGCAATGACCGAACGACCGAAGCGGTGCCGGCGCAAGATTGACTGGCAGCTCGTTGGAAAAGCAGAAGACGACGTTAGGAACCTTTGAGTCATCCATCAAAATCCAAGGAAATGTCAGACTCGTGCTCGTCTCCTGCAATCAAACGAATTTTTTAACGGGCTGCCAGCTAGTGGGCGGCCAACTTTTCCTCCGGAAGCAATCCTGCCTGCATGGCACAGCGCACCAGGCCCGGAACATCATGAATGTTCAAGCAGTTCATCAACTTCATGCGATGGTATTCGACGGTCTTGGGGCTGATCTGCAGAATCTCGCCGATCTGTTTGGTGTTCCGGCCTTCGGCGATTAGTTGGAGAATCTTGCGCTGACGCCCTGTCAACTGTTCGAGCGGACTTGTCCGGTCAGCAATCGCCCGCAGCGGATTTGGTTTGAGGAGGCGGGTGGAGATTTCCGAGCTCAGATGAACTTCTTCGTTGACCAGACGTTCCAGGATCGTTTCGGCCTGCTCGGTCCGGATTTCGGCTGCTTCCGTGCGCGTCTTCGCCAATTCTGTCCGGGTTTCGGCCTGCTCCGTGCGTGTCTCCGCCGATTCTGCCCGGGTCTTGGCCTGCTCCGTGCGCGTTTCCGCCTGCTCAGTCCGGGCTTCAGCCTGCTCAGTCCGTGTCTCGGCTTGTGCCGTCCGCGTTTCGGCCTGTTCAATCCGTGTCATGTTGCCGGTTACGCCTGCGTCTTGATGGTTGTTCTTAATTCTTCCTCCATCACGAACGATTCATGGTTTTAGGCATATCTGAATGGTACGCAAAGAGACTCTGCAGGCGCTATGGGGTGTTCACCCCAGTTCTTGAGGGCTATTAAAAAACGCCGGCGCCGAAGGTCGTGATTGAGATTTAGGTCCTGGTGATAGTGGGTTGCGGGTCATTCAAAGCGAAATGCCCCCAAAATCGGGCGATGGTCGGAAGCGGTCTGCCAACCATCCATGTCCCAAACACGGCTTTGGTCGAGCAGCCAGTTTGCGGCCACGCCTTGACTGATTAGCAGATAATCAATCCGGCTGTATTCATTCTTTGCGGCGCAGAAATTTGTCCAATCGTTGTGCCGTTGGTCAACGGGGTGGGTGTCAATGAGCCGGCGCGGGCCGTCGCCGTTGACGGTTTGAATGACGGACGAATCCGCTCTGGCGTTGAAATCACCCAGCACAATGAGCCGGGCACCGGCATTGCGGGCGAAATGGGCGTCAATCTTCCGTCGGAGCAATCGTGCTTCCTCCAGTCTGAAGGCCAATGGGTCAAACGCCGGCTCGGGATTCATGGATTTCAGATGGACGGCAAACAGGATCAGCCGGTCGCCGCCGTTCAACTGAAACTCCACTTCTGCAAACCCGCGACGTGAACGGCATTTCTTTCCATTAAGAACAAAACTGTCGTCGGGGTGGGGCCATCTGGAAACGAAAGGCAGTTTGCTCAAAACGGCAATGTGGGCGTCGGCGTCCTCGCCGGTGACGTGTTCCCAATGGGGGAAGCGCAAGCCTCCCGTTGCCAGGGATTCCCGCAATTCCGCGAGCATCGCCACGTTGCCCATTTCCTGAAGCGCGATCACGTCGGGATTCATCGCGCGGATGGCCTCCTGAACCTTGGCCTTGGACGCAGGAGACTTCACCTTCGCCTTCGGGCCGGCGCCGTCGCTGTAATTCTCCACGTTGTAAGTGGCGATGCGGAGAATCTTTTGTGATGTGTTGCTCATTTGTCATTCTCGATGATAACCCGGCAACGATAATTCCCATCTGGTGCAACTGCGACTAGGGTGTTCCTTGCCGCCACTGGGAAAACCCTTGGTCTCAGTTTAGAAGCCTGTGCAGGGACTCGCCCGTCATCAGCGCGTCATCTGGAACGCAGCCAGAAGTCAGTGGTCAGCGGTCAGTAGTCAGGTTTTGATGAATTGATTCTTTTTCTGTCGATCGCTCGTGAGCCTAATCTGGAAAGCGAAAGGCCGCTATTCGGTGTTTCACCCGTGCCGGATTCGATGAATCCAGCCCCGCACCAGTGTTCGGCCTGGAGGAACCTCAACCGGGCGCTGGAGCGGGAAACGGAATCATCATAACCACAAGCGACCGGTTGATGGCCCGGCTGGTGGCGGGGCAATCTGGCGGCGGTCACCGTTGGCCGTGCGCAGAACAGCTTCCACCGTTCCCAACAACTGCTCGACGGAATAGGGCTTGGGCAGCATGGCCACGGGTTGGAGCCAAGGATATCGGGAGAACACCTCTTCCGGCAGCAATCTTCCGGTGGCCATGATAACCGGCAGGGCGATGCTGGCGGCACGCGCCTTTTGAATCAGAGCCAAGCCGGTTAATCCGGGCATTTCGTGGTCGGTGATCAGGAGATCGTAGCTTTCAGGCGCGTGGCGAACGGCATGAAGCGCCTTCCAGCCCGCGTTGCCGTCTTCGGCGATGTCCACGTCATAGCCGGATCTCTTCAGCACTTCCGCGTTGAGACGGCGGAGATCCGGTTCCTCCTCCACCACCAGAATACGACGGCGCGGGCCTGTCTCGCAATGAGCTGGCATGCTAGCCACTTCCCCTGTCTCCCTGGCTTGCGAAATTAAATCATGACCATTCAACACTTGGGAACTGACGGCGTTGCCATTTGCTTGATGCAGAATCTTATTCACGGTTGCCAACATCACTTCGGCCGTATAGGGCTTGAGCAGCGTGGCATCAACCAGGCACAGGTATCGGCTAAACTTCTCCCCTAGCGCCATTCCGTGCGCCAGAATGACCAGCAGCGGCATCTCTTCGAACCGCACCTTCTTGATCAGTTCCATACCCGTCATTCCCGGCATGGAGTTGTCGGTGATCAGTACGTCATAGCGGCTGGCCTTAAGCGCACTCCAACCGGAGGCGCCATCCTCGACAGTGTCAACGTGGTAGCCCGCGTGATGCAGCACCATGGCGTTGATATGGCAGAGGTAGCGGTCATCATCCACGACTAGGATGCGATGGGGCTGAGGCGTTTGGCACGGAGATAATCCGCCCGCCTGCTCCGGAATATGCGTAGTATGCGTATTGTTTTTATCTGCCATAACAGAGACTATAAAGTGGAAAATATCGCCGAGGCCATACGGTGTTTTACCCATGCCGGATTTGAGGAATTCAGCCCCGGCATGGCAAGTCGAAATGGCGATGAGCTAAACCTGACAGACAGCGAAAAGCGGGAGCGAGGCAACGGCCCCTTTTTCTGAATGGCAAAAAGGTCCCGCTGGAAAAAGAGAACCCAGCGGGTACCGGGACTCTTACGCCCGCTGCAACTGCTGCTTGGCCTCAAACCAATGCTGCTGGTCATTCCCCATTTCCTGTCCGCGGGAGAGCCAGATCTCGTAAGCCTTGGTGGCGATTTCTGCGTCGGAAGGACGACTTGTCTCCTGCCGGGCTGGCTTGTGCGAAGCCATATCCGGTGCTGCAGCTTGGGTTGATTTCATTTCTCCCCGGAGGGAATTGGCTTGTTCTCTATTGATAAACATACTTTTTGTCCTTTCTTTTACGGTTCTTTTGTTTGTTTTGAAGCCGCCGTGGCGGCTCCGGCTGGCAGGGCAGGATCCCAGTCGCAAACCTAAACAATGGTCAACTGGACGCTGCTCTCGATGATGCCGGCGCTGATGGCGTAGCGAGTGAGGCCGGCGGTGTCGTGGATGTCGAGCTTGCTCATGACCCGCTCGCGATGTTTTTCGACGGTCTTCACGCTGATGCCCAGTTCGGCCGCCGTTTCCTTGTTGGCCTTGCCTTCGGCGATGAGTTGGAGCACTTCCATCTCGCGCGACGTCAAGGGGGCGGTTTTCCTGTTGAGCCGTCCCGCGCGGTCAAGCGATTGCGGATGGAGACGGTCGAGACGTCTGGAAATCGAGGGGCTGAAAAACGTGTTTCCATTTTGGACTTCCCGAATCGCCCGGCAGACGTCGTGGGAGGAGGTTTGCTTGATGAGAAATCCCACGGCGCCGGCCTCGCTTGCGTTTTGGACATACCCGTCATCATTATGTGCGGAAAGAATGAGCACTTTGGTGGCGGGTACGGCATTGAGCATCTGGCGGGCGGCTTCCAAGCCATTGAGCAGGGGCATGGCAATGTCCATCAGCACCACAGCGGGACAAAGCTTTTTGACCAGGGCGACCGCCTGGCGGCCGTCCTGGGCTTCGCCGATCACTTCGAGGTCGTCTTCGAGTTCGAGCAGCTTCCGAAATCCCTCGCGCACAATCGTATGATCTTCCGCTAATAGAACTGTGATTCGTTTCATAACTGTTCAATTTGGTTGCACCGCGTCCATTAGCGGATTTTTACTCCCCCCCCCCCGGTGCGCGGACCTTGCCAAGGGGAATTTGCGCCTGGACGGTGGTACCTTTGCCGGGTGAGGATTCGACAACGAATTTGCCGCCGATCATCTCCACTCGTTCCCTCATCCCGAGCAATCCCAGGTGTTTGCCGCCATTGGCGCGCAAGGCGCGTTCCACGTCAAAGGATCTGCCATCGTCCCTTATTTTCATACCAATGCCGTCCGGGAGTTTCTGGATGCTCACTTCCACCCGGCTGGCTTGCGCGTGGCGGCCCACATTGGTGAGCGCTTCCTGGGCGACACGAAAGAGCACTGTCCGTTTGCCTGCGTCCAATTGTTCCACTGCCGCAAAGGCCGTCAAACTGGCGCGGACGCTGCTCAAGCGGATATTGGCCTTGAGCGCGGCAAGATGTGTTTCCTCGATGGGGGTGACGGCCTCGGCAAAAAACACCCGTGCCCGCTTGATGACCCCATCCATGCTGACAGATGCTTCCAAGGCGGAGAGTGCTCCCTCGTGAATCCGGGCCACATCCAGCGTTTCCAACTTGAGGGCTGCAGCCTCGCGTCCCAGTCGTCGCGCCGGTCCGCAGGGCGAGACCGCCTGCGGGCATTGCCGCAGCTGCTTCTGCAGTGCCGCCACATATCGTTCTGACAAGCGGGCCAACTTTCGTTTCATGTTGTGCGTCAAATTCAGGCGCAGCTCTACAGCATGTCTTTACGGCGAACTGCTAACCTACGAGAAATATCGGACAATTGTTTCAATCTGTATATGGGGTGAACGCCCCATAGAGCCCGCAACACGAACGTTCTCAACGCGCTGCCCGAGGCGGACGAGCGCGCGGTGCGGGAATTTTTTAGTGAAATGCAGCAGCGCTTTCAAGGCGACTACGGGGTGGACATGGCCGGGCTGCGGCAAACGGCCCAAATTGTCCTGCCGTTGCTGGAAAGTCGTGAAGACACCCGGCCCTACGCCGCGTGGCTCAAGGCGTGGATGGATTACCTTGATATCGCGGACGAAATCCGGCTCGGCCTAAAATCCATCTCTTTGACCGGCTGCCGACTTGTTTAATCCGCCAGAGCAAGCGCCATCAATTATGCACGGTAGGGTTACACCCCATAGCGCAGGTCCGGCTCGCAATGTATTCTGCTCCTTGTATTTAAAACATGAATAACGCAACAAACGAAAGAAAAGCACAATGAAAATGAAATCAACCTGCCTGCT
>JBEKMW010000176.1:0-6109 GCA_049523455.1 Verrucomicrobiota bacterium | reverse complement strand
CGGTTTTGCCCCACTTATATTATTTTCTGCGAAAGTTTCATCCCGCATTCCTGCCAGCCGAAGGAGGACCAGCACTTTGACCGGCGCGACGTTTACATCATCACCCAGAATGCGCTGGCCGATGGCACGTATCTGGACTACCTGCGGTCGCAGTATTTCCGCAGCGCGGAGCATGACCCGCCGTTTTTCAGCGAACTGATCAAGTACGTGCTGGGAATTCCCTTTGGCGATGACAACTCGGTCGTGAACGGCCTCGCCAACGCCGCCTATTACGTCCTGGACGTGCCGTTTACCAAACTGGGGGCGCACATCGAAGCCCGGCGCCGCGCCGAGGGCGTTTATCCGCCAAAAGAAATCTACATCCCCTCCCCGGATGATTCGAGCGCATG
Organism: Verrucomicrobiota bacterium; assembly: GCA_049523455.1. Taxonomy (GTDB): domain Bacteria; phylum Verrucomicrobiota; class Verrucomicrobiia; order Limisphaerales; family UBA11358; genus UBA11358. The sequence continues at coordinate 5,720 of JBEKMW010000176.1, read as the reverse complement.
TTTTGAAGCCTACCGCGAGGACTTCGACCGGCGCGCGGCCCTCGGCCAACTGCTGCCCGGCGAAGGCGTCAAAACCGAAGAGAACAAGATGGCCATTTCTGGCCAGGTTTCGGTGATGAAGATCAACGGGCTGTTGTGCAAGGTCATCTTCGACCACAACCCCACCAATGAATTCTTCGTCGAGGAAAGTTTCCCGCTGGATTGGATGTATCCCTACGAAACCCCGTTCGGCATCATCATGAAGCTCAATCGAAATCCGTTGCCGGCATTGCCGGAGGACGTCTTCCAGAAGGACCATGAGTTCTGGTGTAAATACTGCCAACGGACCATCGGCAATTGGATCACCTACGACACCACCGTCCAGCAAATCGCCGATTTCGCCGGGAAGGTGTATTTGCATAACGATTTCAACGGCTTCACCGGCGACCGCAGATTCATCCGCGATGAGGACGGGCAGAAAGCCTTCTCCAAATTGCGCAGTTCACAGGCGGGAGTATATGCCTGGCGATGCAGTCCGGCTTGTCCCCCGGAATACCGTCAGAAGACGCCCGCCGACGAACAAGCGCTGATCCGCGAGACCGACTTCGCCTATAAACAGGCTTTCGCCTTTTGCCCATACAGTCCCGAAGCCGTCTTTCGCTACGTAACCTTCCTGACCGAACAGGCTTCCAACGCCGAAAATCGGGGGCGTTTTGACCAAGCCACCAGGTATTTCGACGACGCGCTCACTGTGGCGCAGACCTGCGTGAAATTCGACCCTTACAACGGCCAGGCGCAGGAGCTCATCGTGAGCCTCAACAAGTTCAAGCAGGAAAGCAGCGACCACATGCAGTTCAGCGCCCAACTGCAGCAAATGGAGGACGAGGCCCGGCGAGACCCGACCAACTTCCAAAACGTGCTCACGCTGGCGCAGGTCTATGATCAAATGCAACAAACCAACGCGGCCGTGGCGTTGTTTCAAAGTGCCTTGCCGCTTTTCGACCGCGTGCTGGCCGCCAGCAATGCCACCTATGTCAACGTCGCCGCCATGGCCCAGATCGCCTATCAAATGCATGACCTGGCGCGGCTCGAATCGGCGCTGGAAAAACTGGGCGCGCTGGCGCCCGACCAGCCGGAACCGCGCTATGACCTCGCCGCTTTGCAGGCCGAAGTTGGCAAATCATCCAACGCCATGGAGAATTTGCAGGCCGCCCTCGCCTTGAACGCCAAGCGGCTGGCGACCAATCCCAGCGCCCACAACCTGCTCAACGAAGCCCGCACCGACGCGCGCTTCAATTCCCTGCGCCATTTGCCCGCCTTCCAGTCACTCGTGCCCCCGCAGTAAGGACGAAACCAGCCCCGATACGTTCCTTGCCGATTCGCAGCCAATGCGCTAATTTGGCAGCTTTGAAACGCTGTCCGCAAGGACCCCTATGAAGAAGCCAGAGACACCAGCGCCGCAAGCAGCGAATGCCGCTACCGCGCCGGCGGCCACGCCGGCGCCGCCGCCCGCGAAGGAAGAACTGCCGGTGGCGGCGGAATTGACCCCGGCGCAATTAGAGGAGATCAAGGCGCGTGCCGCCAAGGCCGACGAGCACTGGGACCGCTTGCTCCGCACCACGGCCGATTTTGAAAACTTCAAGAAACGCGCGGCGCGCGAACGCACCGAGGCGGCGCAAGCCGCCACCGCCGCGTTGATGCAAAAATTGCTGCCCGTTTTGGATCATTTCGAAATGGCGCAGACGGCCGCCCAGACCGCCGAGGCGCCGCCGGGAGGAGTGGCCGCCCTGCAAGCCGGGATTGCCATGATTCAGCAGCAACTTAAGACTGCACTCGCTGAAAGCGGCTTGGAGGAGATTGACGCGACCGGCAAGCCTTTCAACCCCGCCTGGCACGAAGCCATCTCCTTGATGGAATCAGCCGAGGTGCCCGAAGGCCACGTCGTCCGGCAAATTCGCAAAGGCTACAAATTCCGAGACCGCCTGATCCGCCCCGCCACGGTCATCGTGGCCAAAAAACCGGCAGCCAGGTGAATTGAGTTTATCCTTACCGATGTCCAAACGTGATTATTATGAAATCCTCGGCGTGGGCCGCGATGCCGATGCCGAGGAGCTCCGCAAAGCCTATCGCAAGCTCGCCGTCAAGGTTCATCCCGATAAAAACCCGGGGGACAAAAACGCCGAGGAGAATTTCAAGGAACTCAGCGAAGCGTACGAAGTCTTGAGCGACCCTCAGAAGCGCGCCGCCTACGACCAATATGGCCACGCCGCCTTTGATGCTCGCTCCCGCGCCGGGCGGGCCGGCGGATTCGGCGGCGGCTTTCACGATCCCTTTGACATCTTTCGCGAAGTTTTCGGCGGCAGCGGCACCGTCTTTGAAAGCATCTTCGGCGGCGGACACGATCCCTCGCAACCGCAGCGCGGCGGCGATTTGCGTTACGATCTGGAAATCACGCTGGAGGAAGCCGCCCTGGGCTGCGAAAAGGAAATATCCGTCACCAAACCTGACCGCTGTGACGTCTGTAATGGCTCGGGCACCGAACCGGGTTCAAAAATCCACACGTGCCCCACCTGCGGCGGACGCGGCCAGGTGCTCACGTCGCGTGGCATCTTCAGCATTGCCCAGACCTGCCCGTATTGCCACGGCGCCGGACGAATCATCGAAAAGCCCTGCAAGGCGTGCCGGGGCGAGGGCAAGCGCCAGCGCACTTCCAGGATCAAACTGCGCATTCCGCCAGGGGTGGATGCCGGTTCGCGATTGCGCTCATCCGGCAAAGGCGAAGCGGGGTTCCGCGGCGGGCCGCCCGGCGACCTCTACGTGGTGCTGCACATCAAAGCGCACGAAATCTTCCAACGCGACGGTGACGATTTGCTGTGCGAAATTCCCATCAGTTTTGCGCAGGCGGCGCTCGGCGCGGAAATCGAAGTGCCCACGCTGGACGCGCCCGCGACCATAAAAGTTCCCCCCGGGACGCAATCGGGCACCATCTTCCGCGTCAAAGGCAAGGGTATCACCAATTTGCAAGGCTATGGCCACGGGGATTTGCACGTGCGCGCGCAGGTGGAAGTGCCCACCCGCCTGAGCGCCGAGCAAAAAGCCAAGTTGCAGGAATTCGCCGCCCTCTGCGATGGCAGGGAAACGCCCATGAGCCAGAGCTTTTTTGAAAAGGCCAAAAAGTTTTTCCGATAACGGGTTAATCGCCGCCCGGCCGGACAAGGACGCAGGGCCACCGCGTTACCTTCAACTTGTCACTTGTCACTCGTCTCCCATCACGTTTCAATTACCCCATGCACCGCTTTTACCTGCCGCCGGATCGTTGCCGGGAGATGACCCTGCAGTTGAGCGGGCGCGAGGCTCACCACGCCCTGCACGTCCTGCGCTTGAAACGCGGCGATTCCGTCACAGTGCTGGACGGCGCAGGACATGAGTTTCTGTGCCAGGTGGAAACCGGCTCGCGCAACGAATTGGCCCTGCGCGTGACCCGGAAGGACTCAATGCCTCCCCTGCCCTTTCAGTTGACGTTGTTCCAGTCATTGCCGAAGGGAAAAATCATCGAGACGATCATCCAAAAAGCCGTTGAATTGGGCGCCAGTCGCATCGTGCCGCTGCTGACCGAACGGGTAGTGGCGCATTTCGGAGCTGAGGGCGCGGAAGCCAAACGCGATAAATGGCAGCAGGTGGCCATCGAAGCCGCCAAGCAATGCGGCGCGGCCTGGCTTCCCGATATTGAAGCGCCCAAGGCCCTGCGGGAGATCCTGGCCCGAAGGGAACCGTTTGATTTATCGCTGGTCGGCTCCCTCCAACCCGGAAGCCGTTGTCCCCGTGCGTTATTCAGGGAATTTCAGGCACGTCATGGACGCCCGCCGCGCGGCGTGGCCATTTGGATCGGGCCGGAAGGCGACTTCACGCTCGACGAATTGGAAGCCATTCAAGCTGGCGGCGCCTTGCCGGTAACACTCGGCCCGCTTACCCTCCGGGTGGAGACGGCGGCGATATATTGCTTGTCGGTCCTGAATTATGAGTTGAATTCGAAGGATTTATGATTCCACCCGTCACTGTGCCTGGGGTGGATAGCCAGCTTTTACCAGCTTGCAATCATTCGGAAAACGGTTATGCTTGGCGTGTTGTCGGTAACGCAAATGTTCGTGGCATGGCAAATGCGCGCCGATACCGTGATGATAGTCTAAGCAGGGAGGTTGATTACAGCGATGAAACTGGCGGCGGCAATCCTGGTTTATTTGGTAATCGGCTTGGTCCTGAGCTGGGGCGTCCTGCTCCTGCTGGACGGCAAGCCGTGGCTCTTTATTGCCGCTTTCGTCGCCTACGTCGTCGCGTTTGGCAAGATTGGTTGCCAGACGCATTGAATCGTTGACCATCCTTAATTTGATGTTCCCCGCCGATAATCGCGCTCTTGTTTGGCCCAGACAACTTCACCTTCGCCCCAGCCGACGGCGACGGTCAGTAAAACATAGATTATCACAATGCGTTTGGCTTCCGACCACGGATTGATTATCCCCAAAACCCACCAGTCGATGACGAAAAATGCAATCGTGAAAGGAGCGGCAAACCGGATTCCGCGCTGGAGAATGCCGCTCAAAATGAACTGAAGCCTTCCGCGTGCCCGCACTTGCTCCCAGGTTTGTCGGTCTGTGCAATTCATGCTGCGGTCTTTCTGAACCTTGCGGAGAAAAGGAGGGCGATCGGTTGGACTTGCATCCAGTGACGTGAGCTGCAATACCTCACGCACCGACCGCCCCCTCCCCATTCCATGCTTGCTTCGGCACGCCTTGGCAGGCCATGCCGCTGAAACAACATGACGGACGAATATTGCCATCGAAGCTGGAATCCAACCACTGCCCTTTGGGGAAGGTGGACTCACTTGGGGAACAGCCCGGCCTCATCCGCCAGGCGGGTCAGTTCCACCGCCGATTGCACTTTTAATTTTCGCGTGAGGTTCGTCCGGTGCAGCTTCACCGTGCGTTCGTTGATGTTCAACTCCGCGGCGATTTCCTTGTTCATTCGACCCTGCACGACGCGGGCCAGCACTTCCAATTCGCGGAGGCTGAGCTGGTCAAAGCGTTCCCGCAGACCGCGCTGCCGTTCGCGCTGCTGCCGCTCAACCGCCTCACGGGCCAGCGCCCGCTCAATGGCCGCCAGCAAATCCTCCTTGGGGGCGCGCTTGGTCAAAAAATCCTCCGCCCCGCTCCGCATCGCGCTGACGCTGGTGGGAATGTCCCCTTGGCCGGTCAGAAAAATGACGGGCAGCGGATTCGAGCCCCGGCCCAAGGCCTCCTGCAATTTCAACCCGTCCATTCCGGGCATCTGCAAATCCGCCACCACGCAACCCGCCGCCTCCGGCGCGAGCTGTCCCAGAAATTCCTGCGCTGACCGGTACGCCTGCACCGTGTACCCGACCGCGCTCAAGAGGCGGGTCACGGACCGCAGAAAGGACGCGTCATCGTCCACAATGAAAACCGTTTTGGAGGGTGTGCCGGTCATGGGTTCAATTTGAACTTCAGGGAGGAACCGGCAAGTCCCCGTCTTTCACTTTTTCCAATCCCGCCGGCGGGAGAATGAACGTAAAGGTTGTCCCTTCCATCGCGTTGCTCTCCACCCACAGGTCGCCGCCATGCGCTTCGATGATCGTCTGCGTAACCGCCAGCCCCATGCCCATGCCCGTGGGCTTGGTCGTGAAGAATGGCTCGAAAATGCGCGCGGCGTTTTCCGGCGGGATCCCGGTC
>JBEKMW010000175.1:0-6115 GCA_049523455.1 Verrucomicrobiota bacterium | reverse complement strand
ATTTCCTGGAGGATTTCCTGACGGCGTTGCTGTGGTGTCATGGCTAATATCTATACTACTAGATATAGAATGTCAAAAAAATCTGCAAACCCTAGTCCCTGGACATTTTTGCAACGCACCCTCAGCATTCTACCAAAAGGTCTGCGAGGTGACAACTACATCGCTTGTCATTCGTATGGCAATATTCGGCTAGTGAGGTACGCTATGGCCCGACAGGCCCCATCCCTCTCCCTTGATGGGGGAGAGCGGGTGCCAGCAGGGCGATGTGGGGGCCGTTCAAGGCCCCCATGCGCGTCCATTGTTGGAGGTGGAGGCTCCCGACTTGAACTTTGGTTTTCGGGCTAAAACGGCAGCTTGTCTTTCTTGCGGTAGGCCAGGCCTTGGAATTGGGCCACGAGTTCGCCCTGGCTGTTCTTCACTTCGATGGCATACGAGCCGACCTTGAAGTTCTTGGACACTTCCCGGGCCTCGGCCCAAAGCGTGCCGGTGGTGGCGGCTTTCATGAAGGTGATGCTCACATTGAGGGCCACGGTCACCGTGCCGTGCGAATTGCAGGCAGCGGCAAAGGCGAAATCGGCCAGCGTAAATATGGCCCCGCCATGGACTGTTCCCAAGCCGTTCAAATGATGCGGATGCAGCGTCATCTTTGCCCGGGCAGTTCCGTTTCCCGCCTCGAGCAGTTCGATGTTGTTGCGTGCGGCGAATTGGTCGCCCTTGAAAAATTCCTTGATGTCTTTCATTGTTAATCTTTTCGGACGTGTCCGTCTCCCGGACCGCTATGCGGCAGCACTCTGTCCTTGTCAAGTGGGGCGGGATTTTTGACCTCTCTCAATCCTCGACTTGGACTTAACCTTTGAGTCGCGTGCCAAGTTCATCGCTGCCGACGGTGCTAATGTTCCGCTCCTTGAGCACCCGTAATGCGGCGTTCGGATCGCTGAACCGGAACAGCAGCAGCGCACGGCCATTCCTGGTCCGGCCGCTGAGCGAGTAGGCGTATTCGACGTTGATGCCGGTGCCTTCAAGGGCGTCAAGGATTGCCGCCAGACCGCCAGGCTCGTCCGCCACTTCCAGCGCGATGACTTCGGTGACTTTCACGGCGAAGCCGTTCCGTTGCAGGAGCCGCCGCGCCTTGTCGGTGTCCTCCACCACCAAGCGGAGGATGCCGAACTCGCGAGTGTCGGCCAGCGAGCAGGTCTGGATGTTGATATGGGCCTTGGCCAGCAGCCGGCACGGCGCGCTGAGCGCCCCCGGCTGGTTTTCCAGAAAAATGGAAAGTTGCTTGATTTTCATCCGATCACCTTTCCCGGGGTTATATCATGCGATTGTCAATGACGCGTTTCGCCTTGCCTTCGCTGCGTTGCAGAGTGCGAGGGGCTACCAGTTTCACCGCCGGACGCAGGCCGGTGATGCTTTCGATGGAATGGGCCAGCCGTTTTTGCATTTGCTCCAGAGCCCGCACGGTGTCGCTGAACGCGTCGGCAGTCACTTCCACTTGCACTTCCAAGGTATCCAGGTCGTTCTGGCGGCCCACGGTGATCTGGTAATGGGGCAGCGTGCCCTCCACCTTGAGCAACGCGGCTTCGATCTGCGAGGGGAACAGGTTGACGCCGCGGATAATGAGCATGTCGTCGCTGCGCCGGCCAATGCGGCGGATGCGACGGAGCGTGCGGCCGCAGACGCACCGGCTGGGTTCGAGCGACGTGATATCGCGCGTGCGGTAGCGGATCATCGGCATGGCGCGCTTGCAAAGAGTGGTCAGCACCAGTTCTCCTTCGGTGCCATCCGGCAACGGCTCGAGCGTTTTCGGATCAATGATTTCAGGATAGAACAGGTCCTCGAAGATGTGCGGGCCCGCCTGATGGATGCATTCCATGGCGACGCCCGGCCCCGCAATTTCTGACAGACCGTAAATGTCATACGCCTTGATGTCACTGCCGGCCTCGATGCGCTCCCGCATGTTTTCCGTCCACGGTTCGGCCCCAAACACGCCGATGCGCAATGGCAGTTCCTTCATGTTTATTCCCATTTCGCCGGCGCGATCCATGAGGTGCAAAAAATAACTTGGCGTACAGCAAACCACCGTGACGCCGAAATCCTTCATCAGCATGATCTGGCGGTCGGTATTGCCGCCGGAAATGGGGATCACGCTGGCGCCGAGCGCTTCGGCGCCGTAATGCAAGCCGAGGCCGCCCGTGAACAGGCCGTAACCATAGGCAACCTGGACGATATCGCCATTATGCACGCCGCACGCCGCGAGGCTGCGCAGCACGGCCCGCGTCCAGGCGTCGAGGTCTTCCTGAGTGTAGGCCACGACGATGGGTTTGCCGGTGGTGCCGCTGGAGGCGTGAAAACGCACGATCTCCCGCATCGGGCTGGCGCAAAGGCCAAACGGGTAGGTATCGCGCAAATCCGTTTTGATCGTGAACGGCAGCTTGACGATGTCGTCCAGCGTCCGCAGGTCGGACGGCTTGAGCTTTTGTTCGTCCATGCGGTTGCGGAACAACGCGACGTGGTCGAACGCACGCTGGACCATGTCTTTAAGCCGGGTGAATTGCACCTCCCGCAACTGGGCCAGCGGCAGATAATCCATCGTGCTGGCCGGATGGAGGGGAGGGATTTCTCGGTTCTTGCCCATAGACGGCAATCAGGTTTTTTGGGGGTGCTGGCCGGCGCGGCCAGCCAGGAATGCCTGGCGATTGGCGTCAAAAAATTCGGCGGCAAAACCTTCGCGCAAGGCTCCCAGCCACTCGACTTCCGGCAACGGCAGATGCCGGCTCAACGCGCCGAGCAGCGCCACGTTCAACGATTTCTTGTTCGGCAGTTGGTCAACCGCCACCGCGTCAGGCGTGATCAACACCCCGCCGGGTTTGAGATAATGTTTGGTCGCTTCCGCCTGGGTCGGTTCGAGCACGAGCAGATAATCCGCCTCGCCCGGGGACACCATGGGACTGAGTACCTTCCGGCCGAAACGTACGTCGCTGGTGACCGAACCGCCGCGCTGGCTCATGCCCTTGATCTCGCTTTTCTTGACGTCAAGGCCGGTGCGCAACGCCGCGTCGGCCAGAATGTCCGATGCCTTGAGCACTCCCTGGCCGCCGAGACCGGCGAGCACCACGTTGATTACTTGGTCGCGCATGGGGCCTCCTTCGTTTCGCATTCGCAGTGTTCCAGTTCGCGCAGCCGTTTGATGATGAGAATGCAGGGCCGCCGGGCGATGATGACGCACAATTCCCGGCTCGCGAGGCATTCATCCAAAATGCGTTCGAATTCGTTCGAACCGAGGCGCGGTTCGACCACATGCACCCGCTTCACCCCAAGCGAACGGGCCAGGTCTTCCACCACGAGTTTGTTGGTCGGCTCATGGCCGAGCTTCCGGCCGGTCCCGGGATGTTCCTGGTGGCCGGTCATGGCCGTGGTGCCATTGTCGAGAATGATCAGCACGTGTCCGTCCGCCGGCGGATTGTAAACCATCTCGACCAGCCCGCTGATGCCACTGTGGACGAATGTGCTGTCGCCAATGACGCTGACGACGCGTCGCGCCTGTTCCGGCGGCAACACGTGACGCAACCCCAGGCCCACGCCGAGACTCGCGCCCATGCAGACGCAGGAATCCATGGCCTCAAAGGGTTTCAGCACGCCCAACGTGTAGCAACCAATGTCGCCTGCCACAATGCAATCACGCTGGCGCAGCACCTCGAACACCAGGCGATACTGGCACGCGTCGCACAGTTGCGGCGGCTTGCCCGGCGGGGCCGCCGGTTCGGGGCTGGCGTCGTTATTGAGAATCCGCCGCACCCGCGGCACGTTGAGTTCGCCAAAACGATATATCTCCGCCTTGCCTTCCACCTGGATTCCCGCCGCGCGGATGGCCTCCACGAGGTACGGGTCGCCCTCCTCGATGACGATGCACCGCTTCACGCTTTTGACAAACGCAGCGATCTTTTTGATCGGCAGCGGATGGGTGAAGCCGAGCTTGAGCACACTGGCTTCCGGGGCGGCTTCGCGGGCGTGCATAAAGGAAATGCCCGAGGTGATGATGCCCAGTTGGTTATCGCCCGGGGTAACGCAATTGAGGGAACAGGTTTCATTCCATTCCGCGATTTCCGTGAGCTTCTGCCGCAGCCGTTTGTGCGCGGGGCGGGCGTTGGCCGGAATCATCACGCGCGCACGGATATCGCGCTCGAATTTCGGCGCCTTCGGCGGTCCGTTCGGACTGCGCGGCTGCATGACGGTGTAACTGTGGCAGACCCGCGTGGTCGCGCGCAATATAACCGGCAGGTTCCAACGTTCGGAAATTTCAAATGCGGCCAGCAGAAAATCGTAGGCTTCCTGCGAATCGCCCGGTTCGAGCATCGGCACGCCAGCGGCGACGGCATAATGGCGGTTGTCCTGCTCGTTCTGGCTCGAGGCCATTCCGGGATCATCGGCGGAAACGACGACCAATCCCCCCCTCACGCCGGTATAGGCGACGGTGAACAGCGGATCGGCGGCCACATTAAGGCCGACGTGTTTCATGGTCGCCAGCGCGCGGGCGCCGCCAAAAGCGGCGCCGATGGCCACTTCCAGGGCGACCTTTTCGTTGGGCGACCACTGGCCGTATCCGCCCAGTTCGGAGAAGCGTTCCAGGATTTCGGTGGAAGGCGTGCCGGGGTAACCGGCGCCGAGGGCCACGCCGGCATGACATGCGGCGAGCGCAATGGCTTCGTCGCCACTCAGGAGTTGTCGTTTGGGTGAAGGCATGTGATTGGCAGTGGCACAAATTTCAGTCCAATGGAACAAAAAGCGCCAGTCATGACAAGGACAGTTTTTACGATATCAAGGCGGTCCTGGAGTCCTGCGCTCGAAACCCGATTTTTCCGTTGTATTCACAACCCTTTTACAGGAATTAGGCGCAGGTATTTTTTGCATTAAATCGCCTGCTTTCTGTAAAGATAGCGTTATTCAGGCTGGACAGGCCTCGAATTGTTTCTAATGCTAGTCTCAATTCTGCGAACTGGATGCCTGCAATTACTCCCGGCAAGCTGCCGGAACGCGGGAACAGTCGCGGAAGCGAAAGATCAAAATCAAACCTTCAATCGCTAATCAGACCTGAAAGTCGAATCTTATGTGGAACACCAAACTGAAACTAACGTTGGGTCTCGCCGCTCTGGCCGCGACGACCGCCCTGGCTCAAACTCAAAGCGCCGCGCCCGGCGGTGCAACCGCTGCGCCGGCCGCCCCGCCCGCCGGGGCGCCGGCGGCCACACTGGTGGCGGCAGCTCCGGCAGCGCCGCCGCCGAGCGCCTTCGACACTTGGGCGAGGGAGGTCAAGAACCCTGTGGACTGGTTCACTTGGGGGGGCGATATGCGGGTGCGCAATGAGTACTACAACAATGCGTTAAGCCTGGGTACCGGTCCCAGCAGCGGGCCGTTTGCCGCCGTGCATGAACAAGACTATTTCCGTTTCCGTGGCCGGATTGGCGGCAGCATTTTCCCGGCCATACTGACCAGTATTACCAATGACCTGAGTTTGAACGTCCGTCTGGCCGCTGAACCGCGGGAGTTCATGAAAGTCTCGACCTTCGACACCTACTTCGATAAATCGGGCATGCAGTGGCGCTACGGAATTATTGACACCCTCAACGCGCAATGGAAGAAACCGCTGGCCCTGCCTGCCACAGTGACGGTAGGCCGCCAGGATATCAACCTGGGTGACAACTGGCTGTTTGGCGACGGCACACCCGAGGACGGGTCCTTCACGTCGTTCCTCGATTCCGGCCGCTTGACCTACGATCTGAAAGAGCAGCACACTACCATAGATGCCATCGGCATTGTCCAGTACGGGCGGCCGGACGCCTGGCTGCCCACCATAGGCCCCTCCACCACCCAGGGTGGAAATCCGAACGCGTATCTCCTGACCGACCAAAACGAAAAGGGCGCGGTTCTGTATATCGCCAACAAGAGCCTGCCGGCGGCCAACTTGGACGCCTTCTTTATCTACAAACACGACTCGGCCCTCAACGACGCTCCGGCTTCGATATTCTCTGACAACGCGGACATCTACACGCTCGGTGGCCGGGTTTCGGGTTTGGTGGAGGAGCATATTCAGTATTCGGCGGAGGGGGCTTATCAGTTC
>JBEKMW010000174.1:0-7887 GCA_049523455.1 Verrucomicrobiota bacterium | reverse complement strand
CGCATCTGGTTTAAGCCGTCTCGCCAGGATGACGGCAAGGAAAAGGAATTGAAGGCGCTCAATGGCCGCCACGTCCATCATCCGCCGCTGCTGTTTGTGGCCAATGCTCGCAGCCTGAACGTGTACGCGCTGCTCCGCAACGAGCGTCCCAAGCCTGATACCATCGTCTATCGTGCGCCTTATTGGAACCTGTCGGAAGGCCACATGTGCAACGGCGACTTGAAGCTGCCGGTGTGCACGCCGGAGAACATTCCCGGTTTTGAAACGGCCTTCTTTAATTCCGCCTTTACCCACAGCAGCGCCGGTGCACTCACCCATCACGCCGGCGGTCACAATGGTTTGTGGCTTGAATTAAGCCGCCGCAAGACGCCGCCCGATGCCGGATACTGGCAACGGCACCTTGTCCGCACTCCGCACACCGTCAAACAGGTCTTCCAATGATGCATCCTTTGCCCTGTGAATTCACCAATCACGCCATCCGCGTGGCCATTGCTGGCGCCGGTGGCACTGGTTCACAAGTCCTGTCGGGACTGGCCCGCATGGAAGTCGCCTTGACCGCGCTGGGCCATCCCGGACTGGAGGTTTGCGTGTTCGACCCCGACGTGGTCACCGAGGCCAACGTTGGCCGCCAGTTGTTTAGCCCCTCGGACATCGGCCAATACAAGGCTGCGGTCTTGGTCAACCGCGTGAACCTGTTCTTCAATCTGGACTGGAATTATCACCCCCGCCGCTATAGCGCCGGCGCCCATTGGAACGATGAACGCGCCGATATTCTGATTGGTTGCGTGGACACCGCCGCGGCCCGGCGCGATTTGGCCAAGACCCGGTTCAAATACTGGCTGGACTGTGGAAACACCGACCAGAAAGGCCAGGTGATCCTGGGCACCCGACCTAAGAAAATCCCCAACGGCGTGCCGCTCTCGAAAGTTCTGATGGCGAAGAATCCCGGCGAACTTAAGAAGCTCGCCAAGAATCAGGGATACCATTGTCCGCCGCGGCTCAGACTGGTAACGGAGATTTTCCCGGAACTGAACGACAAACGGCGCACGGAAGACGACACGCCAAGCTGTTCGCTGGCCGAGGCGTTGGAGCGTCAGGATTTGTTCGTCAACCAAACCGTGGCCACGTTCGCCTGTCAGCTCCTCTGGCAGTTCTTCCGCCACGGCGGTTTGGACATCCACGGTTACTTCATCAACCTCCAAACCGGCCGCGTCACCCCGTTGCCAATCAAATAACCATGCGTTCTTTCGGTCATCTCCATCCCATCCGAGGTGCGGACGGCAACATCAGCGAACACAAGCCCAGCACGGCCGGTGCCATCACCCGCCAGCCGCTAGGGCCACAGTTCGGTCCCGATGCCAGGCACCGTCTGCCGACATCGCCGAGAAATGGCTGCACGATGCCAGGTTTCCTCGTCGACAGGTCGAGAATCAATCTCGTTACGCGATGGACTGCGAAACCGCCGCCATCGTCCACGCTGTGAAAGTATCCATCGCGTGGCTTTTTGGCGAGTCAAATTGACCGCTGCAAATCCTCTAAAGTCCTCTTGGGGCGAAACTTTGCAAAGCAAGTCTCCGGGCGCGAAAAGCGACTCCAAGTGCCACTAAAAGGGAGATTTGCGGAATTGTTCTGCCTTCTCAGTTGCCACAACTTCGGTCGGAATCCAGCCGGGATGAGTCACAATCGTGCCGTCATATGCGGCGGCGGCAAAACACATCGGTCGGGCTTTAATGAGTCCTCGCCTGATCAGGGTGTCAAAGGCATCGCAGGCCCGTTCGGACAAGCCCACTCCAATGACCGCATAGTGATAGGTCTTGATGAATTTCTTCGTCTTTTTTGAAAGCACGCCAAGGATGCTGTCGTCGGTACCACCCCACGGCATTTCAGAAACCAAATCAGGCCTAAACGGAAGGAATATCCGGCATTGACCTGCGAAATCTTCTTGGCCCAAGGCTGAAAGTTCAATCCCGGCGTAGAACTGAATGGTGTTTAACATTCGGAGCTCGTCCTCCGATGGTGGTCCGGCAAGCGGTGGCGCGGATTCGGCAACTTCCGACGGACACTCCCAGAACCGGTGAACCGCAAGCACAGGAACGCCGTCTACCTCCCGCTCCTTCGCATAGCCGGCGACGATGAAATCTGCCTTCTCCGGCTTGTGTTTGTGGTATCTGAAGTTGATGGCAATGAGTTCAGCTTCGACCTTCTTGGTTTCCCCGGAATCCATGATCACGACGTAATCGGGGCAAACCTCCTGGTTAAGAACAATCTCGCGGATTCCGAACTTTCCGAGGTTTTGCTCAAACCACTTACGGAACTCTCGTTCGCTCTCAAAATGGGCTGCTTCCTTCATTGGGACATCACCCCGCCCAGTCCGCGCAGAGCAACTCCGCCTGCTGCAGGACAGTCAGCGGGTAGGGCAATTCTGTCAGAGGACAGTTCCCGTGACAAGAAATCACATCTGTGCCGACAGTTCCCCGTACGCGGAACCGTGGAGGCCAATTCCCCGGAGCCGGGCGGCGGGTGCAATGTGGACCGAAGCTGGTTGAGGCTGCTTTCGCTTTCTTGCCCGTGGCCTGATTCGTCGCTATGCTGTTGCCAGCAATAAAACGAGACTAAGCATGACAAAGAAAAGCGGGATACCACCAATTCCGACTGAGGAAATTGAAAGGCTTTTAAGAGATAGCGCACCGAGCATTTGGCGTCACGTAGCGATAATTTCATTGGACAACAACCAAGCCTTTTCAGGAGTCTTTGCAAAGTCGTTTGGTTACGAGGGAATTCTTACTGCGGGGCATAGCGCAGAACAGTTTTTAGCGAAGGAGCGCCTGGCATTGGCGGTGTCAGAGATAAGCCACCGATTGATTGTAGATTCCAAGGACCTTGACCATGTGCGAATTGGGTATGATGAAGTCGAAGGATATTCAAGCAGCCAACCCGACTTGTCATTTGTCATAATCAAAAACGAAGAATTGTTGCGGCTAATCCGCAGCCTGCAATTGGGCTTTTATGACTTGGACATTGCCGGCGCAAGCGTCAGAGAAGTTTTTTTGAATCCAGAAAAGCCGTTAGCCAAATTTAACTGGTCAGTTGCAGGCTGTCCGAGAGAGAACGTTGACATTGCCAACCAGTTAATTGACGGGCAGTCGCAAAAAATAATCACTTCACCCTCTGTTTTGATTCAAGGGAACTTGGCTGAATATGAATTAGCGAACAATTTTGACTACCTGAAATTGTGCATTCCGAGTGGATTTGAAGAATATCCAATTGACTACAACGGCATGAGCGGTGGTGGAATTTGGTATCAGATGTTTCTCACCGATGATGAAGAAGAATTCACTGTAAAGCCAATCTTGGCTGGCGTGGCACGTTGGCAATCGGAAATGACGCTCAAGAAGGGATACAAAGTCCGCTGCATTACAGGCCATGCTTGGGTTTCAATTTACGGATGCGTTCGTAGAATCCTAGCGGAGAAACGAGCCGCTCAGAGCTGCGCTTAAACAGCCTGCCGTGCGCCGCAAATCTTCGGGGTTGCGGATACGGATAATTCCCGGACGCGGTTGCGGTCGTGGACGAATTGCTTGCCGGACTGGATAAGGGCGCGGCCTGTGCGCAGACTGGCCGTGGCTGCGGACACCAGCGCAGCCATCTATCGTTACCTTGTCCGGTGCGAAGCCGCCCGGTTCGACCGCCGCGTAAAGAAATCGTTCGCCAATCCGGCCGGGCCGGCCCGGCGCCAGGCCAGAAAGGAACGCGGCTGGTAAATATGAAACGCCTGCCCGCTTGGATTCGCAAAAGCCGTCTCGCCCGGCGCGGTCTCGTCGCCGCGCCAAAACCACAAATGTCACCATCTCATATGTCTCGTATCAAACTCACCGGTCGCCGCTCCGAAGCTGTGGCCCGGCAAGCCGGCCTGCCGGCCCCTAGCACTCAAGCGAAGCCTGGCCGCCGAACCGGCATTGCTCCGGCCAACCTCCAACAACATCTCGAATCCGCCGCCAACGCCGGCGCCAAGGGACAGGCCCAGTATCACACGGGGGCGGAATGGGCGCGCGTCCTGGCACTGGCTTTGCCCCAATACCGCCCAGTTCTGGTGGACCTCGAATGTGGCAGCGGCCAGCTTTTGGCCGGAGCCAGCGCTCCCTCCACCAGATATTTGCTGGGCTCTGATATCGAGCAAATATCTGCCGCGTCGAAGCAGGGCGAAGACGGGCGGCTACCCCCGCGCTTTGTTCACGCCGACATCACCAAATTCTTTTCCTTGCTCGGGACCGTGGACTTCGCCGCCGATTGTTTCGTCCTGAACCCGCCGTGGGACCTCCATTGGTATCGCGACCGGCTGGCCGCCCTGGCCAATTCCGATTGCCCGGCGGTTGATCTGGCCTTCAATGCTTACGATCCGCGTTTGTCCAAAGACACCATTGATTCCACCATTGCCAGCCTGTGCATGGCGCTGGACCGTTGCTCACCCTATGGCGAAGGTTTGCTCATTGCCAACGAAGCCACTTTGCAGCGGCTCATCTTCGGCCAAAACGCGCCCCACGCCGCCCTCGCCGCCCACGTCTGGGCGCATCTGACGATTCCAGGAAACATCTGCCAACCCGATTCGCCGAACCTCGGCCTGGCGAATTCCGCCATTGGCAATTCGCAATTCCACACCGGGGTCCTCTACTTCGCCCGCTCCCATACCCAAGGCAGCAGCCGCGACCTGAACGTTACGGATATCAAAGCCGCCGAAACCGCGTGCTTTGAACTCGGTCGCGCCCGCCTCTCCTTCCGGCGTGGTCCAGTCATCCGTTCCTACGAAGGCGGTCATACCGCCGATACCGTGGAATTGTGGGATGCCGCGCGCGAAGAATGGAACGCCACCCAGGGTAGCGCAGGCGCCTCGCCAGCCAAGTGGAACCTCTGGCTGGACACTGACG
Organism: Verrucomicrobiota bacterium; assembly: GCA_049523455.1. Classification (GTDB taxonomy): domain Bacteria; phylum Verrucomicrobiota; class Verrucomicrobiia; order Limisphaerales; family UBA11358; genus UBA11358. Next base: position 2,965 of record JBEKMW010000174.1, on the reverse strand, counting down.
GCACCATCAAAACCAACCTGTCCCTGTTCGACCAGGCCAGTGGCCGCGTGAAAAAGGAGCAATACCTGCGTCTGTTCGCCCTCAACGGCAAGCATCCCATGCAGTTGATCCTGCAGAAGGCCGAGCGCCGCGAGCTCGAACGGGCCGTATTGTCACCTGCCTCTCCCTGGCGCGTCGCCCCCGCCGTTGCGGATGCCGTCCGAAATGCGCTGGATGAATACAATGCCATCCGCGCTCCCATCGTTCCTTTGACCAAAATCCAGCGCCTAGGGTATCTCGACGACAATGATGACATCCTGTGCCTCAAAGATTTGGATGGCGCGGGCGTCTCGCCTGCGAAGGATGCCGTCCCGGCAGCCGTGTTCAAAGCCGGTGTCCGCTACACCATGCGCACCGAAACCATCCGCATCCGCCGTTGGGGCACCAAGCTCAATCTCACCGGCGAACGCGACGAGGTGGAATGGGAAGGCTCCGAGCTGGCCCTGTTCATCAAGGATGGCGGCGGCATCGAACGCTTGTTCATGGAAGAACGCCTCAAAGGCCAGGACGTGCGCCTGTCCATTCAGAATGAAGGTGAGCCCTCTCCCATCGAATTCAATTTGCAGCAACTGGTTGAGCATTTTGAAATCCCCGAAGTGCCCGACGTGTCACAAACCCGGCCCGAGGAATACCGCAAGATGCTCGAACGCCTCGATCTCATCGAACAAATCGTTAATAACTGACCATGCAACCCACCTGGAATTCCCGCGTGGCCGTCCCAGATTGCCCGCTCATTGGCCGCGTCAGTTTCGTTTGGACGGTGGGGCAAGCCTCCGCGCGAACCGTCTTTTTCCGCGTATCGTTTCCCATTCCCTCGCCGTTCATTAATGATTGGGCGGTCTATCGCGCGCACGAGGTCCGCGTTGTCACCGGTCTGGCCACCGACCCGGTTCTCCAAAAGAGAATCATCGCCTCCATGCGTCCCAAAATCCCAAAGGGCGGCGCGGGCGTTCCGCCGGCGGAGTCGTAAATCGCAAATCGTCAATCGTAAATCTGCCACGCCCGCTTCCCGCGGGCGTTTCCATTTTACCGACTGCTGACCACTAACCATATGTTCAAATTCAAACCATTCCAACGCCAGGACTACGCTGCCGGCCGCGGCCATGCACGACGGCGTCATCCTGGGCCACGACACCGGCGGCGGCAAAACCATCGCCCTGTTCGTTTGGCCGGCCCTTAAAGTCGGATTCAAGACCGACTTTGCGCCGGGTGAAATACGCCGGCTCGAACCCTCGGAACCGGTGCTGCTGGTCGTCCCCGGCGACCTCCACCAGCGCACGATCAAGGAGGCCCGCGAGAAATTCCACATCCGCGTCACGGTGCTGGATTCGCAGGCAGCGTTCCTGCAACTTTCGACCAGCAATCCCAAAACCGGCAAGCGCGAGTTGCCGCCCGGTTACTACATCACCAGTTATACCCAGCTCACCAGCAACGGGGTCACGCCCTTCCCGCAGTTTCAACGCGACAACATCGTCGGCATGATGCAGATCCTCGGCCTCACCGACCGCGACAGTTCCGAATTCTTCGACATGCGCCAGGAGCTTTACCAGCGCCATTACCGCCGGCTCGAAGCGCTGCCCTCGATGACCCTGGCCGAACTGCGCCTGGCCTGGCAGGCCGCCAAAGGCAAATACGAAAACAACGAAACCTATCAGGATGAACTGGAAAACTCGTTCCACATCCTCGAACCCTTCCATTGCGACCGGCCCAATCCCTCGTTCAGCGATCTGCCCCCGGAGAAACGCCAGACTGTCCGCGCCCTCATGACCGAGGCACGCTACGCCGAATACTCCGAATCCATCGGCAAAGGTCACTGGCTGAAATCGTCCTCCCCCTCGTCTTCGCCCTCCAATCAATTCAAAGTCAAATGCGTCTATAGTCCCTCGCTCGCCGATCTCTGTCAGGATGCCTTCGGCGCTTGTGCAGTGGACGAAGGCGTCCGCATGAAGGGCGAGGAATCCATCATCGGCACGGGTGTCCGCCAGATCAATTCGCGCTTCAAGCTCGTGCTGACCGCCACGCCCATCAAGAACCGCCTGCCCGACGTCTTCCGGCTCGCCTGGTGGGCCACCGGCGGCAGGCCCGAAGCCCATGCCCGCTTCCCTTATCCCGACGATTCGGCCGCGCGCGAGGAGTTCGCCGGCGAGTTCCTCGTGTCCGAACGCAACCTCTCCAAGGAAAAGGACAAGCCGCAGCGTTACCGCAAACTCACCCCCCAAGTCTGCAACGTCCACCGGCTGTGGAAAATGTTCGCGCCTATCATCCTGCGCCGGCGCAAAAAGGATTTCGGCCTCGACATCGTGGCCAAGCACCGCCACGTCGTCCGCGCTCCGCTCGGCACCGAGCAGGCTGCCGTCTATCGCTATCACCTCAAAGCCAAGTATCTGGACAAAAACGGCGCGCCGGCCATCGGCGCCCAATTGCAGGCGCTCCGCGTCGCCGCCGCCAATCCCGTCAGCGAACTCCTGGTCCGTCCGCATGGCGACGGCACCAAGGGCGATCCACGCGGCCGCCATTCCTACATCCCCAAACTCCATTCCGCCCTTAAACTGGTGCACCAATGCCTGGGCCGCGGCGAGCAGGCGGTCGTCTTCTCGGCCTTCCATGATTCTTTGGACGTGCTCAGCGCCAGGCTCACCGAGGCCGGCGTCGCCCATTGCCTCGCTGACGGCCGGGTATCGCAGAAGCGCCGGGGTGTTCTGTCCGCTCAGTTTGAACTGGGCCCGGGCAAATCACCATGGCCCGTCATGCTCGCGGGTGTGGAATGCATGTCCGAAGGCCATTCCTTCCCGCTGTGCAACAACGTCATCCTCCTGTGTTATTCGTGGGCCTACGACAAGTTTGAGCAGGCCATCAACCGCATCCACCGCATCAACTCCCGATGGGACGTGAATGTCTATCCCATCATTTGCGAGCGTTCCATTGA
>JBEKMW010000173.1:0-6326 GCA_049523455.1 Verrucomicrobiota bacterium | reverse complement strand
CCACGATTTGGACGCTGCGTTGACGGAAATTGATCGCCGCTTGAATGCCTCGTATCCAGGCCGGTTGGGTGACAAGGCGTTGCTGGGTTATTCCATGGGCGCATTCCAATCTTTGTTCGTTGCCGCCACCAGCCCGACAAATCAGTATTGCGTCGTGACCAAGGGGCGAGTTCTGCACTTTCTTGAGGCAAGACAGGGCGTGAAAGAAGTGAGAATTGCCGCCGTCACCAATCAAGTGCCGTTGATTCAATTTGACCGCTACGTCGCCATCAGCCCTCCGGTCCGATTGATGTATGGGGCTGACAAGCTGGACGAGTTTTACCGGGCGCCCCTGGGCTGGCCGGGCGCGGAACGAACCAGCGACATCGAAAATACCTTTCTCAAAGTGGCCGCCTTGAGCCGGAACACCCTCACACCGCAAACCTCCCTGCCCTTCAGTGCCATCGAATCCAGGTTTCTTATCGGTCTGACGTTTCGCCTCAGCCTGCGGGATGTCATTTACACGAGCCAGCGGCGGAACAAACAGCGCGTCCTGCATCACCCGATCTCGAATTGGCGGCGCGACCCGGTGTATCAGGAAATCCTCCAGTATTCCTACCAGGATTATTTTGAAAAATTTGCGATTCCGTATTATCAGGCCCAAGGTCTGGCCCCACCGGTGGCGGAAGCACTGGAAAAAGCCGACGACTTGCGGACGTACGACGCCGGTCTGCGCGCCAATCCGGCCATCCGCGTCATCTGCAATGAAAATGATTTTCTTCTGGCCGGCGAAGACCTGGCCTGGCTCCACGCCACGTTTGGTCCGGAGCAATTAACGGTCTTCCCGCAAGGCGGTCACCTGGGAAATCTTTCCAATCCGGCGGTGCAAAAGACCATTTTGGATGCGCTGGCGGGTTTGAAGTAATCCCCACCCAAAATCCAAATGCGCCAATGAAAAGCCTCCGCCATGAAATCTGAAGCTCCCGCAACCGTCATCCGGGCAATTCCAATTGCCGCCGATGAGCAACCCGCAGCTAAACAACATAAAATTCCACTGGCCGCCAAAATGGCCGTCATTCGGTCGGGGGGGGGCGGTAGGGTAACACCCCATAGCGCCCGCCTGCTTTTGGATTATTATTACTGCATGAATAACAAACAGCTTTTCATTCACAAACTGAAAGGAACATTATGTTAGGAACTGTATTATTGGTATTGCTCATTCTGATGCTGATCGGTGCATTCCCCACCTGGCCGCACAGCCGGAACTGGGGTTATTACCCGAGCGGCGGGTTGGGCCTGCTATTGGCTATTCTGGTGGTCCTGCTTTTGCTGGGCAGAATTTGAATGGGATGGGCTGCGTTCCATGGGCAGCGAGGGTTCCCAGTTGTCCATCAACATCCAGGCAAATTGAGACGGGTGACTTCATCTCCTGCAAGCAAAGGGAGTTTTTAACAAGCTGGTAGGGTAAGACCCCATAGCGGACAAACCGTTACCAGCCTATTCTCAAAGCATGAGACACAAATTCTTCCAGAACCAAATCTCCCGGAACCAAAAGCCTGCCGGCGCATCACCGGCGGCAGCGGTTGTGGATTTAAACCAAAACGAAATTGATTTTACGCCATCACCAGACGAAGTGGCCAGACGGGCCTACTTCAGTTATGTCAACCAGGGTTCGCCACAGGGACAGGCCGTGCAGCATTGGCTGGAGGCCGAGGCTCAATTGCTCACGGAACGCAAACTCACCCGGGTTCACGGTTTCCACAATCGGAGCTAAATGAGTGTTTCAGTTAAAATACCAGTGGCTTCTGGCGACGATGAGGACGACGAAGGGCGAAGTGATAATGAAAGGCTGGTGGATGAAGGCATCGCCGGAGCGGAGCATGACCAAACTCGCCAAGCTGCCAGAGCAGCCGTAAAAGAGTCTTTATAGTATGTCAAATATTTCGAGCCGGGAAATTCGTCTGATTTCCCGCCCCAACGGGATTCCAACGGCAGCCAACTTTAGCCTGGCACAGGTCGAATTGGAGCCGCTGCCAGACCGGCAGGTGCTGGTTCGCAATCTCTTCATGTCGGTGGACCCTTATATGCGCGGGCGCATGAACGAGGGGAAATCCTATGTTCCGCCGTTCGCGTTGGGCAAGCCGCTCGAAGGCGGAGCCGTCGGCGAGGTCGTCGAATCGCGCGCGAAAGAATTCAAGCCAGGCGATGCCGTTGTCTCCAATTTTGGCTGGCGGGAATATTTCATTGCCGCGCCGGACCAACTGCATTCGGTCAGCCGCGAGGTCCAGCCGCTCTCGGTTTATCTCGGCGCCCTCGGCATGACGGGCATGACCGCCTGGGTCGGGTTGAATTTGGTGGAGGTCAAAGCCGGCGATGTCATTTATATTTCAGGAGCTGCCGGCGCTGTCGGAAACGTGGCCGGGCAACTCGCGAAATTGCGCGGATGCCGCGTCATCGGGTCCGCCGGTTCCATGGAAAAGGTCGAATTTCTGCGGGAAGAATGCGGGTTTGACATCGCCTTTGATTACAAGGTTGGCCCGGTTGTTGAACAATTGAAAGTTGAGGCGCCGGAGGGCATTGATGTTTATTTCGATAATGTGGGAGGCGAAATGCTGGAAGCGGCACTCGCTGCATTGCGGGCGCATGGCCGGATCATCGCCTGTGGCGGCATCTCCGGTTACAACGAGGAAAAACCGCGCCCCGGTCCTTCCAATCTCTTTAACATGACTGCCAAACGGCTGACGATGAAAGGTTTTATTGTTCGCGATTGGCTGGCTCGTCAGGGCGAATTTGAAAAGGAAGTGGGGGGCTATTTCCGCGCCGGAAAAGTGAAGCACAAGGAAACCGTGGCGGAAGGAATCGGCCAGGCGGTGGGGGCGTTTATCGGGCTCTTCAAAGGGGAAAATATTGGCAAGATGGTGGTGAAGCTGGCTTAAAAGGCCACGCGAGGCAGGTTTAACCAAAGAAAAAAAAGAAAACAAACGCAGGGCTGTGGATTGACCATAGAGAAGCTGTCGTCGTGGTGCTGATGGACACGGGGGCAGAAACCAAACGCATCCAATCAACCGCGGAAAAACAACCCCGGCGTTCGGGAGAGCCTGACCATGGTTCGTTCGAATCCCGGGAAGTTCCCGCCGATGATTCGCGCCAGAGAGCATATACCGGGCAACTCGCACGCTACTACGACGCGATCATTTCGCATCTTCGTAATTCCGAATCCATCCTGATCTTTGGCCCCGGCGAGACCAAGGGCGAACTGAAAGCGCGATTTGAGAAGCACCCGAGTATCCCGCGGATCATTGTGCTGGAAACGACTGACAAAATGACCGAACCACAGATCGTGGCGATGGTTCAGCATCACTTCCATGGTGATCCGCCCACAAACAATAAGCCGCATCCTATGAAAAATACCGCATCGCTCCGGGGTGACGCGGGCCAAGGTTTTGGCAGGAGGATAGAGGCCAGTCCCTTGGATGGGGTGAACACCCCATAGTGCCCGCGCCACATTTGATGCATCCTCCTGTCATGAAAACCGAAATGTCTTTCCCAAATGAAAAGTCGGCCCACACCCAACCAACCGCATCGGCTGCGCGTTCAAAGCAAACAGCAATGGCTGTCAGTTCATCGCGCGATGAGGTTGCCAGGGCGCGCGCCATCTATCTGCATCTGAATCACTGCGCAGCTTCTATTTTATCCATGAGGCTGATCACAGAAGCAGCCAGCAGCGCCACGCAAGCGTTCCATGAAGTGAAACACGAGCGCTACGATGTGTACTCGCACTGGGGATTAAACGAGGAACGGCCCAACGAAGGATCAACTCCCTCGCGAAGTATGCGTCCTCTGACAAAGTCGAACACGAAAACAAATACAATAAACAAATCCAATTAACGATTATATGGCAAAAGTACTTGGTATTGATCTGGGAACTACAAACTCCTGCATGGCGGTCATTGAAGGTGGCGAGCCCGCCGTGCTCGAGAACTCCGAGGGCAAACGCACGACGCCTTCCGTGGTTGCTTTCACCAAAAGCGGCGATCGGCTCGTAGGGGAGGCCGCCAAACGGCAGGCCGTCACCAACTCCCGCAACACGGTCTATTCGATCAAGCGTTTCATGGGTCGGAAATTTGACGAAGTGCAGGAGGAAATCAAACGCGTCCCCTATAAAGTGGTCCGGGCCGCCAATGGCGACGCAGCCGTGGAAGTGGAGGTGGACGGCAAGCCCAAGCGATTCAGCCCGCCGGAAATTTCAGCCATGATTCTGGCCAAGCTCAAAGAGGATGCCGAAACGCGGTTGGGCGAGAAAATCACCCAGGCGGTCATCACGACCCCGGCCTATTTCAATGATTCGCAGCGCCAGGCCACGAAGGACGCCGGCCGCATCGCGGGTCTCGATGTGCTTCGCATCATCAACGAACCCACTGCCGCTTCGCTGGCCTATGGTCTGGACAAGAAGAAGGATGAGAAGATCGCGGTTTACGACCTAGGTGGTGGCACTTTCGACATTTCGGTTCTGGAGATTGGGGATGGCGTTTTCCAGGTCAAAGCCACCAACGGTGATACCCACCTCGGCGGCGACGACTGGGACAATTGCCTCATGGATTGGATGCTGGACGAGTTCAAGCGTAACCAGGGGATGGATCTGCGCCACCAGCCGGATGCCTTGCAGCGCATCAAAGAAGAGGCGGAAAAGGCGAAGATCACTCTTTCCAGCGCACAAGAGTACGATATCAACCTGCCGTTCATCACCGCCGACGCCAGCGGCCCCAAGCATCTCAGTCTGAAACTTACGCGCGCCAAAATGGAGCAACTCTGTGATGCGTTGTTTGAACGCACCATCGCGCCGGTGAAGGCTTGTTTGAAGGACGCCGATATCGCAGCGGCGAAAATTGATGAACTGGTGCTGGTCGGCGGCATGACCCGGATGCCGCGCGTGGTCGAAACGGCACACACGCTGGTCAACAAACCTCCGCACCAGGGCGTCAATCCCGATGAAGTGGTGGCGGTGGGCGCCGCCATCCAGGCAGGTGTGCTCAAAGGCGAGGTCAAGGACGTGGTGTTGCTCGATGTGACACCGCTCTCGCTCGGCATTGAGACTCTCGGCGGAATATTTACCAAGTTGATCGAGCGCAATACCACGATCCCCACCCGCAAGTCGCAAACCTTCTCCACCGCTGCGGACAATCAGCCCGGGGTGGAAATCCATGTCTTGCAAGGTGAACGCCAGTTTTCCCGCGACAGCAAGACCATCGGCAAGTTCAATCTCGATGATATTCCGCCCGCTCCACGTGGCGTGCCGCAAATCGACGTCGGCTTTGACATTGATGCCAACGGCATCCTGCACGTCAGCGCCAAGGACCTCGGCACTGGAAAGGAACAGAAAATCACCATCACCGCCAGCAGCGGCCTCTCGAAGGACGAGATCGAGAAGATGCGCAGAGACGGCGAACTGCACGCCGAAGAGGACCGGAAGCACAAGGAAGAGCTGGAAACGCGCAACGAGGCTGACAACGCGGTGTATCGCACAGAAAGAATGTTGAAGGACAATCGGGACAAAATTTCTGGAGCCAATCGCGGCAAAATCGAATCTGCTCTCAACGAGGTCAGGGAAACGATCAAAGGGAACAACGCACAGGCCATCAAGACGGCCAGCGAAAAGCTCAACGAAACCTGGCAGTCGGTTTCGACTGAACTTTATAAAACGGCTTCAGAGAAAGCCCACCCGGGTGAAGGCCCAACCAGTGGCCCAGGCGGAACGCAGCCCGAAACGAACGGTGCGCCGGAACGCGGCAAAAACGGGGAAGAGCCGATCATTGATGCTGAAGTGGTGGATGAAAGGAAAGCGGCATAACGCGATGCGTTTCCCGCGCCTTGCAGCTATGGGGTAAACACCCCATAGCGCCGTCAGATATTGGGATACATAGTTGCATGGTCAAATGGGACATTTTTCAAATTCAACAAAACGAAAGTCAACCGAACAAAAAATCAACCAGCATGAAACACAATAAGCAACATAATAACCTCCGCAGCGACGGCCCGCAATTGGTGACGGTCCGCTTTGAATATACGGATCCGAAGGCCACCACCGTTTGCCTCGCGGGAACTTTCAACCACTGGCAGCCCGAAGCCAAGACGCTGCATTCCTCCGGCCTCGGCAACTGGTGGAAGGAAACCGCGCTCGCACCCGGCACCTATGAATACTGCCTTGTGGTGGATGGTAAATGGATTCCCGATCCGCTGGCCCGGGAAACCGTGGCCAATCCGTTTGGCGGGAGAAATTCAATCTTGAAAGTGGCGAGTTCGCCGGAAGCCGCGCACCGGTTCGACGCGGCAAATTTGCCGTTGGAGAA
>JBEKMW010000172.1:0-6516 GCA_049523455.1 Verrucomicrobiota bacterium | reverse complement strand
ACCCCGCCTTCCGGCATACTCTGCCCGGACTGGTCCCGTGCCCTCTTTATCCACTGGCTTTCCCAAAATCGCCGATCTCTCCGGTCCCTTCGCGCTATCCAGGGGGCATTCGGAACCGCCGCAATGATCATCCCCCACTTGCGCCGTGCCGCACTGGTGGGTTAACGTTCCGTCAAGCATGACGTTGCAGGAGCAATACGACGAAGCCATGTTCGATTTCAGCCGCGGCGACTACGCCGCCGCCATCCAAAAGCTCAGGGCGATGCTGGCGGTGGAACCCGCGCACTTCGAGGCGCAACTGGCGTTGGGCATGGCTTGTTGCCGGCAGGGCGACCTGGCCGCCGCCATCGCCGAGGGCCACAAAGCCGAGGCGCTTCGGCCCCGCGAGCAACTGGTCCATACCAATCTCTCGCTCTTTTACATGAAAAGCGGCGACCGGAAGAAGGCCGAGCACCACGGGTTGCAGGCCAGGATTGCATCCTGGCGCGCCAACGCCGCCCAGGGCAATGCGCCGGACGCCGGCGCCAATTCCGAATTGCAGATGGCCCGGCCCAAACCACTGCCCGCTCAGTTGATCCGCACCCCCGGCAAATTCCCCGAACAACCCTGGAAAAAGAAAAGGAGCTGAAACAAAATGAAAACCGCATACGAATTGGCGATGGAACGGTTGAACCAAAGCGCCCCCACGGTCAAATTGACCACGGAACAGAAGCGGCAACTGGCGGAACTGGAGTCCCAATACGCCGCCAAGGTCGCCGAACGTGAAATCGCTTTGAACGGCGAAGCGGCCCGCCTGGCGGCGGCGGACGATTTGGAAAAGGCCGAAACCGTCCGTCAGCAACTCGCCGCCGAACGCAAAAAGCTCCAGGCTGAATTGGAGGAAAAGAAAGACCGCATCCGGCGCGGCAAGTCCGGCTGAATTTCAAGCTCACTTCACGGCCACGACTCGGGCACCCTCTCCCCCTTGGGGGAGGGATGGGGTGAGGGGGCAGCGGCCATGGTGAGGGGCGCTCTTCAACCTGTCCATTCTGCTCTTTCATTGGATGTTGGGCGTTGAATGTTGAGTGTTGAATGTTCCCACCTTCACGCCCTAACCACCCGCCCCTCCCGCAACCGCAACACCCGCGCGATGCCCCGCGGAATTTCGTCCGGCCGGTGGGTTACGTAGATCACCGTTGACGCCTTGGTCCTGAGCAACGACTCCACGGCCCGCAGGAAGCGGGCGCGGTGGGCGGGATCGAGTCCCTGACAGGGCTCGTCGAGGACGAGAAGGTCGGGAGCCTTCACGAGCGCGCGGGCCAGCAGCGCCATCCGTTGCAGGCCGGCGGATAGCGAGCCGAGCGTGCGTTCCGCATAACCGGCCAGGCCCAAACGGCTCAGCCAGCGGCGGGCCAGGTCCCGCTGATGCGGCGTGATGCGATGGAAACACCCGTTGGTGTCGTGAAAGCCCGAAACCACGGCCTCCAAACAACTCTGTGATTCGGGAAAATGCAGATGAAGTTCCGGCGAAACGCAGCCGATGCGCCGCTTGAGGCGCCAGACATCCTCGCCCGAGCCGCGTTGCCACCCGAAGACGCGCACCGCATTGGCATACGCCTGCGGGTGGTCGCCGATGATCAGGCTTAATAAAGTGCTCTTGCCCGCTCCGTTCGGCCCCAGCAACGCCCAATGTTCGCCGCGCCGCACCGCCCAGTCCACCTCTTTCAATATCGAACGTCGTCCGTAACGGACCGTGACCTGTTCCAAGCGGACCAGTTCAGTGGCCTTGCCCGCCGTGGGCCTGGTGACCACTGCCGGCGGAAGCCGGCGGACCGCGACCCGCCCCGGCGTACCGCCAAACAGCCGCCGCACCTGCGGATGCTTCAGCATCCTCGATCGCGTTCCCTGTGCGACCACGCGGCAGTGATCCACGCACAGCATGTGCGTGATGCCGCGCGGCAGTTCGTCGGGATGCGTCGCGATCAACAGCAGGTGCAGCGAGCGGTGCCGCATCAAGACCTCGAGTATCCGCTTGAGATGAGCGCGAAACGTGGCATCAAGACCGGTGAACGGATCGTCCAGGATCAGCAACTGGGGCCGCCGCAGCAGCGCCCGGGCCAGCAGTGTCTTGCGCATCTCGCCCGTTGATAGCGACGGGAGCCGGCGGTCAAGCAGCGGAGCAATCTGGAGCAGATGTACCACCCAGCGCTGGCGGCGGGCGAATGCCTTGACCGACTGCCGTGATCGTCTCACCACCTCAAAGGGATTCACTTCCTCCACATTGCCTTGCGACAGGAATTGGCGAACGGTGGCCGCTTCCTCCTCCTCGAGGCTGAACCAGCGTGCTGCCGACGGGGCATTCCCGGCCACGATTTTCTGCTGTTCGAATGAAACCTGCGCCACCGCCGCCTCCGGCGTCTCCTGCCATCGCCGGTCGCGCAAGCCAAAGTGGTACTGAATCTCGCCGCCTGCCACCGGAATCTCCCCGGCGAGTGCCTGGGCAAACAACGTCTTGCCCGATTCATTGGCTCCGACCAGCGCCCAATGCTGCCGGCGGGCGAACGTCCAGTGCGTGTCGCGGAACACCAAGCGGTCGCCCAGCCGCAGGCTGACGCCTGCCAGCACCACCAGCGGACGGGACGGAGTTGCCTTCACGCCAGCCTATCTTGCCAAGGTCAAATGGGAAGTAAAGCCGCCGGGAGGAAGTGTCCCAATCAATGTCAGGGGCACGGCTTTCAAGGCCGCTTCAATGTCCCCATTTTTATGCCGCAAATTCGCCCAAATCCCGCGCTCCACAGCAAATTAGGAGACTATCCTGTCCATCCGTGGTTAAAAAGGCATCGGTTTTGTGTCTTCGCGTCAATTCGCGCTAATTCGCGCTAATTTGCGGATGAAAGCCTTTGTTTCGTTTCCTTCTGTGCGGTATTCTTCAGTTAGAGACTCGTCACCCGCCTGCGCACCCGCCTTCGCTTCAGCAGCTATGGCCCGGCCGACCGAGGCTACGGCGCGGCGGGCCTCGTCTCCTGCAGTAGCGTTGATGTTTTTGCGGTTTTGATTCGGAGGTTGTCACCGATTTGTAACCGGCACGACATGGAACCGTAGCTTTGCACCCGCAGCATCCGCGCCATGCGAGTCAGTCACAAAAGCCGGCGCCTGCGTTGGTTGAAGGCGTTGTCAGCCACGTTGCCGGTCCTGGCGGTAATGAGAGGACATGGGGCGGACACTTCCGGCGCGACTGATCCGTTGCTGGATTTATTCATCAAAAAGGGGTTTGTCACCCAACAGGAGGCGGACCAGGTGAAAGCTGAGGCGGATTACATGCGGACCAATGGTGCGCCCTACGCCATGCCGCCGGTGTCCAAATGGAAAATCAGCAATGGCATCCAGAATATCGAATTGTACGGGGATCTCCGCCTGCGCTATGAGGACCGCACAGCGGTGGACCCCGATGGCGGCCAAATCGCATTGCAGCGCTATCGCTATTCGGTCCGCGTGGGCCTGCGGGGCGACGCCTTGGACGACTTTTATTACGGGTTCAGGCTCGAAACTTCATCGAATCCGCGTTCTCCCTGGGTCACGATGGGGACCGCTTCCTCGGTGTCGAGCAGCAGTCCGGCCTACCAGGGGCCGTTTGGTAAATCTACCGCCGGCATCAATATCGGCCAGGTCTATCTTGGCTGGCATCCCGAGGATTGGGTGGATATCACGCTGGGCAAGATGCCCAATCCGCTGTACACCACGCCCATGGTCTGGAGCGCCAATATCAATCCCGAAGGCTCGGCGGAACGATTCAGATACACCGTGGGACAGGCCGACTTTTTCGCGACGTTTGCCCAGTTCGTCTATCAGGACATGAATCCCGTTGATGCCGCCCAGAATTTGGGGATCAACAATCTGCTCGGGCAGAATCAGGAAAATATTTTTCAGCTAGCCTGGGAAGCGGGCCTGACTTATCACATCACCGATAAGGTCTCCGCCAAGATGGCCGCCACCATCTATGAGTATTATGGATTGAAACGGAGCACGTTGAATTCCGGGTCTGCGACTTCCCCCTATTACGGCGACCCGTACGTTGGCGAAGGAGACTATGCCGGCCCGGGCTCGGGCGCGCCCTATTATGGCAACAGCGGATACGGAGCCGCCGGCTCGTTGCCGGGCTATGAAAGCCTGAACTACCCCAATAATCAGGTGGGCCTCAACGATCTTACGGTGTTGGAGGTCCCTTTTGAGGTGAATGTGAAATTCGACCATTTGAACGCGCGGCTGTTTGGGGACTTTGCATACAACTTGAAAGGGGCGCAACGCGCCCAGGCGGCTTCGGAAGCCTATGCCGCTTTCCTGGAAGATTTTGCGGGGACCGGCAACCCGGCTACCATTCAGACCTTCCCGCCCCAAACCCACGATGACAAGGCCTACCAGATCGGCGTGGGCGTCGGCAGCGCCGATCTGGTCACCGGACCATCCCAAGGTTTGGTTTATGGCACCAGTTCCCACAAGCACGATTGGGAGGTTCGGACCTACTGGCAGCACATCGAACAATACTCGCTGGACCCCAACCTCCTGGACACGGACTTCATGGAGGGTGATGAAAACTTGCAGGGCATCTATGCGGCAGTGGCTTATGCCTTGTCCGACAATTTCATCGCCACTTTCCGCTACGGCTACGCCAGTCGCATCAACAGCCAGTTGGGCACGGGCGGCACCGGCCAGGATATCCCCCAGATAAACCCTATCGAGCACTACAACATCCTGCAAGTGGATGCAACCTTCAGGTTCTGAGGTGTCAGGTTCTGAGGTTTGTGTCCCGGAAGCGCCGCCTGCGCGCCAGCGGGCTCCGGGCTCAGAGCTTGCCATGAACCCGAAGTTGGGGCAGCCCGCCCGCCTCGGGCGTTGCTGGATACGCCCTCGTATGCGGTTCTTTAAGGCGGGAGGGATCGCAAATACTTGCAATTTTTCCGTGCGTCCGATGTTTTCCGCGGGGGCGCGGAAAATTGCGCCCAAGGCGGGCGCGCTCCCCGTTTCAACTTCGGTTTTCGGAACTAACCGCCGCGCAATATATGCGCGGCCTTCTGTTCATTGAGCAGCAATTGCGCAGTCCCATTTCAATTTTCCCTTGTAAATCGTGATGTTTTGCGCTGGCACGCTGCGTGCAATGCCTGCCTTGCCAGCGTAGCGGCGTGGCAGTGCAGCGGCATGGATATGCCGCAACTTGATGAAACAAAATGACCGTAAATAAAATACAACCTACCTACATGAGGAGAGCACGAATGAAAATGAATCAATTGTTAACAATGTGCGGGATCGCCGCGGCCTTGGTCTGGGGCGCCAGCGATGTCCTGGCACAAAATGGCGGCGGTGGCGGTGGCGGTGGCGGTGGTGGTGGCGGTGGCGGTGGCGGCGGTGGGGGACGAAACTTTGACCCAGCCCAGATGCAGCAACGCATTATGGACAACGTCCGCGAGCAACTTAACTTCACCAATGACACCGATTGGAGCGCCGTCCAACCATTAGTCCAAAAAGTCATGGACGCGCGCCGCGATACGGGGCCCGGCGCGGGAATGGCCCGTTTGTTTGGCCGCGGACGCGGCGGACAGAATGGCGGCGGCGGACGCGGCGGTTTCGGTCCGCAACCCAGCCCGGAAGCCGAAGCGCTGCAAAATGCGCTGGATCAGAACGCGCCGACGGCCCAGGTGAAAGACCTGCTCGCCAAATACGAGGCTTCACAAAAGGACAGAATTGCCAAGCTCCAATCAGCCCAAGCCGCCCTGCGCAGCGTGCTGTCGCCGAAACAGGAGGCCCAGGCAACGTTGCTGGGATTGCTCGACTGATTGCCGCGGCAAACGAGAAAGCTGACGATCATGAGCGAAACCGTGATTCAAAATCAGGCGCAGTTGCTTGACCGCATGGTGGCGGCCAGGCAACTGTCGGCGATTGACGCCAAGGCGCTGGCATTGGCGAAGCCGCCGATGCAAACCGAAGAAGACGTCCTGCGCTGGCTGGCCCAGGAATACGGCCTGACCTTTACCGCGCTTGATGACGTTGATCCGGATCGTCAGCTTCTCTCGCTCTTCCCCGCGCGCATATTGCTGAAGGAAGAGCTGTTGCCGCTCAGGCGGCTCAATGGCACGGTGGAAATCGCCACCAGCCGGCTGTTTGCCACCCAGGGACTGGACGCCCTAAAAACCATGACCGGCTTGAACCTCCAGCCGGTGCTGGCCACTGGCGAAGTCATCCAGCGTGAGATCAAAAAACGCCTCGGCGTCGGCGCCGATACCATCGGCACGCTCGACGAGGAAAAGGGATTTGAGGTGGTGGATGAAGGCGGCGAGGATACCAATTTGGATGAGGCCGCCGGGGACGATGCCTCCATCATCCACTTTGTCAACCAGGTGTTGAAGGATGCCATCGAATTGCGCGCCTCGGATATTCACCTGGAGCCGTTCGAGGACGAATTCCGCATCCGCTACCGGATTGACGGCGTGCTGCAAGACGTGCCGGTGCCGGCGCAATTGAAGCGCTTTCAGCCGGCCATCGTCT
>JBEKMW010000171.1:0-6609 GCA_049523455.1 Verrucomicrobiota bacterium | reverse complement strand
ATCTGGATTGACGAATGCGACAAGATGTCCAACTCCGCCCAGGTGCGGATGCTGTCTCTCCTGGATGACCTCAACGAAATCCCCGGCGTGGTCCTCGTCTGCACCAGTAACGAGAAGCTGTCCGATTTCGAGCCGCGTTTCCAGAGCCGGTTCAATGCGCTGGACTTCAAGCCCCCGCAGCCCGAGCAGGTCGCGGCGCTCTTGCGCCGCTTCATCGCCGACGAAGAAGCCATCAAACAAATTTCCACGTTCGCCTGTGGCAACGTCCGGCAGGCTCTCAAGGACGCCGACCTCGCGTTGAATTAGCGAATACCCACCGTGAATTCCTTGCAAAAATTCTTCCGCGCCTTAGCTTGGGCGCTGATGGCCAAGCGCAAGCCCAATTACGATCCGCTGCCGACCGAACTCGAACAGGTTGTGGACGAGGCGCGTGCCGACATGGGCCAGGGGCCAATGCCGCGCACCGCGCGGCAGGGCATCGCCGACATGCAGGCCCGCATCCGGTATCACCAGCGCTTGATTGCGCGCTTGCGGAAGAACAATCCCACCTGCACGGATTCCATCGCTGAGTCGCAGCGTCAGATCCGAGAGGCAAAGGCTCGCCTCGCCGAATACCAGGTCCAGCTCGACGGTGCGAATTAAATTCGCAAACCGTCAGTCGTAAATCGTAATTCTTGCGGTAACGCGACAGGCGAAGGTTTTAATCCTTAGCGCCCGCCACTCTCCTTTCTTCCGTCCCGTCACCCGTTACCCGACACATTTATGCTCACCACCCAACGCCGATTCAAACCATCCGGTCTTTCAGCATCACGCGCGCTGGAAACGACCGCCCTGCCGGGCCATAGCTCAACAGCGATGGCCGGTCCCACATCCACCGCCATCCCACCCGCGCCGCCGCAAGCGCCGCGGACTGGGTTGCGCAAAATCTCCTTCGCCAAACCCGCCAAGAAGGCTGATACCGCCAAGACCGCTTACCCGGTCTTCAGCGACCCGGAGAATCCCAATGCCGCCAAACAGGTCTTCGAAATCGCCGCGCGCGTCAAACAGCGCGCCGAGGAAATCGAATCCCTGACCGGCGCGCAGGAGACTGACAAGGCCGAACTGCGGATGTTCGTCACCCCCTTCTATTTCCGGGTCAACCAGGGCAAGCCGGAACCTCCCAGTTCGGTTAGCATCCCCTCCGAGCAGGGCGAAGTGCTGGTCACTTTCCAGAACCGCTACGCCAAGCTCGAATCTGAAGCGCCCTTGCAGCCCATTCTCGGCGACAAAGTGGGCGAATATTTCCGCCAGGCATTCACCCTCACCGTCAATGGCGAACTCCTGCCCGCCGACCAGGCCCAAACCATCGTGGATGAGCTGCAGGCCGTGCTCGCCAAATACAACGCCCTCGACGCGCTCGATGTGAAAGAGCAAATCAAACCCGTCAAAGATTTCCACACCCTTCGCCACACCGCTTTCACGCCGGCCCTCAACCTGGCCGTCGACGCGGCCTGCCCCATCGTGGCCATGATCAAAACCAAAGGCCGCGAGAGCAAGTAGCCATCACTTTCCGTTGGTTGCGGAAAACCGCCGTGCCCCGCTCTTGCACGCAGGAGCGGGGCTGAATCGAAAAGACCTCAAGACCATGCTGGCCATCAACCCGAAAGCGTTCGGGCGTGCCGGTCTAAATGCGTGGACGGCGGTCATTTTATCCAACAATCCATTCATCCACCAATCCATCAATCCCTTCCCATGATGCAAGCCCGTTATCTCGAAAACCTCCTTCACCAAAGCAGCGACCAGCAATTCGGCCAGGACGCCATCGAATATGCCGTCATGTCCGGTGCGCTTCAACTCACTTACAACCTGCCGACTGACCTGCATCAAATTTTCGACCGTCATTCCAACTGCTGCGACGCGCCGCCCCAGGGCGAGCTGGACCACAACCACACCGGGCGCTGCCGCCAGTGCGGCGAAGGCGCCGTTTTCACCACCCATTACGAGGATTTCTGTGAAGGCTGGCGGTGCCAATGCCGGGCCAATGAAGAGGCATTGGCTGCCAGCTACGAGCAGTCCGGCTTGCTGGAAGAAATCCTCCGCCCGCTTCCACTGGCGTCGTCCGTTTCCTCACAACTCGAACCGGTCGAGAAATGAATTCAATCGTCCAAGAATCCGTGGCGGTCCTTTGCCCATTCCGATGGGAGAGGGCAGGGTGATCGCAGTTGCCATTCTCCGAAACACTGGCGCGATTTCTCCGAACAGAAACACCGCTCCGTCGCGGAGGCTAATACACGAGCACCAGCACCGCCGCATCCTGTGCCGATTTGACCACATCTTCAAACTTCCGGTTAGCCGTGTTCGGCGCTTTGAGTTTGGTCGAAACGTCCGGCACGGATTCAAGGAAGCCTAGAAGAAAACTGCTCTTCACCGCGTAATTCACATTCTCCGGCAAGGCTCCGCTCGCCGCCAGCGCCGCCGACGCATCCAGCTTGGCCGACACGATACCGATAACGTTGCCCCGTTCATCCACCAGTGCACCGCCCGAATTGCCTGGCTGCACTGGCACGCTGATCTGAAAATAGCGCGGGTCGTCCGCCGCGCCGGACAGCGACGCGATTTCCCCCTTGGCCAGCTTGGGCGCGAAGCCCTGCAAACCGATGTCGGGAAAACCGATGGTCGCCACCGTGCCGCCAAGATTCACCGTGCGGCTGGCAGCAATTGGCAGCGATGTAAACCGCCCTTCCGCTTTCAACAAAGCCAGATCATTGCCCGAATCCACATGAACGACTTTGGCTTCAATCAAACCTGCGCTCGTGAGTAAACGAATCTTCGTCGCATCCTTGACGACGTGATAGTTTGAAATCAAATAACCATCGTCCGTGATGAAAAAGCCAGTGCCGCTGATTGAAGGATTTACAGGCGAAGTGGAATTATCAGAACTTGAATTCGGTGTTTCCTTTCGAGGAATGAATTCGCGGGCCAATTGTTGTCCTTCGGCAATTTGTTCCGGTGTCATTATGCTTTCCAAAGCGGTCACGGCTTTTTTTGCCAAATCTTCGCCTTGCGCCGCCGCAAGCAGCCGCCATTTATAGGCATTCACATAATCTTTCGACACGCCTGCACCTCTACCGTATAGAGCACCAAGATTTGATTGGGCAAGAGCATATCCTTGATCTGCCGCCCTGCTATACCATTTGAACGCCTCCACATAGTTTGTAGCGACACCTCCGCTGTCGTCGTAACAAGTTCCAAGATTGTATTGCGCTTGTGCACTTCCCTGATTTGCTGCTTTTAGATACCAATTTATCGCTTCTGTGTAATCCTGTGCCACACCTTCGCCACCGTGATAACAAATACCAAGATTAACTTGCGCCTCTACGAACCCCTGCTCAGCTGATTTGTGAAACCACTTTACAGCTTCGAATGCATCTTTGGGTATTCCGTCTCCATTTAGGTAGCAAACACCCAACCCATCTTCAGCCTCTGCATTGCCCTGGTCAGCAGCTTTGTGAAACCATTTTACCGCTTCTACCGCGTTTTGAGTTACGCCAACCCCATGACTATAAAATTCGGCGATTGCCAATTGGGATTTCACATCGCCCTTTTCAGCTTTCACCTTGTCGTTCTCGAACAACTCGCGCACAGCGTCAGTTTGTTGGGCACACAACTGAACGCCCGTGCATAAAACGAGTAGCAGAAAACCTGCCATGCACCATTTCATTTTCATGCCGCCAGTTTAATTCGTTTCGTCGGGCTGGCAATAATTTCGCTGCGCTTTATTTGCCCTGAATCGGACATTGTGTTACTATTAGCCGTATACAAATACAATATGAATGCACGACTCAAACTAAACGAAGTCAAACGGCTTCTCGACAAAGCGCAGCAACTCACGGAAACATTGATTGAGGCGCAACCAAAACCAATTCCAGGGCAACCAAAGGAACCACACCGACACAGCCAGAGAATTGAATGGGCAATATGGAATCTGTGGCACAAATTAAAAGCTTTGCCCCAATTCACAGCGGCCAGAGTGAAACGAATGGCGATTGAAAATGTAGAGCGGGATCGCCATTATCTTCAATATTGTAGCGATTCATCGTTTTCATCTATACTTTCTCGGTGGGCAAAAGAAGGCAGCCTTGAAATTGTCGAGCAAGGCCGGGGTCGACGACCTTCAATATTCAAAATTCCAAACTGACCTAGCACTAGCCGAAGGCGTTCAGTCGTTTATTTTCCACCCATTCACACGGCGGAAGGCTGAACCATATAACTTGTCTCACACCGGCCAAATCCATAAGCCGGGGCTTTGGTGGCGTTGCTGGCGTTGCCGTTTGATATTCGCTCCGGTTTCGACTTCAACGCCTGCCCCGTTGAAGCATGAACCATTGGAATCGGCAATTGGCAATCGGCATTCGGAAATTACATGAATCCATCAATCCGTTCATCCACTACCCCGCTCCCGCCTTCGTATCCCGCCCGCCCCATCAATGGCGGTCCATTGCCCAAAGCGCAGCCCAAACACGGCCGATGGTATTACGAACCCAAGCTCAACGGCTGGCGTGCGTGGGTGCATCCGCGCACCGGCCGCATGTTCAACCGCGAAAACCAGCCTTTGAGCATCACCACCGAATTCACACCCGTCCTGGAACGCCTGCAAGTCCACGCCCAGCACCTGCCCGAATGGCTGGATGTGGAAGCCCTTTCCCGCCGCGTGTCGGTTGGCAAAGGCTCGCTCATCTTGCTGGACGCTTTGATCCCCGGCACGTATGTCGAGCGCCAGGACTGGCTCTACCGCGTCTTCGATGAGCGTGGCTTGGGCCTCTCCTGGGCGTTCGAGCAATTTCCGCCGCCGGCCAATGAACTTCTCCGGCTGGCCTATTGCTACGAAGAAACCGCCAGCCAAATGGCCGGTGGCGCCGTCATCGTGGACCCCGATAACTACCCGGCGGCCGCATGGGAACGGCTGCAGCAAGTCAACCGCGCGCTCAAATGCGAACTGTTTGAGGGCCTGGTCGCCAAACGCGCCGACTCCCTTTATCCCCTGCAACTGCGCTCCCCGGACGTGGAATTCCCGTTTTGGATGAAGCACCGGTGGCGGTGGTAATCGGGGCCTATAGTTTAATAAATATTATTCTTTACTTGTTGGACGCGCTGGCATAAAATCGCAGCATATTCAAGGGACGGTCGGGAGAAGCATTATGCCCAGCGACCCCAGTCTCGACCACCTTATCGCCCGCTGCCTTGAATTGTGCCCCGACATGCCCGACCCCGAGGCCCATCGCCGGTATCTCCAGACGTTACGGCCTGACCAGTTGATCGCGCGCCACGCTACTTTGGAAGCTCAAGCCTACCGCACTCCACAATCCGAATCCGAAGGCGTACCAACCGCCAACCGTCCCCGTCAACGCTACGCCGCCGCTGCCGCGCCGTAGAAAAATTTCCAGCGGCCGGGAAGCCCGCGACAGGCGGGTTAATTGTCACGTCACATGTTTTTCGACCGCTGGAAAGTGCCCGAACTATGATGAAACTTTCGAAACAAGCAATGCCAAAACCAAGAATGAAAGGCCATTCCCACCGCCATCCCAAACCAAAATGAAACTATCGATCAAACGCACCGACCTCCTCGATGCCTTGGGCATCGTGAAACCGGCCGCGCGCGGGACCCTCGAGATCCTCCGCAACGTGCTGGTCACCGCCAACGAAAAATCCGTCACCCTGGCCTGCGCCGACCTGGATGTCTTCCTGCGTTGCCGCGCCAATGCGTCCGTCAGCGCCAAAGGCGAAGTCACCGTCCGCGCCGCCCTCCTGCACGGCATCGCCAGCACCGGCGTCGCCGAGGACGTGTTCCTGGAAGCCAAGGGTGGCAAGCTCCACGCCACCTGCGGCACGGGAAAGTTCGTCCTGGCCACGCTGGAGGCCAAGGACTTTCCGGCCTTCCCTCGCATCAAAGACCCGATTGAATTGACCCTCGATGACGCCTCGTTGCGCGCCATGCTCGCCGCCGTATCGTTCGCCAGCAGCGACGATTCGACGCGCTTTTGTCTCAACGGTGTCCTGCTCCAGGTCTTGGGCGAACAAGGCATCAATTTCGTCGCCACCGACGGCCGGCGCGCCGCGTTAATCAACGGCGAGTCGCCCATCGCCAAGAAATTCGACCGGATCATCCCCGATTATGCCGTCCGCGAACTGTTGCGCCTGCTTGGCTCTGATGAGGACAAGCCCGCGCGCTGCGAAGTGGTGGTGGGCAACAGCCTGATCCAGTTCAACTTCGGCGAAGTCACCATGCTGGCCAAGCTGATTGACGGGACGTTCCCCGATTACCGTAAAATCATGCCCGACGACAAATCGCCGGTGGCCACCGTGGACCGCGCGGCGCTGCTGGCGGCCGTCGAGCGCGTCACCCTGGTGGCCGACGCCGCCACGCTCGCCTTCGGCAAGGCCGCGCTGGAAATCCAATCGCACCATTCCAAAGCCAAGGACAAGTTCGGCGACGCTTCCGACCGGCTGTTGGTCCCGGCCAGCCGCGAGGTCAAATGCACCTTGGCGGCCCAATACCTCTGCGATGCGCTCAAGGCCACGAGCGAAGCCAGCCTCGAATTCTTCCACGACAGCCGCGGCATCGTCATGTTC
>JBEKMW010000170.1:0-6633 GCA_049523455.1 Verrucomicrobiota bacterium | reverse complement strand
TGGCGCGGCAACGCAGGAAGACGTCCAGGTCGGCACAGGCCAGGGTGACGGATTTCTCGTTGGCGGTGACCAGCACGTTGCGGAGGATCTCGAGGGTCCCGCGCGCGGCCGGTTTGACGATGCTTAAGGCATCGAGGAGGTCGGTGCGTTTGATGGATAGTTTCATTTTGGTTTGAGATGACGGTGGGAATGGCCTTTCATTCTTGGTTTTGGCATTGCTTGTTTCGAAAGTTTCATCATAGTTCGGGCACCTTCCAGCGGTCGAAAAACATGTGACGTAACAATTAACCCGCCTGTCGCGGGCTTCCCGGCCGCTGGAAATGTATCTACCACCGCCACCGGTGTTTCATCCAAAACGGGAATTCCACGTCCGGGGAGCGCAGTTGCAGGGGATAAAGTGAGTCGGCGCGTTTGGCAACCAGGCCCTCAAACAGTTCGCATTTGAGCGCCCGGTTGACTTGCTGCAGCCGTTCCCATGCGGCCGCCGGGTCATTGTCGGGGTCCACAATGACTGCGCCACCGGCGATTTGGCTGGCAATGTCTTCGTAGCAATAGGCCAGCCGGAGAAGTTCATTGGCCGGCGGCGGAAATTGCTCAAACGCCCAGGAGAGGCCCAAGCCACGCTCATCGAAGATGCGGTAAAGGCAGTCCTGGCGCTCGACATACGTACCGGGGATCAAAGCATCCAGCAAGATGAGCGAGCCTTTGCCGACGGGCACACGGCGGGAAAGGGCTTCAACGTCCAGCCATTCGGGCAGGTGCCTGGCGTGGACTTGCAGGCGTTCCAGGACGGGTGTGAATTCGGTGGTGATGCTCAAAGGCTGGTTTTCGCGGTTGAACATGCGGCCGGAGCGCGGATGCACCCACGCGCGCCACCCGTTGAGCTTGGGTTCGTAATACCATCGGCCGTGTTTGGGCTGCGCTTTGGGCAATGGACCGCCATTGACGGGACGGGCCGGATAAGAGGGCGGCGTAACGGATTCTTGGACGATTGAATTCATTTCTCGACAGCTTCGGGTTGTGAGGAAACGGACAATGCCAACGGGACCGGCCGAAGGATTTCTTCCAGCAGGCCGGACTGCTCGTAGCTGGCAGCAAGGGCTTCTTCATTGGCCTGGCATTGGCGCCGCCAGCCTTCACAGAAATCCTCGTAATGGGTGGTGAAAATGGCGCCTTCGCCGCATTGCCGGCAGCGTCCGGTGTGGTTGTGGTCCAGCTCGCCCCGTGGCGGCGCGTCGCAGCAGTTGGAGTGCTGATCGAAGATTTGGTGCAGGTCAGTCGACAGGTTGTAGGTGAGTTGGAGCGTGCCGGACATGACGGCATATTCGATGGCGTCCTGGCCGAATTGCTGGTCGTTGCTTTGGTGGAGGAGGTTTTCGAGATAACGGGCTTGCATCATGGGAAGGGATTGATGGATTGGTGGATGAATGGATACTTGGATAAATAGACTGCCCTCACCCGCCTTCGGCTTCCCTCTCCCGTCAGAACGGGCGAGGGGTGACCGCCGTCCACGCATTTAGACCGGCACGCCCGAACGATTTCGGGTTGATGGCCAGCATGATCTTGAGGTCTTTTCGATTCAGCCCCGCTCCTGCGCGCAAGAGCGGGGCACGAGAGCGGGGCACGGCGGTTTTCCGCAACCAACGGAAAGTGAAGACTACTTGCCCTCGCGACCCTTGGTTTTGATCATGGCCACGATGGGGCAGGCCGCGTCGAGGGCCAGGTTGAGGGCCGGCGTGAAGGCGGTGTGGCGAAAGTTGTGGAAATCTTTGACGGGTTTGATTTGCTCCTTCACGTCGAGCGCGTCGAGGGCGTTGTATTTGGCGAGCACGGCCTGCAGCTCATCCACGATGGTTTGGGCCTGGCCACCGGGCAGGAGTTCGCCGTTGACGGTGAGGGTGAATGCCTGGCGGAAATATTCGCCCAACTTGTCGCCCAGAATGGGCTGCAAGGCCGCTTCGGATTCGATCTTGGTATAACGGTTCTGGAAAGTGACCAGCACTTCGCCTTGCTCACTTGGAATGCTGACCGAGCTGGGCGGTTCGGGTTTGCCCTGATTGACCCGGAAATAGAAGGGCGTGACAAACATCCGCAGTTCGGCCTTATCAGTGGCCTGCGCCCCTTCCAGGGATTCGATTTCCTCGGCGCGCTGTTTGATGCGCGCGGCGATTTCGAAGACCTGTTTGGCGCCATTGGGATTGTCCGGCTCGCTGAAGACCGGGTAAGCGGTCTTGGTGTCGGCCTTCTTGGCGGGTTTGGCGAAGGAGATTTTGCGCAAACCGCTTGGCGGCGCTTGCGGCGGCGCGTGTGGGATGGCGGTGGATGTGGGACCGGCCGTCGCTGTTGAGCTATGGTCCGGCAGGGCGGTCGTCTCCAGCGCGCGTGACGCTGAAAGACCGGATGGTTTGAATCGGCGTTGGGTGGTGAGCATAAATGTGTCGAGTAACAGGTGACGGGACGGAAGAAAGGAGAGTGGCGGGCGCCAAGGATTAAACCCGGATTTCCCAGATTCGCGGGCAAGAACACGCAACATTCGATGGTGGCGCCGCTGATGCGGCAGTCCCTCTTCAGCCTGCTGGTAGGTTGGAAAAAAGACTCAGAAAAGGACTTGCAAACCTGTGGAGCAGGAAGAAAATCAAGAAAATCGCGAAAAAGGCCCACGCCGGCTGTGGGCAAGAAAGCAAATGGGAAATGTCAATTAATAAACCCGCATGAACATCAATAATGTAGGAGCACATTATGAAACAATATCGCTCAATCGCAATCGCGAGTATTCTGGCCTTAAGCGCCCCCGCTATAGCCAAAGCCCAGCTTTCCATTACCGCTGAAATCGGTGGTGTTCCCGCTGTGAGTGGCGCTACGCTGGAGACCTTTGACGAACCATCGCCTTCCATTCTGACACTTTCCGGTAACGCTTATCTCGTCACAGGCGAGAACGGCAGCATTGCGTACGTGCCGCCTAACTTCTCCGGTTCGACAGCGGCGTTTTTTGGCGAATCTCCGGCCAATGGCTTGGATACCAGCCAATACGTCGTCGTTTACGATGGTGGTTCAGCGACACTCAGCTTCCCAACTCCGCAGAGTTACTTGGGCATCCTGTGGGGGTCAGTCGATCCAGGCAACTGCCTAACATTCTACGATGGTGCGAATAACGTCATCGGGACCGTGTTTGGGACTGACGTTCTTGCATTAACTGGTGACAGTGGCGGTGACACAGGACCGAACGGCACCGCTTATGTCAACATTACATCGACGACCGCATTTTCGCGTGTTGTCGCGACGTACAACAGCAGTTCATTCGAGTTCGATGATGTGGCTTACAAGAACCTCCTCTCGACACTACCGCCGACGATCCTCTCTGTAAATATCATTCCTGCCGGCAATCAAAATGTTTCAATGTCAATTCAGGGCTCCGGCTTTGGAACCGCGACCGCGTTTAATGGAACATCCCCATATTTACGCATTATTGACATGACGCCACATTCGCCGTTCGGACCCTGGGAGGCTGGTTATACGGGTGATAAAGTGAATGTCAACGTTGTGAATTGGACTGATACAAACATTGTCATAAACGGCTTCACGGGATTCCTTTTTAACACTGCTCCATACAGCTTGCAAGCCGGCGACCAACTCGCCGTCATCGTTGAAAATCCGCAGACCGAAAGTGGCTATGTGACGAACACTGTGGCGTTGAATCAGACCTATCTAGAGATAGATATTCATCCATCGTCTAATTATCCACTTGTCGTTTCTGACAATGAAATGCTGGCGTTGTTCACTTCAATTAACAGTCAATTGCAGCAGCAAGGTTTTGGTTCACGCGGAATGATAGCGGACGTGGGTCCGAGCGGCGCTGGGGCATTTGTTGATATTGCAGGTGCGCTTCTCATTGCCATTCCAGCGGCCTTTAATGATCTAGCTAATAGCCCCAATCTTTTGGAATTGGGCACGTGGGGGACTGCAGTGAGCGGGGCTGATCTTGGTTCAACAATTGCCACTGCATGGCCGTCAGGTGTAAGTTGGGATCCGGTATTAAGTGTTTATTATTCCGCCCAATATGCCGTGGAGGCACAATATTTACAACACAGTTGTTTTACATCCCATGTGACATCTGTGGTAAGCCAGCCACGCGTTGACTTTGCGGTTTGCGGAACATTGAACCAATTGACAATTTACCTTGCGCTTTCTTCCCGCCCGCCATCAACTATTGACCTTCAGAATATGTTAGGCAATTGGGCGTGGGGCATCGGAGACATCCCGTGGAACAATCCTTTTAGCGTCGAACAATTAGAGGAAACGCCATGCGGCCAGGTGGGGCTAACGGTAAATGAATTCGCTTACACCACGCCTGGATATAGTCTTTATGGGTATCCACAATTCGTGACGGCAAACACTTTGGACTTTTTCGGGAATGATTTGCATACCAATGTTCTTGTGCCTTCGGGCCCGCCGCCCCTTTTAATCACAACAAGCAATTCACCCGCTTTGGGCGGCACGAATAGCGGCAGCATCGGCGCTTATAGCAATTCAGTTGTGACCGTAACTGCCACACCGAATCCGGGTTACAGTTTTTCATGTTGGAGCGAGAATGGTTTTGTGGTCGGTTTGTTTCCCAATTACACTTTCACGGCGACAAATAACCGAATGTTGGTTGCCAACTTCACGACAAATGTTTACGCGATTACGACCACTAATTCACCATCCGATGCTGGCACGACAACGGGCGACACCAACACGATTTATGGAACGAGCATCACGGTCGCGGCCAGTGCGAACTTGGGATATTCCTTTGCAAAATGGACGATGGAAGACGGAACGTTCGTTTATTCGTCGTCAAATTACACCTTTACAGTGGAGTCGAACGTCGTTTTGGTGGCCAATTATGTTTCTGTTGGCAGTTCAATTATAACAACGGTTGCATCCCCGTCGTTCGCCGGCTCAACGAGCGGCGACGGAACCTACACAAATGGGCAGAGCGAGACATTGGCGGCCGCCGTGACTGATTCCTGCTATTCATTTACGAACTGGACGACGAATGGGATTGTTTGCAGCGTGTCGCCCACAAATACGATTACGGTCACGACCAATTTAGTGTTCGTGGCCAACTTTGTGCCAATTGTTTATAACATTGCCGTAAGCGCATCAGCTGGCGGAACGGCCAGCGGCAGCGGTTCTTACAGTTGCGGAGATACGGAAACTCTCCAGGCGACGCCAAATCCATGCTATTCGTTTGTGAACTGGACGGAGAACGGCGGCCCGGTCGGCGGGTCGCCTGAATTCTTTTTTGTGGTGGACACCAATCACAATGTTGTGGCGAATTTTGTGGCGGTTACCAACAGCGTTAGCACCAGTTCGTCGCCTACGAGCGGCGGAACCACCAGCGGTGGCGGCTTGGTGGGTTGTGAGTCAAACACTACGGTAAATGCTGTCGCCAATAGCGGCTACGCTTTCGTCAATTGGACGGAAAATGGTCTGATTATCAGCACTTCGTCAAATTACACGTTTATGCCGTTTGGCAGTCAATCGTTGGTCGCCAATTTTATGCCTAATCCTCTGGTTCTCGGCTTCGGCTCACCCGTTTGGAACACAAATGGTCTCAATTTAACGTTGTTTGGGCCCATCGGTTCAAATTATGAAGTTGATTTCTCAACCGATCTTTTCACCTGGTTCCCGTCCACGAACTTTCTCAGTACAAGCTCCCCGTTTTATTTCAGTGTCCCGACGGCAACAAATGCCAGTCAGCGATTTTACCGGGCGGTGATCCCGTAAATTCGCAAGCGTCATGAAGCCAAGGCTTTGCGGACGTCAGTTGCGGCATAAAATTTCAAACACATGGCCTCGGAATCACAAATCAAAACCAACGGCTCGAATTTCTTTTCATCCGGCTTGCGCCAGAAGGTGGACCAGCTCATGGACATCCTTTGGGCGGCGTGAACAACCCGATGGACTCGATTGAGCAGATTTCCTTTTTACGACTGACGGTTTGCGAATTTAATTCGCACCGTCGAGCTGGACCTGGTATTCGGCGAGGCGAGCCTTTGCCTCTCGGATCTGGCGCTGCGACTCAGCGATGGAATCCGTGCAGGTGGGATTGTTCTTCCGCAAGCGCGCAATCAGGCGCTGGTGATAACGAATGCGGGCCTGCATGTCCGCGATGCCCTGCCGCGCGGTGCGCGGCATTGGCCCCTGGCCCATGTCGGCACGCGCCTCGTCCACCACCTGTTCGAGTTCGGTCGGCAGCGGATCGTAATTGGGCTTGCGCTTGGCCATCAGCGCCCAAGCTAAGGCGCGGAAGAATTTTTGCAAGGAGTTCACGGCGGGTATTTGCTAATTCAACGCGAGGTCGGCGTCCTTCAAAGCCTGCCGGACGTTGCCACAGGCAAAAGTGGAGATTTGTTTGATGGCTTCCTCGTCGGCGATGAAGCGGCGCAAGAGCGCCGCGACCTGCTCGGGCTGCGGGAGCTTGAAGTCCAGCGCATTGAACCGGCTCTGGAAACGCGGCTCGAAATCAGACAGCTTCTCGTTACTGGTGCAGACGAGGACCACGCCGGGGATTTCGTTGAGGTCATCCAGGAGAGACAGCATCCGCACCTGGGCGGAGTTGGACATCTTGTCGCATTCGTCAATCCAGAT
>JBEKMW010000169.1:0-6680 GCA_049523455.1 Verrucomicrobiota bacterium | reverse complement strand
GCGCTCTTCGCCCTGCACCCGGTGCAGGTCGAATCGGTGGCCTGGGTGAGCGAACTCAAGAACGTGCTCATGCTGTTCTTCTATCTGCTGGCGGTGCGGGCGTGGGTGGCATTCAGCGAACAGCCGGCCGGGCGGGGCCAGTGGTATTACCTGGGGGCCTTGGGGTTGGCGGCGCTGGCCTTGTGCGCCAAGACCACCGCCTGCACCCTGCCGGTGACGTTGCTGTTGATCCTGTGGCTCAAAAGAAAGCCGGTTGGCTGGGTGCGGGTGGCGCAAACGGCGCCGTTTTTTGGGTTAAGCGTGGGCATGGGGCTGTTGACCATGTGGTGGGAGCGGTATCATCAGGGCACCCAGGGGACCTTATTTGCCATGACCTGGCTGCAACGCGTCTTGGTGGCCGGCCACGCGTTCTGGTTTTACCTGGGCAAGCTGGTTTGGCCGGTCAACCTGACGTTCAGTTATCCGCGCTGGACGATCAACACCGCCGACGTTTCCTCGTATCTGTGGCTGGCCGCTGCCGCGGCGGCGTTGGTCGGGGTGGTTTATTTCACGCGCCGGTACCACGGGCGTGGGGTGGCGGCGGCACTGATATTCTTCGTGGTGACGCTCAGTCCGGTGCTGGGATTCATCATGCTGTACACGTTTCGCTTTGCGTATGTGGCCGATCATTACCAGTACGTAGCCTGCATCGGTCCATTGGCGCTGGCAGCCGCCTTTCTCGAAAGCCGGCGGCAGCAGATGGCCGCCATCTTCCATCTTCCATCCTTCCCTCTTCTCTCTTCCCTCTTCTATCTCCTCCCAGTAGTGCTGGGGGTGCTGACGTGGCGGCAGTGCGGCATGTATGCCGACGCCGAAACCCTCTGGCGCGCCACCTTGGCGCAGAATCCGGATAGCTGGCTGGCGCACAGTAATCTCGGTGTCGCGTTGTCCGCCCAAGGGAAGTTTGATGAAGCCATTCAGCATTGCGAACGGGCGCTCCAACTTAACCCGGACGATGCCGAGGCCCACTGTAACCTGGGTGTCGTCCTGGCCCGGCAGGGGCAATTGCCTCAAGCCATTCAACAGTACCAGCAGGCACTTCAAATCAACCCCCGCTTTGCCGGAGCCTGCGATGATTGGGGCAACGCGCTGGCCGCCCAAAAAAAATGGCCTGAAGCCGTGCAGCAGTACGAGCGCTCGCTCGCTCTGGACCCCGCCGTGGCCGGACCCCACTACAATCTGGCCGTCGTGCTGGCCGCCCGGGGGAAAGCGGCCGAAGCCCTGCAACAGTACCAGAAAGCGCTCCGGCTCAATCCCGATTTCCCCGAAGCCCACAATAATTTGGGAGCCGCGCTGGCCGCCCAAGGGAAGTGGGCTGAAGCCGTGCAGCATTACCGGCGGGCGCTGCAACTCAACCCGGATTATGCCGAGGCCCACTGTAATTTGGGGGCCGCACTCGCCACCCAGGGGAACCTGGCTGAAGCCGTTCAGCATTTTGACCGCGCCGTTCAACTTAAACCCGACTACGCCCTGGCCCACCTCTTTTTGGGGACCACGCTCGTGGATGAAGGGGATTTGGCTGGCGCCGTCGCCAATCTCCAACAAGCCCTCGATTTGGCCACCGCCCAGGGCAACGCCGCCCTCGCCAGGGTTGCCCGTGCCCAAATCACACGATATTCCCCGGCCTCTCCGCCATCGCCGGCACCGTGACTCGATTTCGATTGGCGATATACGATTTACGCGGCGGCCTCGACTCCCGAAGAGCTGCGCAAATCGTCTCGCAAGAGGACGTCACCGGCTCGTCCCGACCGATCACTCATATCCGAACGCCTTGACCAACGGTTCCAAAGCGGCAAGTTGTGGTTCCAGATACTTTTGATAGTGCCGCCAGCGGCCCCGGGCGCGCTTGTAAACGGGTTGGGTCACATCGGCGTAGTTGGCCAAGCGCACCACCTTTTTTCGGGCATGTTCAGCAAAACCCAGGACGCGAGCGTCCCACGGCACTTCGAGAAAATCCAGCGTCTTGTGCGCGACGGCTTCCAGGTTTTCCACCATGTCTTCGTAGCGCGCTTCGAGCCAGGGATTCTTCAGAAGCGGTTTCAGTGTCTGCCAGATGCCCATGACCCGGCGGTAAGCGGCTGCGGCGCCTTCAAGACTCAAGTAGTTCACGCTGCCGGTGTTGAGGGGCCAGAGCGGCTGCATGAAACAACTCAACACGACATCGCGCGGGTCGCGCAGCGCCACGATCAATCGGGCTTCCGGGAAAATACGGACAAAGTACAGGATGAAAGGCTGCAGGTTGGGATTCTTGTCAATCAACAGGCGTTGCTCCAGCGGGCGGGCAACACATCGGGACATCGTTTGAAAATAGCGGTCCCGCGCCTGCCGCAAGGTTTGCGTCGGGGCGCCGTCCAACCTTGCCAGCGTGCTCGTTTCGCGCGGCAGATTTTCTCGCAATGGGGTATAAGCATCATCGTAAAATGTGGTGGTTTCTTCCGCCGAAACGATGTCCGGATGTGAATCCAGAACCTGCTCGAGCAAGGTGGTGCCGGAGCGGGCATGGCCGCCCAGAAGGGCGAGCCGACGAGGCGGCTGAAGGAGTTCCTGGACGGAATCGGACCACCGCTGGAAGAGGTCCGCCGAGACGTTGGCTTGCATTTCCTCCAGAGATCGAAAGATTAACTCGCTGGTTTGGGCGAGCGAGGGCGGCGCGTACGGTCGCAACAGCACCTTGGCTTCGAGGAACGCGCTCATCGCATCATCGTAACGGCCCTGCCAGTCGCAAATCGCGCCCAGTTCATAGTGACTCCGGATGCGCCATTGAGGGTCGGCGGCCATCAGGGCGGGGCGCAATACCTGCTCGGCTTCAGCCAGCCGCCCCGCCTGCCGGTGCAATCTGGCCTGGGTGAGGCGGGCCAAGGGGCAGGCATTGTCCAGATGCAGGGCGCGTTCCGCCAAGCGGGTGGCGTCTTCCGCCCGTAGCAGCCGCTCGTAAAGTTCGGCCAGCCGGGCGACGGTGTCCGCAGTGACATTCTTTTGCTCCAAGGCCCGCTGGAAGAATCGCTCGGCCATCGAATGGTCGCCCATTTCAGCGGCCAGGCGTCCGGCGGCGGACAGAATTTCTGCTTTGTTTGGGGCCACTCGCACCGCCTTTTCAAGAGAATTTTCCGCGTCGGCAAATTGATGACGCAAGCCAAAATGCCAGCCCAAGTTCAACAGGATGTTCACATTGGCCGGGGCCAGGCGGCTGGCGCGCTCCAGCAGTTCAATGCTTTGTTGGAAATCACGCCGCGCCGATGCTTCCTTGGCCGCCTGAAGCATCCGGTTCAACGAGCCGGGGGTGATTAATGAGTGTCGCTTCATTCCATAGTCAACTACCAGAAACCCGGCCAACGGCCAAGCGTTTGCTGGCGGCAGTGCGGCATGTATGCCGACGCCGAAACGCTCTGGCGCGTGACCTTGGCGCGGAATCCGGGTTGCTGGCTGGCGCACGCCGACCCTGATTCATT
This sequence comes from Verrucomicrobiota bacterium, assembly GCA_049523455.1. Taxonomy (GTDB): domain Bacteria; phylum Verrucomicrobiota; class Verrucomicrobiia; order Limisphaerales; family UBA11358; genus UBA11358. Next base: position 3,192 of record JBEKMW010000169.1, on the reverse strand, counting down.
TACGATTTGCGATTTCCGATTTACGCACTCCATCATGAATCCGGGTCGCCTTGTAAATCGCAAATCCCGCGGATTGCGATTGCTACGCTTTCATAAGTATCATGCTCTCGCACCACATGAACCAGGCCCTTCAGACCGCCAAGGCCCAGTGGTTGGCGGGCTTCGCCTTGGCCGCCGCCACCTTCCTGGCCTACTGGCCCGCTTTACGCGGTGATTTCGTGTGGGATGACAATTCGTGGACGATGGACATAGTCGGACGGCTTCAGAATGCCGCCGGTTTGTGGGCTATCTGGTCCAATCCCCTGGCCCTGCAACAGTATTACCCCCTCGCCGGCACGTCGTTCTGGCTGGATTACCATCTTTGGCATTTCTGGACCTTGCCTTATCACGTGGAGAACGTCCTGCTGCATCTGCTGGCTGTGTTCCTGTTGTGGCGGCTCTTGCGGCAACTCGAACTGCCAGCGGCATGGCTGGCAGCCGCGCTCTTTGCTCTTCACCCGGTCATGGTCGAATCCGTCGCCTGGATCACGGAACGCAAGAACGTGCTCTCTCTTGTCTTTTACCTCGCCGCTCTCCTTGCCTACCTGCGAAGCGACCCGTCGCTTACGAGGGCAGAAGAAGGAAAATCCCCGGCTCACCCTGGCGCTTCACGTTTCACGCATCACGCATCACGCTGGTATCTCCTGGCTTTGGTTCTGTTTCTGTGTGCCTTGCTGGCAAAGACCACCGCCTTCTCCCTGCCGGCGGTCTTCCTGCTGCTGGCCTGGTGGCGGCGAGGGCGGCTCCAATGGCAGGCAGACGTCTTGCCCACGCTGCCATTCTTCGCCCTTTCCCTCAGCCTGTGCGCCGTGACCGGCTGGATGGAAAAAAACCACGTGGGCGCCCAGGGCCCGGATTTTGCGCTGAGTTTTGCGCAGCGTTGTTTGGTGGCCGGGCGGGCGTTCTGGTTTTACCTGGGCCAATTGCTCTGGCCGGCCCATCTGTGCTTCGTCTATCCGCGCTGGCAACCCAACCCAACGGCTTGGTGGCAATGGCTCTTGCCGGCCACCGCAGTTGGATTGCTGCTGGCGCTGTGGCTGGCCCGAAAACGAATCGGACGCGGGCCACTGGCCGCGCTGCTCTTTTATGTCGGCACGCTGTTTCCCTTGCTGGGCTTCCTGAACGCTTATGGCATGCGCTATTCGTTCGTCTGGGACCACTGGGTTTACTTGCCCAGTCTGGGGCCGCTGATACTGGCTGCCGCGCTGATAGAACGGGGCATGCAGGGCGCACTGGGCGCAAGACCGGCCATCCTCCATCCTCCATCCTCCATCCTCTGCCTTCTCCCGCTGGCCCTCGCGGTGCTGACTTGGCGCGAGGCCGGGACGTTCGCCGACATGCAAACCCTTTGGCGCACCACCTTGGCGCGAAATCCAAATTGTTGGATGGCCTATAACAATTTGGGCCTTTTGCTGGCGTCGCGGGGTAAATGGGATGAAGCCATTCAGGATTACGAGCAGGCGCTCCGCACCGACCCCGTTGCGCCCGAGGCTTGCTATAACCTGGGTGTGGCGCTTGCTACGCAGGGAAAATGGACCGAAGCCATTCTCCATTACCAGCGGGCGCTCCAGCTCAACCCGGACAACGCCCAAGCCGAATGCAATTGGGGAGCAGCCCTGACCAGCCAGGGGCAATGGGCGGAAGCGGTTCAACATTGTGAGCGGGCGCTCCAACTCAAACCGGATTATGCCCAGGCCCATTGCAACCTGGGTATAGCGTTGGCCGCTTTGGGGAAATCCAACGAAGCCATCCTCCAATACCAGCGGGCGCTTCAGCTCAATCCCGACCTCGCCGAGGCCCACGATGACTTGGGTAATGCGCTCTTCCGGCAAGGGGATTTGACAGAGGCAACTCAACATTACCGGCTTGCGCTCCAACTCAAACCAGATTACGCCTTGGCGCACTGCAATTTGGCCGCTGTGCTGGCTGTGCAGGGTAAATGGACTGAAGCCGTTCAACACGGCCAAAGGGCGATTCAACTCGAGCCGGATAATGTCCAGGCCCAGAATAATTTGGGCTATGCGCTCGCCGCCCAGGGCCAATGGACCGAAGCCATTCTCCATTATCAGCGGGCGCTCCAGCTCAAGCCCGACTTCGCCGAAGCCCACTGCAACTATGGCGCCGCCTTGGCCGCCCAGGGGAAATGGGCCGAAGCCGTCCCACAATGTCAGCGGGCCCTCCAGCTCGCCCCCGATGACGCCGAGGCCTGCGAATACCTGGGCGTCGCCCTGGCTGGCCAGGGAAAATTGAATGAAGCCATTCCCGAGTTCCAGCAGGCCTTGAAATTGGCCACCGCCCAACGCAACGCCACCCTCGCCGCCGCCGCCCGCGCCCGTCTCCAGTCCCTGTCCTCAGCCCCGCCCCCTTAATCGTTGGATGTTGGATGTTGGATGTTGGTTGTTCGATGTTTCCCCATTTCGCCCCCGCCTCCAGTCCTTGTGGTCCGTGGTCCCGTGGCCCGTAGTTCGCGAACACAACCCTATACCAAAGGCGTATACAAATAATATACCAAAGATTGCGTGACAAGTGTGAACGTTTTTGAGTAAATGAAGGCGCTTAGGCAAAATGGTGAGTTGCAACACGAGTAAAACATTGATGTCATATGAAAAGATCCCTAATTAATAAACGTAATAAACGGTGGCTCAAGGTCGGTCTGGCTTCCTCAGTCCTCGCCGGTACCGGCGGTCTCGCCATGGCCCAAATTTCCCTGGTGGATGGTGGTTCGCTCACCAGCGATATGGTGGGGGCCGCAAATGGTGCCGGTGGTAACAGCATCAGTGAGTCGTTTACAGTTTCCAGCGGAATGAATGTTGACGCGCTGGTCGTTCAAGTGTATGACCGAAATCAGTCGTTATCCGGTGATAGTTCGGGCGGCTCCACGGGTGGCCTCGATCCATTGTCCTTGGCGTGGGGATCGCAGAGCATCGGTAGGGTTGTCTATCAAAATAACCTATCCAGCCATTATGGGGATAGCATCATCTATGTCCTCTACAACCCGAACCCGGGCACCCAAACCATTACGTTCACGGATACGACCGCTTCAACTCCTTCCAACCTGTCCATGCAGGCCTATGACTTGAGCGGCGTGAACACCAGCATCGCTCCGGCAGTTTTCTCGGTTGGTAACGCGAATATTGATCCCACTCACATGCT
>JBEKMW010000168.1:0-6708 GCA_049523455.1 Verrucomicrobiota bacterium | reverse complement strand
TGTTCGCTGAATGCCACCCACGCCCGCACCGCCAGCAGATAGAAGAACAGCATGAGCACGTTCTTGAGTTCGCTCACCCAGGCCACCGATTCGACCTGCACCGGGTGCAGGGCGAAGAGCGCTGCGGCCAGCCAGGCGCCCGGCAGGGCCAGACGCTTGAGCAATCGCCACAGCAACAGGGCGTTGGCCGTGTGGAGCAAGAGATTCATGCCGTGGTAACCGGCCGGGTGCAATCCCCACAAGCCCCGTTCAAAGCGCAGCCAGGTGTAGGTGAGGGGAAAATATTGCGAGGGCGAATCCAGAGTGAACCAAATGCGGCGCAAACCGTCCGGGGCGGTCAAAAGCGGATTGGCGGTGACATAGGCATCATCGTCCCAAATGAACCCGGCGTGCCAGACCGGCAGGTAGGCCAGCAAGGTGATGGCAGCCAGTGCGAAGCCCGCCAACCACTGTGCCCTGGCGGTCTGAACGGTTTGATTCATGCGGCGCGGGGCCATGATAGCGGTGAGGTGCGGGCAGGCGCAACCTGCGGATTTACGATTTACGAATTACGAGGTGGTTTCGATTCGTGAAGAGCTGCGAAAATCGTATATCGCAAATCGTAAATGAGTCACGGTCCTTGCGCCGACGGCGGGGCTGGCTGGTATTTCCTGAGGCGGGCGCGCGCGGCGTCGGCGAGCAGCGAGTTGCTTTGGGCTGTGGCCAGGTCCAAGGCTTGTTGGAATTGCGGCAGCGCCTCGGCCGTTTTCCCCTCGTGGGCCAGCACAGCCCCCAAATTCAAGTGGGCCACCGCGTAGTCCGGTTTGAGTTGGACCGCTCGCGCCAATTGTTGGATGGCTTCCGGCCATCGTCCCTGTGCCGTCAGCGTCAGGCCCAAACTATAGTGAGCGTCGGCAAAATCGGGTTTGAGTTGAATGGCCCGCTCAAAATATTGCACCGCCTCGGCCGTTTGCTTCCGCTCGGCCAGCGCGATGCCCAAATTCTCATACGCTTCGGCATAATCGGGCTTGAGTTGGATGGCCCGCTCATATTCCCGGATGGCTTCAGGGTTCCCCAGCCCAGCCAGCGCGACGCCTAAATTCATGTGGGCGTCCGCATAATCCGGTTTGAGTTCCAAGGCCCGCTGGTAGTGTGAAATGGCTTCGCCGGTCATTCCCTCCGTCGCCAGCGCGAAGCCAAGATTGTTGTGGGCCTCGGCATAATCGGGGTTGAGTTGGAGCGCCCGCTGGTAGTGGGCAATGGCCTCAGCCAGCTTGCCCTGGCTGACCAGCGCAACCGCCAGGTTATTGTGGGCAGCGGCGTAGTCGGGTTTCAGTTGCAGCGCCCGCTGGTAGTGTTGGATGGCTTCGGCCAGTTGCCCTTGCTCCGCCAAGGCGAGGCCCAGGTTGTTGTGGGCCGTTTCATTGGCTGGCGCGATGGCCAGCGTGTGGGTCCAAAGCGATACACTGTCTTTCCAATAGCGGGTTTGGGCGCACGCGGCGACCATGAGGCCGGCGAGCGCCGCCCCGGCGGTCAAGCCCAGCCCCACGCGTTGCCAGCGCCCGCCGCCGCAGAGGTCCACCGCCCCCCACACCAACGCCACATACAATCCGATTTGCGGCAGGTAGGTGTAACGATCCGCGTGCGCCTGTTGACCGACTTGCACGAGACCGATGACGGGTATCAACATGCCCAGATACCACAGCCAGCCAACCAAGAGCCAGGGACGACGGCCGCGCAAAAGGAAAACGCCAGCGGAAATCAAGGCCAGCAGCAGGCCTGCCCCAGCGACCGGTCCGAGCGGCAACCCGTCTTTGGGGAAGGGATACAACACCGCCAAAGCGCCCGGCCAAAACATCTGCCCCAGGTAGGTGACGCACGTGACCAGCGCATTACTAATTCGCAGGGAGAGCGGCGACGCCACGATGATGGATTGCTGCGCCACCAGCGTGGCCACGCAGGCGGCGGCGCTGAGCACGAAGAAGGGAATCTTTTCGACCAACAGACGATTCCACGTTGAAGCGCGACCCCGGAGAGACGTCGTACTGAAGCGCCGAATGCGCACGCTTGCATCTTGCCTGCTCGCCCGCTTTCCCCTCTCCGCTCCCATCGGATGGGAGGGGAGAGGGTCAGGGTGAGGTGAGGGAAATTCCGCACTTCGCACTTCGCACTTCGCACTTCTATTGAGCGGCCAGTAGTCCAACAACAGCAGGACGAAGGGCAGCGTCACCAGCATCGGCTTGGACATCAGGCCCAAGGCAAAGCATACGACCGCCAGCCAGTAGAAGCGTGAAGCGTGAAGCGTGAAGCGTTGAAATGTTGAAGCGGCAGCAGGTACGGTGGACTTTTGGACGTAACGGACATACGCCCAGAGCGTGAGCGCGAAGAAGACGCCGCTGAGGACGTCCTTGCGTTCGGCCACCCAAGCCACCGACTCCACCCGCAAGGGATGGATGGCGAATACCGCCGCCACGAAGGCGCTACGCCATAACGCCCCGGTCATGGCCTTTATTGCCAGAAACAACAGAATCACTGCGACCGTGTGCAGGATGACGTTCGTTAGATGGTATCCGGCCGGCCTCCCGCCGCAGAACCCGGCATCGAGCATAAAGGACATGATGGTGAGCGGATGCCAGTTGCCGGCCACGGTGTGGGTGAATGACCAGCCGATCCCATCCCAGGTGAGTCCTTTTTGGACCACGGGGTTATCATAAACGTATAGGTGGTCATCGTAGTCCACGAAGCCATATCGAAGGGTCTGGCCGAAAACGGCCCAGACGGCCAGCGCGAGCAAAACGCAGACCGCCAGCCATTGTGCCTTGGCGGTCTGAACGGTTTGATTCATGCGGTGCGGGGCCATGATAGCGATGGGGGCGTGCCAACTGCAACCCGCAGGATTTACGAATGACGCATGACGCATGACGAATTAAGATCTACGAGGTCATCTCGATTTGTAAGGAGTTGCGTAAATCGTAAATCGTAAATCGAAAATGGATCAAGGCGATTGGGATGAGGCGGGCGGAGAAGACCGGAGTTGAGCGCGCGCGGCGGCGGCGAGGGCGGCATTGCCCTGAGTGGTGGCCAGGTCCAAGGCTTGTCGGAAATGCGGGAGGGCGTCGGCGGATTTTCCCGCCTGGGTCAAGGCGGTCCCCAAATTGAAGTGGGCGAGGGCGTAGTCGGGTTTAAGTTCCACCGCGCGGGTTAACTGCTCGATGGCATCATCCCAGCGTTGTTCCGTGATGAGAGTGAGACCCAAGTTATAGCGGGCTTTGGAACTATTGGGCTGAACCTGGACGGCTTGGCGAAAGGCTTGCATGGCCTCGGCGAATTTTCCCTGAGTCACCAGCAAGGCGCCCAAATAGTCGTAGGCGTCGGCGTAATCGGGTTTGAGTTGGACAGCTCGTTCAAATTCCTGAATGGCCGCAGCGGCCTGTCTCTGGGCGGCGAGGGCGATGCCCAAATTGTAATGGGCCTCGGGATAGTTCGTGTCAAGTTCAAGCGCCCGCTGGTAATGTTGAACGGCTTCAGTTAATCTTCCCTGGGAGGCCAACGCCGCGCCTAAGTTGCAATGGGCCTCGGCGTAATCCGGGTTGATTTGAAGCGCCCGCTGGTAATTCAGAATCGCTTCAGACCATTCCCCTTGGGCTGCCAGTGCGGCACCTAAATCGCAGCGGGTTTTGGCGGAATCCGGGTCGAGTTGGAGAGCCTGCTGGTATTGTTGCACGGCTTCGGCCACTTTCCCCTGGGCGGACAACAGGTTGCCTAAAGCATCATAAGTTCCGGCGAAGCGGGGGCTGATTTGAAGCGCCTGCTGGTATTGCTGCATGGCTTCAGCCCACTTCCCTTGGGCTGTGAGCGCGGTCCCAAGATTGCAACGCGCCTTGGCGTTATCCGGCTCGAGTTGGAGCGCCCGCTCACAGTGTTGAATGGCTTCAGGCAATTTCCCTTGCCGGGTCAATGCGCCGCCCAAATTGCTCTGGGCCCCAGCATTATCCGGCTCGAGTTGGAGCGCCCGTTTGTAATGTTGAATGGCTTCAGCCAAGTTCCCCCGGGCGGCCAACTCGACACCTAAATTGTTTTCGGCCATCCAACAGGTTGGGTTCCGCGCCAAGGTGGCGCGCCAGAGGGATTCGGCGTTGGCATACAGGCCACACTGCCGCCAAGTAAAGACAGCCAATCCCAACAACGGCACCATGCAGAGCGCGTAGCCCGCTGGTCGTTGCCACCACCGCAGGTGAACCAGTATCCGCGCCACCCCGGCAGCAGCCAGCGCCATAAGCCCCACACTCGCCAAATATTGAAAATGGTCCGCCACAAACGAGTAGCGCATCGGGTACACGTTTACAAATCCCAGTGCCGGCCCCAGCGTGCCGATGAAAAACAACACTCCCACCAGCGGCCCGTAACCAAACCGTCTGCGCCGCCACCATAACCCCGCCACCACACCCATCGCCGCCGCTGGAAACAGCCATTGCCACCATAACCCCGCATTAATCGTCCAGCGCGGATAGATGAAGATCAAGGGCGCCGGCCAGATCAGCTTGCCCGCGTAAAACCACACCGCCCGCCCGGCGACCAGACACCGGTCCGCAAAGGTCAACGACCACTCGGCCCCCTGCGCCCCCACATGGTGCTGCTCCATCCATGCCGTCAACAACCCCAGCCCGACCCCCAGCGCGAAAAATGGCAGTAACGGCCACACGTCCCGCCCCACTACCCGCCCGTTCTTCCACCAACGCACCAACAACAACGCTGCCGGCAACGAGCAAGTAACCGTCTTGCTCAATAGCGCGGCCAAGAACAGCCCCAGTGCCGCCCAATAATAACTCCAGCGCCGCCGGCTCAATCCTTCCATCGAGCCCGGCGGATCAAATGCCAGATAGGCCAGTGCCGCGGCAAAGTAAAAGACCCCCGACAACACGTTCTTGCGTTCAGTCACCCACGCCACCGATTCGACCTGGACCGGGTGCAGGGCGAAAATGGCCGCCGCCAGCCACGCCCCCGGCACCTGCAAACGCCCCAGCACACAGGCCAGCAACAGCGCTCCCACCACGTGCAACAGCACGTTATCCAGATGATAGCCCAGCGGATGGAGCCCCCATAAATGGTGCTCCACCCAGAAGGTGGTGTGTACCAGCGGATAGTATTGCGGCACCGCGCCCACTTGGAACCAGATGCGCCACAGGCCCGCCAGGTCGTGGAGCGTGGCATTTTGCGTTACATAGGCATCATCATCCCAAATGAAGCCCGCGTGCCAGACCGGCAAATAGGCCAGCAAGGTGATGGCAGCCAGTGCGAAGCCCGCCAGCCATTGTACCCTGGCGGTCTGAACGGTTTGATTCATGCGGTGCGGGGCCATGATAGCGGTGAGGTGCGGGCAGCCGCAACCTGCGGATTTACGATTTACGATATACGATTTACGCAGCTCTTCAAGAGTCGAGGCCGCCTCGTAAATCGTATATCGCAAATCGTAAATGAATCACGGCGATTGGGATGAAACGGGCGCGTCCCCTTGGAGTTGGGCGCGCGCCGCGGCGGCGAGGGCGGTATTGCCCTGGGCGGCAGCCAAGTCGAGGGCTTGTTGAAATTGCGGCAGGGCATCGGCCGATTTTCCCTCGTGGGCGAAGGCGGCGCCCAGATTAAAGTGGGCCTGGGCGTAACCGGGTCTGAGTTGAATCGCCCGCTCAAAATGGGGGATGGCTTCGCTCCACCGTTCCTGAAAGGTGAGGGAGAGTCCCCAGTTGAAATGGGCCTGGACGAGATTGGGTTCAAGCCGGATGGCCCGGGCAAAACTTTGCTCCGCTTCGGCCCATCGGTGCTGGGTGGCCAGCGCGACGCCTAAATGGTCGTAAGCCTTGGCGTAATCGGGTTCGCGTTGGAGGGCGCGCCGGAACTGTTGCATGGCTTCGGCCACTTTGCCCTGGGCGGACAACAGGCTGCCCAAACCATCGTAGGCTCCGGCGAAATCAGGATTGATTTGAAGCGTCCGCTGGTATTCCCGCATGGCTTCAGCCTGCCTGCCCTGGGCGGCCAGCGCGACGCCCAAGTTACAATGGGCCTCGGCATCATCCGGGTTGAGTTGGAGCGCCCGCTGAGAATGCTGGATGGCGTCATCCCATCTTCCCTCGTCGATCAGCGTCTGCCCCAGGTTGCTCTCGGCCATCCAACTATTCGGATTTCGCGCCAGCGTGACGCGCCAGAGGGTTTCGGCGTCGGCATACATGCCGCACTGCTGCCACGTCAGCACCCCCAGTACTACTGGGAGGAGATAGAAGAGGGGAGAGAGAAGAGGGAAGGGGGAGGATGGAAGATGGAAGATGGCGGCCATCTGCGGGTCCGTTTCGGCACTTCTGCCTTCTTCCTTCTTCCTCCTGCCTTTTCTGGGGAGAGGGATCAAGGGTGAAGGGTCTCCCATTCTGCCTTCTGCTTTCTTCCTTCTGCCTTCTATCAGCGCCGCCGCCAGCGCCAGCGGCCCGATGCAGGCCACGTACTGGTAATGATCGGCCACATACGTGTAGCGGAACGTATAAAGCATGATGAAGCCCATTACCGGACTGAGCGTCACCGCGAAGAATATCAGCGCCGCCGCCACCCCACGCCCCTGGAGCCGGCGCGTGAAATAAACCACCCCGACCAACGCCGCCGCGGCAGCGGCCAACCACAGATACGAGGAAACGTCGGCGGGATTGATCGTCCAGCGCGGATAACTAAACGTCAGGTTGACCGGCC
>JBEKMW010000167.1:0-7066 GCA_049523455.1 Verrucomicrobiota bacterium | reverse complement strand
CAAAAAATATGAAGAAAGAGTCGCCCAAACCGAGCAACGCCTGCTGCAGAAACTCGCTCGCAAGTACAATTTGGTGCTCCAGCCAAAAGCTGCCTGATGGTGGTCGGTTCATGGAAAGGGCCATAGCTGCTGCCTGCCGGTCCGTAGCTTCCGAGCGTAGGCCGGAGCGAAGGCCGATGAGGTGAGGGCTCTCTGCTTTCATTGGATGTTCGGTGTTCAATGTTTCCGGGCTCATGGGGCAGGAGGGGTATATTTACCCCCTTGGAGCCGTACCGCCGTCCCAAGCCAATAAAGACGGGCCTTTTCTCATTTTCGAGCCGTCCCAAAGCCGTCCCAGAGCCGTACCGAGCCGTACCAGACGCGCCGCCTCGATTTCTCCCTCTGCGCCTCTGGGGAGCTTCGACCTCCCAGATTGGACGCGCATTGGTCCTTCAAGTTATCTTCCTGCCTCCATCTTTCTGCCTTTCCCAAATCTGTGTCCATCCGTGTCCATCTGCGGTTAATTTTTCCCTCCGTTCGCTCCGTTGCCTCCTGTTCAAAAACATCGTTACAGCTTTCCGCCGTTTCACGTTTCCCGCTTTCCCGCTTTCCGCTTTGTTCCTGCATCCCCCTCTCCTCTCTTCTCTCTCCCATCTCCTATTGGGAATCTGTCCGAATGCGCGACCGTCGCCTATTCCGAAATGCTGACTTGTGATTTACTCGCGGCAGATGACCGCGACCAGTCACAGAAACAAACCAATTCCGGCGGACGGGCACCAACGCGGAACCAATGGCGAAGGCGCCGGGCAAAAATCGTGAAGATTTAACCGCAGATGAACGCAGATGAACACAAAAGAACAGAGGCAAACGAAGGAACCGAAGTATTATTTTACCGCAGAGAACCCAAAGATCGCAAAGAGACATGAAAATTACCAAGCGAACCTAAAGCTGAAATTGACATTGCCCCCGATTACGACAATGCCGGAGCGCGGCGTTTACGCCACATCATCGTTCGAGTGCTCACAGCACAATCGTATGTTGATTCCCGCTCGGACGCTGAAGCGGCCTGAAGGCCGCGCGCCGGTTTGGCTCGGGCCGGTTCGGCCGGCCGGTGAAGCCGGAGATCGTCAATCGAACGCCTATCTCCGACCTCCGACCTCTGACCTCCGACCTCAGTTTTGCATCCTGTTAATCCTGTTCATCCTGTCCAAAACATTTCCCGTGCGGGGCAAAAATACCGCTGAAAAGGTGCACAATGCGCGACCGTCGCCTATTCCGAAATCCCAAACCGTGCTTCAATGGGGTTTATGACTGGTAACGGAAAAAGGCCGCCGACGCCCAGCGCGCCCCCATTTGGGCCGCTATGCAATTGGACGCCTTCGCCGAAGCCTTTGGCGGTTTTCGCCATCCCTCCATCCTCTATCCGGTTTGCGACCCGCCCCGCTGACGATGGACATTTCCGCCAAGGCCTGAACCATGAAAATTACCAAACGAACCCAAATGTGAAATTCGATTTCACCAACAAATCCGGCCCGATCCCCTGTGTATGGACACCTGTCGGACGGAAAAACGAACCCAAATGGTTTGGAGTTGCGCCTTCAGGCGACCGCCGCACGCCATCGGACTTGCCTTCCGGCTCGATTCCGCGCAAGAGAAGGGGCATGATTTACCAAAAGCAAATCCTGCTGGAGACCAAGGGCCATCGGCACCTGCATGACCTGACGGTGGAGGTGGCGCAAATCATCCACGACTCCGGGGTGCGCACCGGTACGGCCCACGTGTTCAACGTGGGAAGCACCGGCGCACTGGGTGCCATCGAATTCGAACCGGGCCTGATGCAAGACCTGCCGGATATACTGGACAAGCTGATCCCGCCTGGCCGCCATTACGGGCACGAGCAAGCCTGGCACGACGGCAACGGGCATTCCCATTTGCAGGCCACGCTCCTTGGACCGTCGTTGACCGTGCCGGTGGCCGACCGGAAGCCGGTATTGGGCACCTGGCAACAAATCTTTCACCTGGAATGCGACATCAAACCCCGCCGGCGCACTGTGGTAGTGACGGTATCCGGGGAGTGACAGACCTGCCGGACGCCAATTACCCTCAAATCCGCAGGTGCTACATGAGTCGGTCATGCTGCGAGTTGGGACAACTCGCGTTCCGGGAGCGCGGGCTTCGGCTCGCTTCACGCCACGAAATGCATTGGCAGATGAAGCGGCATAAATGCCGCGCTCCTGAATTTAGAGCGCCACCCACGCTCCGCGGAACTTGACGTGTGGGTGGTTTTGTGCATTCTTTAAGAGTGTGAATGCAGGTGGTAAAATTCCCTTTTTCTACTCGGCCCGCTCCCCCGAACGGCCCGGTTGGCCGGCCCGGAGCACGGCATTCGGCACTTTCTCTCTGATCCCAAAACCAAAATGTCCCGGCACCTTCCTGCACCCGCGAGCGGTCGGTGGGAGTGTCCCGTGGCCCTATCGAAAGGTCTGCCATGAAAGTTCTGTTGTGGTCAGTGCTGGTGTGCCTGGGGGCGTCCGCAGTCGTGCGGGCGGATCCCACCATTGGATTCGATGATCTGCCCCCGGACCAACTGCCGGTGCCGGTGGGTTATCACGAGTTGAACTGGAGCAACCTCTACTATTTGGATGGCGTGGATTATCCCGGCAACCCCAGCGGATATCAGGCGGGCGTGGTGTCGCCCAACGATGTGATTTATAACGCGTTTGCGAGCACCGGTGTCATTTCGGGAGTGATCTTTGATTTTATTTCCGCCTACGCCACCGCCGCCTGGAATGACAACCTGCAATTTGAGGCCCAAGGTTACATCAATGGCACATTGGTCTATGACCAGACCAATATTTTGAGCGCGACCGCGCCGACGCTCATTTACTTCAACTTCTACGGAGTGGATGAGGTGCACCTTTTGGCTTCCGGCGGAACCCAGCACGCGGCCTACACGAACGGCGCGGGCGAGTACTTTGCCGTGGACAATGTCAGCGTGGTTACCTACGTGCCGTACGCGCCGGATCTGCTCGTCAACGGCGATTTCGAAACGGGTGATTTTACCGGTTGGTTCAATTTCGGAGACACCAATTATACCTGGGTGACCAACAGCGCTTTCTATCTTCATTCCGGCCAATATGGCGTGCAAATCGGCCCCGATCCTACTCCCGGTTACCTCTCTCAGTCCCTGGCACCGACTGAAATTGGGGAGCTGTATTCGCTTTCCTTCTGGCTGGAAAATTTCGAGGCGGGTGATAACCTGTTCAACCTGTACTGGGGCGGTTTCCCCATGCTGGCACTGACGAATATGCCGGCCTTTGGCTGGACCAACTTTCAGCTCAACATCGCCGCCAGCACCACGAGTGAATACCTCGAATTCGGATTTCTGAACTTCTCGTCCTATTTTGGCTTTGATGACGTGAGCGTGACGCCGGCCCTGTTGGTCAGCAACGGCGGCTTTGAGACCGATGATTTCTCCGGCTGGACACAGTCGGGCAACAGCGCGAAGGACGCGGTGACGGCGATAGCGCGACGGGCAGGTTCCTACGGCGCGTCCTTCGGGGCCTCCGGTTCGCCTGGATTTATTTCGCAGCCGATCACGACGTATCCGGGCCAGCCGTACCTGGTGTCTCTCTGGCTGGACAGCCCGGATGGGCAGACCCCCAACCAGTTTGAAGTCACCTGGGGTGGCCAGACGCTGATGAACCAGACGAACCTGGGGGCGATTGGATGGACCAACCTGCATTTCACGGTGATGAACTCGAGCACGCAAACCACTCTGACGTTCGGCTTGCGGGACGATCCGTCGTCTCTTGGGTTGGATGAGGTGACCGTGGTTCCGATTCCGCTCTTGCAAAATGGCGGATTTGAGTTCGGCGATTTTACCGGATGGACGACCAGCGGGGATTTCGAGGACTGCTTGGTGACTACCAATACCACGTATGTGGACGCGGGCTTTTATGGCGGGGAGTTCGCTCCGGTGGGCTCCCTCGGGTATATTTCCCAGACGGTGGCGACCATTCCAGGACTGCCTTATGTAGTCGGTTTTGACTTCTATAACCCCACGAACATGTTGGACACGCCAGTTACGGAGTTCACAGTGTCGTGGAACGGAACCACTTTGATGGATACCACGAATTCGGACCTGGTCGGCTGGTTTCCCTATCAATTCCTCGTGACCGCATCTGCGACGAGTTCGACCATTCAGTTCGGTTTCCGTGACGATGCGCTGTTGTATCTGGGGCTGGATCAAGTGTATGTGTCGGCCATTTCGCCACCCGTGATTGAATCCGTCACCAAAACCAACAACCTCATCAATCTGTCCTGGAGCGCATTGCCGGGCTATTCCTACCAACTGCAATACTGCACGAGGCTCTCGCAGACCAACTGGACCAATTTGCAGGATTTTCCATTTCCGGCAGGGTCGCCCATCATCTTTACCGACACCAACCCGCCCGATGCGTACCGGTTTTACCGCGTGCTGATGCTGCCGCCGCCGGCAGGCTGAGGGTGTAGGGCAGGCTGCTTCCCGCTCGCGCTGGCGCACCGCGGCGGCGGGAAGGGAAAAACAAGCAGATGATTTAACAGAAGTCAACGAAGCCAACAAAGGCCACAGCAGCTTCCAACTGGCTGTTAGTCGCTGTCAGACCGGTTGAGCGCATTGAGGACAATTCCCGGCGTTAGCACTTGCGGCAAAACAATGGCCTGGGCAGCCGGGTTTTTCGGATAAACCAGAAGCAACGGCACGCCGGCGCGGTCGTAGCGGTTCAACTCGGTGGTGATGCTGTCGGGGAAATGCGTGTAGTCGCCGACCAGCGCCACGGCGTTTAGCTCTTTCAGCTTCTGGCGCACCGAAGGGACATCAATGGCGATCTTCTTGTTCACTTGGCAGGTCAGGCACCAGTCCGCGGTAAAATCCACCAGCACCGGATGACCGGCGGCGCGCGCTTGCGCCACGGCCGCCGGACTCCATGGCTGCCAGCTAATGCCGCCCGGCGATGCTTCCGCCGCGCCCGGCGAATGCGTAATGGTCAACGGCGCGCGCCAATGCAATTGGTCTTCCAGCACAAATACATAGCCGCCAATCGCGACCACCAATGCGATGACCAGTCCGACGCCTTTGCGGGCGCGGCCACGCTGGACGAACTCGCCAAAAATCCACGCTGCAAACGCCATCAACACCAGAAAAACACCCAGCCAAAGCACATTCGGGCCGTAGTCGCCGATGGCCAGGTTGAACAACCATACCGCGGTCAGCAGCATGGGAAATCCCATCGCTTTTTTGAACTTTTCCATCCACGCGCCGGGCGGGGGCACGAATTTGAGCCAGCCGGGATGCCAGCTTAGC
This sequence comes from Verrucomicrobiota bacterium, assembly GCA_049523455.1. GTDB lineage: Bacteria > Verrucomicrobiota > Verrucomicrobiia > Limisphaerales > UBA11358 > UBA11358. The sequence goes on along the minus strand of JBEKMW010000167.1, from coordinate 1,740 downwards.
ACCACGTAAGGCGCGGCGAGGCCAAGTCCCACGAACACGAGAACCAGGACAATCACGGACGAGCTTTGCGCAAAAGCGAAGCCGAGCGCGGGCGCCAGGTACGGCGCGGTGCAGGGTGTGGCCAGCGCCGTGGCCAGCAAGCCATTGAAAAAGGCGCCGGGCGCGCCTGATTTTGACGCCAAATGCCCCGCCGCGTCCAAAGCGCGGCCGCCGAGCGTGACTTCAAACACACCGAAGAGGTTCAAGGCTACCAGCGTGACGAGCGTGGTGAGGCAAACGACGAAAACCGGGCTGCTGAATTGCATTCCCCATCCGGCGTGATGCCCGGCGGCTTTCACCCCGATGACGACCGCCGCCAGCGCTAGAAACGACACCAACACGCCAAGGGCATAAACGAGACCCAGCGCGCGGACGCGGCCAGGTTGGCTGCGGGCTTCACCGACGAAGCCAAGAATTTTCAGCGCAATCACCGGCAACACGCAGGGCATGATGTTAAGGATAAGGCCGCCAACGAAGGCGTAGAGCAATATTTTCCAGAGCGACTTGGATGGCGGGGCAGGGGGCCCGCCATTTTCCATCCTTGGGCCGGAAAGATTTGCGGCCGTGCCGCCGCCGCTGGATGATTGGGTGAAAACAGCTTCGCCCGCCGGTGGTTGGCTGGCGATGGGCAGTTCCACTACCACGCCGTTACGCTGCGCGCCGGTTTGGGTAACCAGGACACCGGAGATCTCCTTCGGCCAATCTCCGGCGTACTTTTTTACGAATTTGCGAAGCTGAAAAAGGCTGGAAGCGGCTGGAATAACCTGTACGGCAGGCTCGACTTCGTAGTCGCTGCTGGCAGCGGGGAAAAGATCAACCGAATCGTAGGTAACGTTCCGGGTGGCAGTCGTTCCTTGACTGGCGATGATCAGTGGTCGCTCGTCATTGGTTGCCGGCGTTTCCCACCAGGCGTGAAGCGGCAGACCATCGGTCGTGGGCGCTTTGCTTAGCCAGGATTGAACGAGCGCAGCGTCGGCAGAGGCCTTGGTTCCGGCTGCGACGTTAATCGTGGCCGCCACGTCGGTGTTTCCGGGGATGCACTCGGTTTTGCACTCCAGCCACGAGACGCCGGCCTTCAATTCGAGCGAGCCGGGCTTGCAGTCGGGGGCGAACTTCAGCGGTATGACCAGCATGACCTCGTCGTTATACCCGTAGGTGGTCACTTCGGCGGGCGGGAGTTTCTCCGGAAGCGGCCATTGGATTTCGCCTGCCGTCACGCCGGGGGGAAGCTGCCATTGAACCTTGGTCGCCATGCCGGCTTCGCCAGGATTCTCCCAGTAAGTGTGCCAGCCCGGGTCCATTTTCAAATCTACGCCGGCCAGCACCGTGTCGCCCGGACGCACCGTGTCGGCGGACAGAACCAAGCGTACCTGCGTGTAGGCGGCGCTGGCGGCCAGGCCGGCCACGTTGAGCAGAAGAACCACCAGCAGTCTTAATGCGGTTTGCACACTGGTATAGATGCCCAAAACCTCCAAAAATTAGAAACTTTTTCGCCGCTGGCAACCGGGAGGTTCATCGGGTGGTGTCCTGAATTCCGGAGCGCGGGATTTATGCCGCTTCATCGGCGACAGCATTTCGTGGCGTGAAGCGGGCTTCAGCCGAATGGCGCTAAAACAAGGGTTTGGTTTTGCGGGCCGGGAGGTGATCGACGTGAGCGGCTCTTAATTCGCGACGGGGCCGTTTCATGAAAGGGTAGGCTTT
>JBEKMW010000166.1:0-7891 GCA_049523455.1 Verrucomicrobiota bacterium | reverse complement strand
ACACCTTTCCGGCAGACTGGAAATACTACACGCTGACCTTCCCGGTGGCCCGGTACAAGCATTTCACTCTGGCTGGCATCGTTCAGGAAATGAATGCCTGCAACCGTCGCTTTTATTCCCTCAGGCGCATTCTGCGGCGGGTGGCGGGCGCCTTCCGGGAACGCCGCCATCCACTCCTGAGCCTCGTGGGCAATCTTTCCTACCGGGACAACAGCCGTGCGGACCGTGGGACTTACGCAGACTTCCAGCATCAGCCGCGCCATGCTTCCGGCCTGAACCGAATGCAACTGCAAACCCAGGCCTGAGCAAACATGAAGTGATTCGAACAATGAAAGGACCTGTATGCGACGACCCAAAGGTACTAGAACCAGAAAATCAGTGTCCAAACGTTTCAAAATTACCGCCACCGGCAAAGTGCTCTTCCGGGGCGCTGGTCGGCGCCACTTGCTGCAAGGCAAAAATTCCAAACGCCGCCGCTCTCTGCGAAAAGCATCGGTCGTTGGACCAACCGACGTCTATCGTATCACACAAAACTTGCCATTTAACCACTGAGCCACCATTAAGAAACAAGCGCGAACGGTCTGTAGGACACGTTGCCTCGTGCTGGGACAGGACCATTTTCTCGCAGCCTTCAATTTCCATGGGCTGTTCCCTCATGGCGGTTTGAAATGAAAAGGGCGGAATCCGGCTCAGCCGAATTCCGCCCGTGAGACTTTGAGGATGCTTAGTAGCGGCTGCGACCACCGCCTCCGGCCCGTTCTTCGCGCGGCCGGGCCACGTTGACGGTGATGGTGCGTCCGCCCATTTCCTTCCCATTCAGGGTGGCGATGGCTTTCTGCGCTTCCTCGGCGGTGCTCATCGTCACAAAGCCAAAGCCGCGGGAGCGGCTGGTGGCGCGATCCATCATCAGGTTGGTTTCTGTGACCGCGCCGCACGCGGCGAACGCGTCGGTCAGGTCGTTTTCGGTGACATTGAAGGCAAGATTGCCCACAAATATTTTATTGCTCATGTGATGTTTAATTGTCCTTTTTAACTGCGCTTTCCCAGACTGTTCCCGGACATCGGGTTTCAAATCATCACTGAACAGTGTTCACCTGAGATTCCCAATCCTTGAAAGAGGCGAGCTATCTTAGACCTCACCAGCATCACCCAATTGGCCGCAATAGCAACAACTATCTGCAACTATTTTTCGTGAAATATATGTGGACATTGAAGGGCATAACCGTTCCAATGGATGCAATGTCAACCAAAGACGTTTATGCTGAAGAATCATGTCGGTAAATGGCTGTTCCCGCGATTACAGCCCTCGCAATACGGACGCGAGTTCAAAATCATCGCCGGCACCATATCCGTTGGCGTGATCGTCGGCGGCCTCCTGGCCACGGTGATGATTCTGCACGGGGCCGTCGGCAAATAGAAATTCCCCCGGAGAGACGCGATGAACGATACCAAGCAAACGTATTCCATCTACCGGGACAACGATTTGGTCGCCGCAGACCTGCCGTCCCTGCCCGTCATCATGAAATTTGTCAGGAACGACGCCCGGCGGGAACACGCCCATGGCCGGCCGGCCTGCTATCTGATTACCGGCTCGCTCGGATTCAAGCGCCAGGGAAGTCATTCCAATGGCCGGGTGGTCTGGGACGGTTGAACGCCCGGTCCGGCGCGGCGTGTGCATCTGGGAAGTTCCCCAAAACGCAAAGCCTCGCGGCGCGCGGCGTTTACGCCGCTTCCGCACCGCCCGCTAATACATCAATCGTTTGATCCAACTGCTTTCGTGCGCCGAAGCGGCCTGAAGGCCGCGCGCCGGGGCAACTTGTCAGATGCACACGGCGCGGCGCGGCATCAAAATAAAACTTGCTCTGGACTGGATTAGGGCGGACACTTTATTGAACAAGCAAGACCGATTCGAGTTCAGGCCCATTGGGTGTTCGTTGGAAGTTCTCCATCAGTCTTTAAGCGACGCAGTTACAGTTGTTTTATGACCATGTTTTTATTTTGGTGCGCCATTGGCGTGGTGGCTGGAACGGTTTTCGCCTCCTTGTGTGAATGGCTGTTGCACCGTTTTCTCATGCACCGTTCCGTCCTGGTGAAATTTTTCCGCTATCCCTTCGAACGGCACACGCTCGTGCACCATCATGTTTTCAAGGCCGACCACACCTATCACCTCATCCACGATCTGGACAAAAAAACGATTCCGATGGCGTGGTGGAACGGACCGGTCATCGTGGCGCTGGGTCTGCTCCCGTTTTTGCTCTGGGCGCTGCTTTCGGAAAAATGGGGCGTCCTGTGCGGCGCGGCGGTGGTTTGCACGCTCTATTTCACCGCCTACGAATACATGCATTGGTGCATGCACCTGCCGAAAAAACGGCACGTCGAGCGTTCCGGCATTTTCTTCCGCCTCAACGGCCATCACCTGCTGCACCACCGCTACATGCACAGGAATTTCAACGTCGTCCTGCCGCTCGCCGATTTGTGCCTCGGCACGCTCCTGTTGCGTTCCAAGGTCGCCTTTGCCCAGCCGCAGGGACCCTCCGTCCCCAACGTCCAACCCAGGGGTGTCAATCCTTTCCGATTGCCCGCCGTGGCGACCGCGAAGAAGCTCTGAGCCCAAATCACCGCCAGTCGTCGCCCGGAAACGAATCCCGCCCCGAACCGCGCTGTCCGGCGTCAGTTGGAGGTGTCACCAACAATGGTGACATGCACATTTCCAGACTTGGGGTATGCTAGCACCAGTAGTTGGCTGCGTTCTCAACAATGTTTTAAGTGTAAGAAGAGGCCGGACCGGGTGTCCGGCCTTTATCTTTTATATCGCCGAGGCCGAGGAGTGAGGAGAGGCAGGAAACTTCCGGGTAGTGTCCTAATTTCAAAATCCGGGTAGGGTGGGCAGTCCTCTGCCCGCCGCAAACACCGGACAACGGCGCGCACGGAGTGACGCGCCCTTCCGAAATCAGGACAGCACCAACTTCCGGCCCGGGTTGAACTTCTGCTTCGCGTCTTTCACAATTTCGTGGTTAAATTTTCCGCGGCATGACTCAGTACCTCGATTTGCTGCGGCACGTCCTTGAGCATGGAAAGTTCAAGTCCGACCGCACGGGCACCGGCACGTATTCCGTATTTGGCGCGCAAACCCGGTTTGATTTGCGCAAGAACTTCCCGCTGCTCACCACCAAGAAACTGCACACCAAGTCCATCATTTACGAACTGCTCTGGTTTTTGCGCGGCGATACCAATGTCAAATACCTCCATGACCACGGCGTGACCATCTGGGACGAATGGGCGGACCCGCAAGGCGGCCTGGGCCGCATCTACGGCGCGCAATGGTGCGATTGGCGCACGCCCGGCGGCGGTTCCGTAAACCAGATTGACAGCGTCATCGCCCAGATCAAAAAGAATCCCGACAGCCGGCGGCACATCGTTACCTCGTGGAACCCGGGCGAAATCGAGCAGATGGCGTTGGCCCCGTGCCACGCGCTGTTTCAGTTTTACGTGCTGGACGGCGAATTGAGCTGCCAACTTTATCAGCGCAGCGCCGATATTTTCCTGGGCGTGCCCTTCAACATCGCCAGCTATGCCCTGCTCACGCTGATGGTGGCGCAGGTGTGCGAGCTGAAACCGGGTGAATTCGTGCATACGTTCGGCGATTTGCACCTTTACGCCAATCACCTGGAGCAGGCGAAACTGCAGCTTTCGCGCCAGCCGCGTCCCTTGCCGCAAATGAAGCTGAATCCGGCGGTGAAGAACATTGACGCTTTCAAATTTGAGGATTTTGAACTGGTGGGTTACGACCCGCACCCGGCCATCAAGGCGCCGATTGCGGTATAGAACCGGCCGCGCCGGTAACTACGCGACCTATCCACGTCATCAGCGCGGGCTCAGATGCTTGAATGATTTTGGGGTCGCCATAATTTCTCCATTTGTTCGAGTGACCGGCCTTTGGTTTCAGGCACAATTTTCCACACGAACCACGCGGCGAGGATGCTCATGAGGCCGTAAATCCAATAGGCAAATCCGTGGTGAAAATGTTGAACCAGGGCCGGATTTTCGTTGAGCACGGGAAAAGTCCAACTGACGAGGAAATTGGCGATCCACTGGGCGGCCACCGCCACGGCCATGGCTTGGCCGCGAATCTGGTTCGGAAAAATCTCGCTCAACAGGACCCAGGTGACCGGTCCCCAGGAGACGGCGAATCCGGCGATGTAAAACAACATGCACAGCAACGCCACGATTCCCTTGACTTGAAGCGCAAACGCGGCGCCCAAAGCGAACATGGCCGCGGCCATGACCAACGCGCCGATGATTTGCAACGGTTTGCGCCCAAAATGGTCCACCGTAACAATGGCCACGACGGTGAAAATGAGGTTCACCACGCCGACAATGATCGTCTGGAACAGCGAGGCGTTGGTGTCCAAACCAACATTCCGGAAAATTTCCGGCGCGTAATACAGCACTACGTTAATACCGACGAACTGCTGGAAGACCGACAACAAAATCCCGATGACAATGAGCAGCGGGCCAAAGGAAAACAACCTGCCGGAGTGGTGTTGCGTGAACGACGCGCGAATTTCGGCGATTTCCTGTTCGCCTTCTTCGGGCGTCGTCAACCGCGCGAGCACCGCGTGCGCGGCGGCTTCGTGATTTTTCAACATCAGATACCGCGGTGTTTCGGGAACGAAAAACAGGAGCAGGAGGAAGACGGCGGCGGGGACGGCGCCGGAAAGAAACATGTAGCGCCAGCCTATGGTATTGAGCCAGATATCGCCGCTGCCGGCGCGGGCGATGCCGTAGTTGACGAAATAAATCACCAACATTCCGAAGATGATGGCAAACTGGTTCCAAGCCACGAGATTGCCGCGGACTTTGGCCGGGGCAATCTCGGCGATATACATCGGGGAAAGCATGGAGGCCAGGCCCACGCCGACGCCGCTGACGACGCGGAAAAAGACAAAATTCCACATATAGCCCGGTCCGCCGTGGCCGATGGGCGCAAAGGGAAATTCGGGAGCGGCGGCGCCCAGCGCCGAAATCAAGAAGAGAACGGCCGCCACGATCAATCCGCCTTTGCGTCCGGCGCGGGAGCTGACCCATCCGCCGATCAGCCCGCCAACGGTGCAGCCGATGAGCGCGCTGGAATTGACCATGCCCCAAAGAAAGTTGGCGGCATCGGGGCCAAGATGGCGCGGCACTATGAAATAAGCCCGCAAACTCCCCACCGCTCCGGAAATGACCGCCGTGTCGTAGCCGAAGAGCAATCCGCCCAACGTGGCGATGAGCGTGAGCCGGATGACGTAACCGTTTAATCGGGGCATAGTGTTTCAGTGTTACAAGAAGCTGGCGCGGGCGAGGGTCTGCGCGAGCAAAGTGTGTTTTTCCCGCGCCGTAACATAGTCAAACTGCAGGTTTTTGTCCGGCTCGACCGTTTCTGCGGGTTGGGTCTGGACGAGGTCGCCGGACCAAGCGGCGATTGATTTGGAAGTTTGGACCGTGGCCAAAGCCTGGAGCGCGGCGCCCAGGGCGGCAGCCTCGGGTTCGGCCAATGTCACTACGCGGCAATTGAGAATGTCGGCGCACATCTGCCGCCAGACCGGGCTTTTGCTGCCGCCGCCGGTGAGGCGGATTTCTGCTGGAACCATTCCCAGTTGCCTCATGCGCTCAAGGCCGTAGGCCAGGCCCAGGGTGACGCCTTCCATGACGGCGCGGGCGATCCAGGCCGGTTTCATCGTGCGGGTCGTCAGGCCGTGAAACACGCCGCAACCGCCGGGCAGATTGGGCGTGCGTTCGCCTTGAAGATAGGGGAGAAAAAGGAGTCCATCGGTGCCGGCGGGCGCGCTGCCAATGGCGGCGTCCAGTTGCGCGAGCGACCAGCCGAACAAATTGCGCACGGCCTCGGTTGCCACGGTCACATTCATGGTGCAAAGCAGCGGCAGCCAGGCGTCGGTGCTGTCGCAAAAACCGGCAATTTCCCCGTTGGGGTCGGTGACGGGGTTTTGACTGTAGGCGTAAATGGTTCCCGAAGTTCCGAGGCTGGCGGTGACCCGGCCCGGAACGACATTGGCCGTGCCGATGGCGCCCATCATGTTGTCGCCGCCGCCGGCGCTGACGGCCACTTCGCGCCGCAAATTCCAGCGCGCGGCCAATTCCGGTTTCAAGGTCCCAACCGATTCGCGCGACGAACCCACCGACGGCAACTTTGCCGGCAGAGCTGCATCAATGAATTCCAGAATCTCCGTTTGCCATTGGCGGGTGCGGACATTCAAAAGCGCCGTGCCCGAAGCGTCGCCGTATTCCATGCGGTATTTGCCGGTGAGGTGGAAATTCAAGTAGTCGTGCGGCAACAAAACGGTTTGGAGCCTGGCAAAATTCGCGGGTTCACGCCGCTTGAGCCATAAAATTTTGGGGGCGGTGAACCCTGGCAGCATGTCGAGGCCCACTCGGTCAATGAAGAATCGGGCCCCGCCGAAATGGTTTCGGAGAAGCTCGCATTCCTCAAACGTGGAGGTGTCGCACCAGAGTTTGGCGGGGCGGATGACCTGTCCGTGCGCGTCCAGGGCAACCAAACCATGCTGTTGGCCGGAAACGCCAAAGCCGCGGACCTCCTGGCGCCGCGGGCCCAATTGTTCGAGGACCTGCCGCACGGTGGCATCCACGGCTTCCGTCCACGTGGCCGGATTTTGCTCGATGTAACCGGGGGGCAAGCCGGGCAACACGTCATAGCTTTGAACGGCAGACGCGATAATTTTTCGGGCATCACTGTCCAAAGCCACGGTTTTGGTGCCTTGCGTGCCGCAATCTATGCCCAAGCAAATCATGTGGAATCGTGTATGGCTTAATAGAGGCACCGGGCCAGATATCCGGCGAGGGCGGTGTGGCGTTGGGCGCGGCGGAATTCGAGAATTTTCCTTCGGTCCACCTTGGCGGCTTTGGCCCACAAACGCTGGAGGTTCGCGGCGCTGGTGCGCAGAATATCCGTGATGTCCTCCTGCCGGTCGGTGCGCGGGGCTTTCACATCAAAGGCGAGGATGCCGTCCCATTGGGCGTCCTGAAGCACGACGCACAGGGCCAAATCCTTCAATGGTTCGGCGTATCCGAAAGGGAGATCCTGGTCGTAACGGGTGGTGGATGAGGTAAAGCACTTCGCCCACGTTGCTGAGGTACATATTGGCGCGCGGTTCGTTGGGTTTTGGCTCCAGAGCAAAGCGCGGCGACTTTTTGCCGTACTTATCCAGCGCGTAGGCGCCCACCTCGTTGAAACCGTCAATCAGGCGCCGGAACGAGTCCCGGCCGTTTTTGGCGAGCACAAAATCGAAGCCTTCGCGCCCGTTCCAGAAGACCATCACCTCTGCGCCCAAAGCGGCGGTCACATCCACGGCCTGCCGCGCATTAGCGAGCGCGCGTTTGCGGATGGCGGAGTCGTTACTGGTCATGGCGCCGTCCTTGAAAATCGGGTCGGCAAAAAATGACGGCGTGTACATGCCCATTTTCAACCCGTATCGCTGCAGAAGCTGCTTCGTTCTGGGCACGTCGCCAGCGGCAATCTCGACATCGTGCGCCTCGATGTAAGAGATGCCGGCCTCCGCCAGCAGCGGGAGCCGGTCCAAAACCGGGATTTCCGGCCGGGTGGGCCCGCCAAACGGGTCGCGGCCCGAGCCCAGATTCCACACTCCGGCGCCGAGGCCTTGTTTCCCTTTTTTGGGCGAAATGACGATTTTGCTCATGTGTTTTTCCTTTGAGAAATTCTATCAAATGCTGCCGTAACATCAAAACGGAAGTGGGTGCGTTGCAAAAATGTCCAGGGACTAGGGTTTGCAGATTTTTTTGACATTCTATATCTAGTAGTATAGATATTAGCCATGACACCACAGCAACGCCGTCAGGAAATCCTCCAGGAAAT
>JBEKMW010000165.1:0-7365 GCA_049523455.1 Verrucomicrobiota bacterium | reverse complement strand
CGGCAACGCGCCAAACGTGACCCGTTGCGCCATTAACTGCGAATGCTCGCGCCGCAAATGACCATAAACCCGCATTGCCAGCGCGCCGCCGTCAGAGTGGCCGAGCCAGCGTGAAACCGTCGGAATATCAATGCCCGCCTCAATGCAGAACGTGGCGAACAAATGCCGCAATGAATGATGCGTGAGCGGTGCCACGCCGACGCGCTTACAGGCCCGCACAAGCGGCTTTTTGCACACAAAGACCTGGCAAATGGTGTCCTCCGGTTTCGGATGCCTTTCGCCGTGTAACCGTGTTAAAAACTGGCGCATGGCCGGGACAATCGGAATGACCCGCGAGCGCACTTCATCGCTTGTGGCCCGCCGCTTCAGGCAGTGAATCGTTAGCTCGTTTCTCTGCCAGTCCACGTCCTGCCAAAGAGCTTGTTTCGCCTCATTCAACCGGCAACCGCTAAAGGCCAGAAACCGGCAAAAATCGGCGCGGTCTTTTTCGTCAATGGCTCCGGCGGTTTCGATCTCCGCTAGGATTTGGTTGAATTGCTCCGCCGAGGGCAAATCCAGTTGCTTGCGCGGGATGCCACGCCGCTTGATTTTGTAAGCGGGATTATCGTCCCGTTTCTGTCCGGCCAGCGAAAGAATCTCACGCAACACGTTCAACGAATTGTTAAAGAATTGCGGCGCGTATTTGTCCGCGTAACGCTTGGCCCATGCTTCACAGTCCGCTTTTGTGATGTCGTTCACTCGCTTGTTGTCCAAGCCCGGCCAAGAGCGCAGAATCCGGTCCACGCAGCGCAACCGATACACGCGGGACAATTCACTCAATTCATGCTTGTTGCGTGTCTCGGCTTCAAACTGGACGCGGCCAGCGGCGAACGTGGACGGCTCCGCTTGGGGCTTCTGTAATTCTTTGAGCTTGGCGCGCAACCTGTCTTTGGCCGTTGTGAAGACATCCGTTTCTAAGCTGGCACGCTTCACGATGCCATTGACTTTGGCGCGAGCGAAGAAAACGCCGCTGGGGATGTATTGCATTAGGCCGGCGTGGGCGTGGAATGATTTCCACTTGCCGTCTATGCTGATTGTCGTTAGTTTCCGGTTGCCGTTGGCAACCGCCGTTTGACCGTCAATTTGGTTTGTCATAGCACTGAAAATCATACGGTATCAAATGGCGGTATGCAATGGAAAAGTGAGGAAATCTGAAGTTTAAAGTTTGGCTAATGTTTGCAATGGTTTTGGCTGGGTAGCTCAGTTGGTAGAGCAGAGGACTGAAAATCCTTGTGTCGGCGGTTCAATTCCGCCCCCAGCCACCACTCGCCTTTGTCTGTCACGCCATCTCTGCGTGATTCCGCGTTTTGCAACCCCTTTTTGCTTCTTCCAAAATAGCGGTTTCCCTCTAACCCAGGGTCAGTGAAAATCTTTCGCCGTCCCATACTTGTAGAGATATCGGTGGCGTTCCTCCCGGACAAACTTGTCCGGAATCGAGTGCACTTTCCCCAACCTCGCGCCCAGCAACAGCAGCAGGGCGGCCTTCTCCAGGATTTGTGAAGTTACGAAGGCTTCGTCCAAATCGCACCCGCAAGCGACGACACCATGATTGGCCAACAAGACGGCGTTTACCTCGCCGATGCTGGCCGCCGCGGCCCTGGCCAGGTGCTGGTGCCGGCCGCCCGGAACATATCGGGCGCAGTTAATCCTGCCTCCCGCCACTTGAGCAAGGTCTTCCACGATGGGCGGGATGGACCAGCGCAGGCAGGATACGGCACTGGCATAAGGTGAGTGGCTGTGGATGATTGCGCCGATGTCCTTCCGCTTGCGATAAAGCGCCCGATGCAGGTCGGTTTCCGAGGAAGGAAGGCGGTGCCCGTGCAGGACCGTTCCTTCGAGATTCAACGTCACAAAATCTTCGACGGTCATGACGTCGTAAGAAAGCCGGCTGGGCGTAATGACAAAGCCTTCCTCCACCCGCACGCTGACGTTTCCCCAGGTGCCGATGAAATATCCAATTTTCTCGAGCAAGCGGCACTTGAGAATGATGGCGCGCTTGATCGAATTGCTTTGCTTTTTATTCATGTTTCATTCCCGGTTCAATACTTGGGCGCGAAGGTCCCAGTTGGCCATCTGGCTCTCATAGGTTGCCTTGTAGCCACAGGATTTGGGCGTTGTCCTCAGCATATGGTCTGGTGAGATGCCGGACTTATATCTCGTTGTTTCCAAAACTGTCAATGGGTTTTTCCGATTCCGCCCCCAGCCACCACTCCCAACCTGCAAATCGCCGAAGCCTGCCTTGCGGCCATGGATGAAAGTTTGTCAATAAAGCGGCGTGGATCCCACCGCTGTTTCAAATCAGAATCAGGCCGGGATGGTTGCCAGTGAGGCTTCGGCCGCCGTCAGGCGTCACCAGATAGGTGTTTTCGCTGCCCACCATGCCCACCCGCGGCACGCCTTTCTTGGGTTCGAGCGCCAGCACCATTCCTTCGGCCAGCGGCTCGTCGAATCCCTCCGCCAGCACCGGCGGTTCGTCAATCTGCAACCCCACGCCGTGCCCGAGAAAATTCGCCCGCCGTGCGCCGAAGCCCATGAAATTCTTAAGGAATTCCAGATCGAGACTTTTCATGGTCCGGATATAAATCTCCGAAGGTATCGCCCCGGGTTTCAACATCGAAGCCAGCCGGCGTTCAATCTCCACGCAACGCCGGTGAAGGGCCATCACATCATCCGGCAGCGCCCGGCCAAACATGTAAACCATGGTCTTGTCCGTCGCGTAGCCATCCATGGCGCAGCCGGCGTCCAGGAATACCAGATCACCCTTCCGGAGCTTTCGGTCGCGGCTGCCCAACACCGGCGCCGCGGGACAGACGCCTACGCACCCGCCCGGTCCGTCGAAGCTGGTCGGATAAAGCGAGTTTTCCCCAAAGCCGAGTTGCGCCACGGCGATGTCCACGTTGAACATGCCGAAGCGCACGGTGCCCTGATGTCCCTCCCGCACCAGGAGCGAATATAGATCGCAGGCGAGCTCCGCCTCGTTTACTCCCTCACGCAGTAACGCCGGCACGTTCTCCTCCATGACGCGCCGGTGCATGGCGCCGCAGCGTTCCATGATGGCCAGCTCGTACGGGCTCTTGACCGCCCGGACCCGGGCAATCTGCGCATCCAGCGACGCCACCTCCTTGCAGGAAAAGTGCTTTCGGAATCCCTGCACCAGCGCGAGCGGGACCAGTTCGGTCTCCAGGTGAATCACCTGCCGCGCCGCTGCCGGCACGGCGGGCACCGCGTCGCGAAATCCTTTAATCGGGCGGATATCGGGAAACAACGATTCGTCGCGAGCCCGCTCGAAACTCCGGCGCACGCAGAATACGGCCTCGTCGTCGCGGGGAATCAGCAGCATGCCATCCTGCATCGTGCCGGTGAAATAATATTGGTTGACCCGGCCGAAGAACGCGGCCAGTTCCCAATGCGGGCACTCCGTATCCATCCGCGCCCGGAACCTCTTCATGCGGTCAGTCAACTCTGAGAGTGGAACTTTTGTCATCATTCCATTTTGGGTGCCATTATGCGGCCCGCTGGCCGGCGGGAAAGAAAAGAACCCAAGGAATTTGCCGCGGACTCGGGTGCCGTGGTATTGGCCGGATTTGTCAAAGTCACTTCAACTCAGAGGTGATTGGTCGCCAAAAGCTGCGGCGATGATTTCGGCTTTGGGTGGTTGCGTCAGCAGGCTCACCACGGGGACGACCAGCAGCGGCAGGAACATGGCAATGGCTCCGGCGACGGGAATCAATGGTTTTCCCCATAACCAGAACAGCACCACGGCTATGCCAACGCCGGAGATCATGCCGGCATACGCGCCGGCTTTGGTCGTCCGCCGCCAATACAATCCATACAGGTACGGTGCGAGGAAGGCTCCGGCCAGCGCACCCCACGCAATCACCATCAGGTTTACAATCACGTCCACCTTGCTCACGGCGATCAACAGCGACAAGATTACAAACAGCGCGCACAACACACGCATCAGGATCATGGTGGATTTGGACTTCTCTTCCCGGTTGCCGAATGCGCCGTAAATATCAATCGCGATGGCTGAACTGCTCACCAGCACGAGCGACGACAGGCTGGACATCGAGGCCGAGAACACCATCAGCAGGATGATGAGCACCAGCCATTGCGGCACGTAACTCGTGATGAAAAACGGCATAAGCAGGTCGAGGTTCGGCTTGTGCGTCGTCGCGTCCACGATGGGCGCAAGGTCGGTTTTTGGGTCGGTGAAGAACAGATGCGTCAACGCGCCGCTGTAATACGCGCCAAACGACATGAACAGCGCAAAGACCGTGGCGATGGTCATGGCCCGCTTCACGTCGGCTTTGCTGCGGATGGAATAAAACTTCTGCACCATCTGCGGCAACGCCCACGGACCGAAGCTGGTAATCAGCACGAGCGAGACCAGAGTCACCCAGCCGGGGAAGGGCGGACCGGTCGGTGGCGGCGGCGCGTGCAGACCGGGCATGTATTGGGGATTGAGCAGCGCGGTGAACGACGCACCCAGCCCGCCTTTCATGCTCACGAGCAGCAGCACCATGGCCAAAACACCGAAAAATTCTATGATGCCGCGGATGAAATCGCTCACGGCCACGGCGAAGTAACCGCCCATGACCAGATAGACGCCGGTCAACGCGGCGAGGAAGATGAGGGCTTCGTTATATTGCAGCCCCATGGTTCTTTGGAACAGATAGCTCAGACCCATGTAAACCGACGCCGAATACGGCACCAGAAACACGAAAATAATCACCGCGGAGATGACCTGGAGCGGCGCGCTGTGGTAGCGTGCCCGGAGAAACTCCGGCATGGTCAGTGCGTTGAGGCGGACCGTCATGTCACGAGTGCGTCCGGCGAGGACCAGCCAGGCGAGCAGCGTGCCGACAAACGTGTTGCCCAGGACGATCCACAGCGTCTGAATGCCGAAGCCCCAACCGAGCCGTCCGGCGTAGCCGATGAAGAGCACGGCGGAGAAATAGGTGGTGCCGTACGCAAACGCGCTCATCCACGGTCCGAGCGTGCGCCCGCCCAGGAAGAAATCGCCGACGTTCCTGGTGCGTTGCATGCACCAGTAACCGATGGCGAGCATGACGAAGACGTAGAGAACGACGAGCGAGATGTAGATGATGGGGCTCATAAGATTGGCAGTATTCGCCATTGATTTCACCGCGCTGACCGGGCGCCGCTACAAGGGTAATTCCTTCTGCGCCAACACGCGGAAGCCGTGCTTTTGCAAGGCCTCCCGGGCCGGGCCATGGTCGGAGACTTCAATAACCATGAAGGCGCGGTTGTTCGCGATGAAACCGGAGGCGTTGTCGAGGTTGATGTTGTGGCTGGCCAGGCAATCGGCCACGGCATGCAATCCGCCGGGCTTGTCCGGAACTTCAATGGCGAGCGCGTCCACCAGTTTGGCAATCAAGCCTTCGTGTTTGAAGGCTTGGTAGGCCAGCTTCGGATCGCTGACGAGAAACTTCATCACGCCGTACGGGCCGGTGCTGGCCACGGCGAGCCAGCGAATGTTAATGTTGGCGTTGGCGAGAATTTTGGTGAAGCGGGCGACCTGACCCGGTTTGTTCTCGGCAAAAGCAGCCACCAGTTTGACATCTTTCATGGGGTTCTCCGTTGTTTCACAGCTTGCGGTTGTCAATCACCCGCTTGGCCTTGCCGTCGCTCACCGGCAGCGAGCCAGGCGGCAGAAGTTGGACCCGGGGTTTGACGAGGATTTCCGCGCGCAATTTCTCGGCCAGATGGTTCTGCAACTTCATGAGCTGTTCCACCTGTGCCTCGAAACCGGCTTCCGCAAGTTCCACCTTCACCGTCATCTCGTCGAGACCCTCCAGTGCGATCTGATAATTTCTGCCCACACCCGACTGCGCCATCAGGACGCGCTCGATCTGCTGGGGGTAGATGTTCACGCCACGCACGATGAGCATGTCGTCCGAACGGCCGGCGATGCGGTTCAGGCGGCGATGCGTTCGCCCGCAGGGGCAGGGCGTGGTGAGGATGGATGTGATATCGCGCGTGCGGTAGCGGAGCAGGGGCATGGCCTCGCGGCAGAGCGTCGTCATCACCAGTTCCCCAGCCTCGCCGTCGCGCACCGGTTCGCCGGTTTGCGGGTCAATGATCTCGATGACGAAATGGTCCTCCCACAGATGCATGCCGTGCTTTTCCGCGCATTCAAATGCCACACCGGGGCCGTTCATTTCCGAAAGTCCGTAGCAGTTGTAAACGTCAAGGCCAAGGCCTTCCTCAATCTTCCGGCGGGTTTCCTCGGTGTAAGGTTCGGCGCCCACGAACGCCTTGCGCAACGCCAGATCGCGTCGCGGGTCAACGCCGTGTTCTTCCATGAACGTCGCGAGGTAGAGCGCGTAGCTGGGCGTGGCGTGAAGGAACGTCGTCCGAAAATCCTGCATCAGCATCAATTGCCGCTCGGAATTGCCCGGGCCGGCGGGGATGACCAGACAGCCGACTTTCTCGGCGCCGTAGTGTGTGACCAGCGCGCCGGTGAACATGCCGTAGGTCATCATGTTCTGGAACACGTCCTGCTTCGTGACTCCGGCCATGACAAAGGACCGGGCGCACAACTCGGCGGCATTGTCCACGTCCTGGCGCGAGAAGAACAAAGCCTTGGGCTTGCCCGTGGTGCCGCTCGAGGTGTGTAAACGAAGGGCATCGTCGAACGGAACCGCGAGCAGACCGGCGGGATAATTGGCGCGCAAGTCGGCGCTGGTGGTGAACGGCAGGCGGCGCAGGTCGGCCAGCGAGCGGACATCACCCGGCTTCACGCCCAGTTCTGCAAATTTCTGCCGGTAGAACGGCACCTGCGCGGCCACGCGGCGGACGGTTTCCTGCAGGCGTTGAAGCTGCAACCGCTCCAGCGCGGCGCGCTCAAGGGTTTCGATGGCTTGGTCCCGGAACATGGCGGTCTTGCCGGCGCTGTGAACGCGGCGAAGGAACCGGCCGCGCCCACAGGCGCCGGATCGTCTTGCAAGTTTAGAATGTGTACATAACTTCCGCACGCAGGAAATCCATCAGCTTCCGGCTGGTGTAGTAGTCACCCGGGAAGAGGAATTCGCTCCAAAGATGGCCGCTCAGATGCTTGGTAAATTTGTATTTGAGGACCGCTTGGAGGTAATGGCCGCGAAAGTTCCCCGTGTCCGTGAAATCACTAGGCACAGTCGCTTGCGTGGGCACATCCTGATCTGCAAACAACGCGTTATAACTGAGGCTGAAATTCATGTCCTTGATCGGGTCCACACTCCAAGTCGGGCCAAAACGTATGAGATTGGCCGTTTGCCCTACGCGCGTCTCGTTAACGTAGCTGTAAATGTTGTACATCTCGCT
>JBEKMW010000164.1:0-7377 GCA_049523455.1 Verrucomicrobiota bacterium | reverse complement strand
CACCATCACCTGAGAAACGTTGGTCGCCATGGATATGACCATCTCAATATCCAGCGACACCTCCACTTCACCCACGCTGCCGCTAGGCAGCCCGCTGGCCCCGTCAATCAGCACGTTGGACAGCGTGATGTCCGGCAAACCCGCCACCCTTTCATAATAGGCAATGTCACTGGGCGTATAACCGTCAAATTGCAGCAGCCCCACCACCTGCCCCGAACCATTGAGTGAACTGTCCGGCACATACGCCGCCCGGAAATCGTTGCCCATATAGGTCCCACTGAGACCCGAACCGCTATTGGGCGCAGCGTTGGTGCCATTGGGCAGGGGATGGGCCACCAGGTTGGGCCGCGGCAACGCATAATCTTCCAATCCGCTGATGTGTAAGAGCGGAACCGTCAGGTCCACCGTCGGTTCGCTGTCGGGCGCATAAAAGGTCCGCTTCTCGGTCGGATGCTGGTAAGTACGCAAGGTCACGTGGAAGGCCTTTTGGACATCCGCCACCGATCCATTCACATCCACCAACAAGCGATTGGGATGGGTGGCCGTCACCGTCAGGCCGTTTCCCCGGGCAAAGGCCATGACCGCCTGGTAATCGGCCTCGGAGGGTCCAAACTGTTCGGTAAACTGTGCGGGTGTCAGGTAATGGTGGTACTCGGGGCTGGCGGGATCGTAGATTTCCCGCAGCAGTCGGGTGAGGGTTTCCGGCTGGCGCGCCGGCAACCCGATGGCTAGTTGCAGATGATTGGTGGCCGGCAGCAGGCCGAGCGGCTGCAGGCCGGCGACCGCAGCCGGCACATGGCCGGTCAGCCGCTGCTGGGCCGTGGCCGGCGCGGGAGCCGCCAACAGCAGCAATAGCCATACGGCCAGGCTGGAACGCAGGAGGTTAATTGAAAGACGGGTGCTTTGGAAGAAGACCCGAATATTTTTCATCTTACGAAAAATTGAAAGCTATTCCAATGCGATTAGGAATTGCCTGGCAAATATTCCCGGATTGGGCATGTTGGCAAATATCTCCCCACAGGTCAACATTATTTATGTTACATGTGGGGGATGAGTTTAACATCTTGAAAATCTGTAATGGCAGAACCCAGCGGCGAACCTACGAATTTCACCTTCAAAGCCTGAGAGATTATTGTCATAATCAAATCAACGGCTCGATTTTCCTAATCGGCTGGTCAGTGCGTGCAGCTTCCCAACATTGCGTCAATTCGGCTTCGCGGAGCACGGCCCATTCGATCACATAACCAAGCGCGCGGTGGCAGTTTACCGTTGATGATGGCCGGATTGCGGATGGAAATTTGCGCGGTAAACTCGTTGTAAATGGCGTGAAAATGCGGCGGCAGATGTTCGTCCCGATACATCCGGATTGATATACCAAGAAAACGGCTGATTTCAGGCATGGACAGGTCGGGGTCTCTGGCTCAACAATGCTTCCGGTTCCCGGCCAGTCACCTGCAACCAGAGTGAATCGGGACAAAAATCAAGCTGGTCATTCCAAAGCAATTCGTCGCACTTGCCCATGCGTGCCTTTCGGAAGTTTTCGTAGTTGTTCCAAAAAGCAAAAACACCGGTGCGCGATTTTGAGGAAAAATCCACCTCGCCTTCCACGCCGTCGTTAAAGCGCAACCACACCCGGTAGTTGTCCAGGACTTTCAGGGCGGTGATTTTTTTCATTAGACTTTTACTTTACCGCAACGCCGCCTGCCGCTCAACCGCAAAGCCCATGGGATTTTCCCACGCCGCTTCAACGCTTCAACGCTTCACCAGGATTTCATTTTCTCGGCAGCGCCACCTTGCCCGTGCGCGTGATCTCCATCACCCCGAACGATGCCATCAGGCCGATGAATTTCTCCACCTTGCTCTCGGCGCCGGTGATTTCGATGGTGAGCGATTTGGGCTGCACGTCCACGATTTTGCCCCGGAAAATGTCCGTGATTTGCATCACCTCGGCGCGCGACTTGGAGTCCACCGCCACCTTCACCAGCACCAGCTCGCGGTCCACGTACTCGCCCTCCTGGAAATCCTGCACCTTGATGGCGTTGGGCAGCTTGTTGAGCTGCTTGACGATCTGCTCCAGCGTGGCCTCGTCGCCGTGGGTGACGATGGTCATGCGCGATAGGTTGGGGTCCTGCGTCGGGCCCACATTGAGCGTGTCAATATTGTAGCCGCGCCCGCTAAACAGGCCCGCCACGCGCGTCAGCACGCCGAACTTGTTTTCCACCAGAACCGATATGGTATGTCGCATAAAAACGTTTGGATACGGAGGCAAAGGCTAACAACCACGGCGCAGCCGGTCAATTTGCAAATTCAGCCAGCTCAGCCGGAACAACCAATTGTGTTCTTTTTCTGCCGGCGATGAGCACGGCTCCCCAACCCAACAGAACCACCATCGGCGTGACACGGCGCCATTCCTCAGATTTTCCAGGCCGATGGCTGTCAGCGCCAGGATCGCGAAGGCGGTCAGGAACACCAGGCGGTTATAAGACATCAGATTGAGTCCCGGCAGCCGCAATAATTGAACAAACCCCGGCAGATTCAGACACCAACCTAATCCGAAAAGGGCGAGAAATATCCAGCAGAGGTTAAGCGCGCGACGTCGGCCGCACCAGGCCAGCGGCGCAACTACCAGGGTTGCCAAAATGCCAGCGTAGGCCGCCGCGGCGCTTTCGATGAGATTGGTTCCCTTGGGAATAATATGACAACTGCCATGGGCGACGGTGCCGTATATATCCGGCATAATAACCTGCGAAAGCGCGGCCAATCCCGCGGGTGGCCGATCTTCCGCTCCTGCAATCCGATGCGACATGCGCGCACTGGTTTGGGTATATCAAACAAGGGCAGAATATGGTGGCACCGCCAATAGAAACCCCAGGCCCCAACCGAACACCAAGCCCCGGGCCGCCCGTATGGATTTCCGCCCGAACCATTCGCCGCGATGGGTATCCCACCAAGACCAAAGCGCAAATATCCCCGAACCAAGCAGTACTTGAACGCCAACGTCAAGATGGCCGCTGGTCAACGTCAGGAACGTGGCAATGCTCAGGGCGATGACCGCCCAAGGGCTGGAGCTGCGAATGGTTTTGTCCACCGACCAGCAAATCCACGGGAGCCAATAAACTCCCAGCCCGGTGGGAAATCCCTGCCACAATACAAAAAAAGCCGTCAGTGGGTAACACCAGGCGCAGACAGTTGCCGGCCAAAAGCCCGCTCCCAATGCCTGCCGGCAAAAAAATATATCCCCACGCCGGCCACTAACGCGGCAAATAACTGCACCCACGCCAGAATGATAGGCGACGGCGTACAGCATTCCAGAAGCAGGAAAAGGGAGAATTTTGGCCACACAAAGGGCGCCCCTCCATACTGATACGGCGCCCATGACGGAAATCGGCCTTGATGAATCTCTGAAGTCGCAAACCGGCGCGCCGGCTCAAATTGAAAGATCAGGTCAGACAGGGTTATGTCGTGCGGTATAATCCTGGCTGTGTCCGGATTCTGAGGAAGGTAAACGCCCGGATCAGCCAGAAAGTCCACAGGCAGTAACACCTTCGATCCGATTAAAGACGGGCCGTAAAGAATTGCCTGGCCCAGAATGATGCCGGCTGCCACCGTCAGGCACCGGGGAAATTTTCCCAGCCAGCATTTTCCACGCGGATTGTCCATAGGGAGATTCAAGTTCCAATCCGCTGTAGCGTGCCCTCCTCGACGTTCCAGCGTTGCAACTCGCGTCCCAGTTCGCGCGGCCAATTCTCCCCGGTTGCCGTCATGAAAACCTGCCCGCCGGCCTGGTGCGCCTGTTCCAGCAACGGCAGCAGGCCGCTGCGTCGCTTCACGTCCAGTTCCCCCATCACGTCGTCAATCAGCAGCACAGATGGACTGCCATGGATGCCGGCGAGGAATTCCGCCTGGGCCATCTTCAAGGCGATGGCCAGGGTGCGTTTCTGGCCCTCGCTGCCAAATTCCGCGGCCGATTTTTCGTTCAGCAGCAATTGCACGTCGTCGCGATGCGGCCCCACAAGCGTGAGGCGGCAGCTCCGTTCCCGTCCGCGCGATTGCGCCAGTTCCACTGCGAAATCCTGTTTCACGTTTGGCTGGTATTCCATGCGCAATTCTTCCGCGTCATGGGAAATGCGGCGATACGCCAGGCGCGCCAAGGGCGAGAGCCTGGGCGTCAATTCGCGCCGGGCGCGGATGATTTCGGCGCCGAGCTTCACGAGTTCCTGCGAAAAACTCTCGATCGTAGCCTCGTCCGCGCCGCGCCGTTTCAGCAGGGCGTTGCGCGCGCGGACGGCCCGCATGTACCGCTGGAGCAACGGCAGGTATCCGGGCTGCGTCTGCGCCAGCAACAGGTCCAGAAACCGCCGACGTGAGCGGGCTGCGCCTTTGACCAGGTGCAAATCCTCCGTGCAAAACACCACCGCGCGGAGGACGCCCAAATAGTCAGCCAATCGCTTCACCGGCTGGCCGTCCAGCGCCAGTTTGCGCTCCCGCGCCGACCAGTAGATTTTGATTTCGCGCTGAACGTGGCTGGTCAGGATCCGCCTCTCCCTCTCCCCGCCAAACGGGGAGAGGGCCGGGGTGAGGGGCCTGTTTCTATCTGGAAGTTCGCCGCTCCCGGTTCGTGGAGGGGGCTGGGGTGGGGGGTGTTGCGCTTCAGCCTCTCCTCCCCGACTCTTTCCTCCTTCGGGAGAGGAGAGGGCGAGATTGGGAATGGACCCACCCACCACATTGCCGCCGACAAAATAGCCCTTCTGCCCATGGCGGATCATTTGCGCCCCGCCGACGCCGCGGAACGAGCGCAGTGTGGCCATGAGATAAATCGCCTCCAAAACGTTCGTCTTGCCCTGTGCGTTGTCGCCCAGGAGCAGATGGAAGCCGGGCGCGAAATCCGCGTCCAGCCGCGGGTAATTGCGGAAGTCCCGGAGTCGCAAATGGGCCAGATGCACCCGGAGAAAATAAAAGCGCGGACAGCCTGTCCGCGAGTCTTTTCAAACGAGTTCAACTATTTGATCAATCCGACGGCGGGCCGGCCACCGGCACGGCGCGATAATATCGGGCGGGACTGCCCTGCGCATCCGGATCCACATAATCAATCGAGCCGTTGATCACTTGATTGGTGCAGACGGCTGTCCAGTTGACCAGGTCCGTCGAATACTGGATGCAGAACCACGCGGCGTCTGGCCCCGGCGCGGCCAGGTGGAAGCAACCGCCCGGCAGCAGGCTGGCCACGGGACGCGGGCCGATGCCTTCAATGATGATTGCGGCGGCCTTGGGCGGCCAACCAATAAGATAATCCGGCGGTGTGTTGGTGGATGCCGTCAAAGTGAGGATAACGCTCTTGATGGAATTGCTGGGCCCCTCGTCAACGGGCACAATGGTAATGAAGGCGTTGTGTTCGCCCGCGGAAACCGTCACGAAGCCCGGCAGCGCCGCATAATCCACGCCGTTGCTGGCCGTGCCGCCGATGTCATATGTGACCAACACGTCATCGTTGGTGTCGCCCGCGCGGCGCACCGTGAACGTGGCTGTTTTAGGTCCACAGTTGGTGAAAAGACAGGAAACCGCGGCCGGCCACGCGGCCCAAGTGGGCGGTGTATTCGTTTCACCTGGCCAGACCCAGCAGTTGGTGGTGGCGATGGCGATAGGATCGGTTGCAACGATGCTGACAACGGGCGGCCGATTGGTCGGCGGCGGCACCGCCGGCAGCACGGTTATGTCAACCGGCGCAGACGTGGTGGAAAGGTCGTTGTTGGCGGTGGCCACGGCGGTCAAAACATTACTGCCCACCGGCGCATTGCTCCAAATCAGCGAGAACAAATTCGGAGAGATGAGAATCGCTGACGGTTGCGGGCCGGGGCCGGGCGGCGGGTAGATGGGAACGTTTTGGCCAAAACCCAGGCTGTTCGTGCCGGCGAAAAATTCCACCGAACTGATCGAACCATCAGGATCGGCTGCGAAGGCATAGAGCGGCAGGTTGACGGGCGCAAAAAAGACCGCACCATTGGCCGGGCTGATGATCCTCACGACCGGTGGCAGATTGGTGGGCGGGCCGGGCAACACCGAGATATTGACGGGGGCTGAAGTCGTGGAGGTACCGCCATTGTCAGTCGCCACGGCAGTCAGCGGATAATTTCCCGGCGACGGGTTCATCCAATCGAAGAAGTACACGAGGCCGACGGTGCCGTTGACGCCCGGCGGGTCGAGCACCACGGGGCTACCCTGGCCAAGGTCATTGGTGCCGGCAAAGAATTCGACGTTGGTCACCGTGCCATCCGGGTCGCTCGCCTTGGCCAGTAGTATGATGTTGGTGGGCGTATAAAAGACGGAGCCGTCAGGTGGCTGGACGATGCTTACGGTTGGCGGCAGGTTGGTTGCGCCATTGTCTTCGGCATAAACCACCGCATTGCTCGGAACACCGATGATGTAATTAATCGGATTGAGCGTGATCGGCGGCGCCAGTTGCAATATGACCGTCTTGACCACTGCCACGGAGGCGTTCGTTTCCGGCGTAATGGTAACGGTATTGGAAGTCGCGCCACCGGGGATGGCCACCCAATTGGAAATCAGTGCGTAATCCACACCGTTGGAGGCACTTCCACTGATCGTATAAAACACATTCAACGTCAAATTGGTGTCGCCGGCACGAAAGACGGTGAACACCCCGGGGCTGCCGGGTTTGGCGATGGGCTGGGTGGCTTGAATGGTAACGACTGGAACTGAACTGGTGCCAGTAGTTTGCGCGAAAAGGTTCCCTCCACACATCAAAAACGCAAACGACAAAGCGAAAAACCGTCCACGCCGCCCAAGCAAACGCATTGTGTTCATACACAAACCTTTCCCTTGCAATGGATCCGCCCAACGGACCCCTGATCGTCGTATAGCGCTATCATATGCCTGTTTGGGACCACGTCAAGTACTGCGTCCTGTACTGCGTCCTGCGAGCAGTGTCCCGATTTGTTTTAGGAGCGCGGGTCTGCGATCCGCAGCGGCTTGGATTGCATGGGGATGTGCTGCGGCTCATAGAGCCGCGCTCCTGAATTTAGGACACTGCCGTCCTGTGGGAAAGGCTGACCTGCCACCGTATCGTTCGGCTCTTCATCCCTCCGGTCAAAAATCCATGCCTATCCCTGGCCCAATTCAAAATTCGCGGACAAACAATCCGCCCCTTTGCGAAACACTTGGAGGTCGGTTGTTGGATGCCTGCCCCGACATCCAATGTCGGGGTTCATGTTCGATGTTTCCTTTTAGTCCGACAAAAAAAAAGCCGCCCCGGTCTCCCGGAGCGGCTGTGCTAAATCCGATTTAACGATTTAGCGATTTACCCCGAAAGCTTTCGGGGTTCACGCTTCAACGTTATTTCTTCCTGGCCTTCTTGGCCGC
>JBEKMW010000163.1:0-7530 GCA_049523455.1 Verrucomicrobiota bacterium | reverse complement strand
GCGGAGGTGTTCTTGTTCCTCTTCTCTACAGGTTCATTATCATTCATCTTGACACTTCTCTCACATTGAAGTGTCAACCATTTTCAGGTCCCATTTGCTCTCACGATCTGGTCGCTAGGACACCATCTGGAGTCACCAGTTGGATCACGCCGTTGTAAATATCTTCAGGCCAATAGGCTTGATGCTGCCCGTTGGTGGCCGAGGCCGTGCCGTTGGGCAGGATGCCAATGGTTTCCGAGCTGGGCGTCCACTGGCCGTTGCTCAAGTAATTCATTCCAGTGGCCAATTCCTTGTAGGTCTGCTGCTTGGCAATTGTCTCGCCGGAGGGCCACGAAATCTCGTAGGTGGTTCGCTGCCAGGTAGCCGAGTTGCCGTCACGCGCCGTGACCGCCCAAGGTGTGGGCGGTGGCACGGTGGCGGCGCTCGCAGAACCCGTGCCGGCAACCTGCGCCCGGCTTCCAAGACTCGAAGCCAGCAGCAAGCTCAATAGGAATAAATTGGGTGTTTTCATAATTGGAAAAAAGAAACTTGGTTATCCGCGAATCTTGGAGATGGAGGTGAATGGAAAGGCATCGCGCGTGCGCCAGATGAAATGGCGCCATTGAGGGATTTCTCGCCGCGGACCTTTTCGGCCCAATGCCAACGGTTGTCGGCGGACAAACTGCAATTGGTGGGAAAAGTCAAATGGCCGACGAGCAATCGCGAAGAAAACGAACCGGCAGGAACCACACTCCATCCGCAGCTTGGAAACGCATCAGCCCTTGAACCACCAACCCGCGGTTGAACCGCCATCGTCATGCGAAACTCCCATCCCTGGCACTTGAAAGCTGCTTATACTACAATTTCGCGTACCTTGTACTGAATCGCGCTTGCGTTGTCAAGCATAATTTATACAAAACATATGCGCCTCTAATTGCACTTGTTAAGTGCCCAAAGGCCAATGACTTGCTGCGGATTTGGCAGTTAGGAAAATGCAACCTGCCGCGGATTGTTATGTTTGAAGATACAAACGTTCTCGCCCGAGAGTCTCAGTTGTTCAGCAAAACCAGCCTTACTCTCTCATGTGCAACAACTTAGGCGATGAAGCGGCAGCGGGTTAAGGCCGGTTAAGGCCCGTAAGTTATTGGTGATGAAATAGATAGGTGATGTAGAAAGACAAAGTGTCAACCTGGTTCTCGCGTTTAATCGTTCACCCCGTAAATCATGGGGTCCCCTTCGTTGCGACCGGCAAATTCCAGTTCACGGGCGGCAAGCCAGAGCAATGCCCGGATGTAGGCGTCCGTGCCGGCAAAGTTGAAATGCTGGTGTTTCTTGTGGATCAGCCCGCTCCAGTCGCTGGTCCGTTGCGCGAAGAAAGCTCCCGGGTCCTGTTTCCTCACCTTGGGCCGCGGACACGGTACGCCCACACGTATTCGAAGAGCCGATCGCCGGCGGCACTGGTCGGCGTCCGGCCCAATCCCGGCTCGGGCCGCATGCGCAAGACCACCTTGGTGCCGTCGTCGGCTTTGCCGCCCTGCGCCGGTGCCGAGTCAACGCCTTCAAAATACGACGCTCGGGGTGGGTTCGAGTTCCGCGTGCATTCCACTTCGGTCCCCGCCGTGCAGCCGGCCCGCACACACCGCTCCAGAGCGTCCTCGCCGTGCCAACCCTTGGTTTCGCGCGCACAGACGCCGATCCCTTCACGCAGGAGAGGCGCCCGCTAACTGACGAGTGGCGGCGCATGCGGCCAAGGATGCCATAAGTTAAGAGATCGCAACGGCAAAGCCGGCGGTGGTCAATTCCGCGACGACTGCGCCACAGCGCACGGGGTGAACGTGGATTTCCGTGGTTCCGTCAGCGTTTT
The DNA here is from genome assembly GCA_049523455.1 of Verrucomicrobiota bacterium. GTDB lineage: Bacteria > Verrucomicrobiota > Verrucomicrobiia > Limisphaerales > UBA11358 > UBA11358. Next base: position 5,687 of record JBEKMW010000163.1, on the reverse strand, counting down.
CCACAGATAACCGATAATGCCTCTGCAGCCATTCAGAAGCCCGGACATTCCGTATTTTAAATATGGTGGTGTGGTTGGCCTGAAAAACGATTATATCAGGATCTGTCTCAAAGTTCGCCGTTCCGGTGGAACGGCTATGGCCTGCCGTCAATTCAAGGTTCTGCATGTTGATCTTGTCCGTTTTGACTGTCTGGGGAATTCAAGCATGTTCCGGCAAGAATGGCAAGCAAAATACAGTCTTAAGACTGTGGTTGATTTTTGCGTTTCTTGCTTCCGTTTAAGGTGGTGGCGATTAAACGAGAATATCGCAAAATCTTTGGCGAGATGGTTCGCGCCCGTCGCAAGGCCCTGGACATGAGCCAGGAAAAGCTGGCCGAAAAGGCAGAATTGCACCACAACTACGTTGGGGAAATCGAGCGGGGCGAAAAGGCGGCAACAATTGATACCATTGTGAAAATTGCCAAAGCCCTCGGCGTTCGTGCGCGTGATTTATTGCGCGATGTTTGATTCAACCCGGCCTAAGGCTCCGTTCGAGGGTGCTCGCAAGGGGAAGCAATCCGTGTCACTCCGCTATTTTGATTACGATCCCGGTGTGCTGTGCCGCTTGTGGCGATTGCGGCGGCGCGACCAACCTGTTTCCGGGCAACCGATGGATACCAATTTTTATCGCAACAATGCCACCCGGTAGGGTGGTCGTCCAAACCAACACCGCAGGCCGGATTCTGCCGACCATGAATCAGTTTTTGACGACACTTCAGTTGCCTCGATAATGAGACGCAAGCTAAATATTGCTCGCTTTCAATTCTTTATTGGCTTCGTTTTGAAAGATTCTGCTGGTGAGTTCAGCGTGTATCGCTTTCGGAATTCGCACAATGAACTCCTCTTTGAGTGACTCACGATCAGCAAATTCCTCGGGAAACACCTCCCGCTTCATCGCCTCTTTAGCGCAAGCGTAGAATTTATCCACTGGCACAATCTGAATGTTCTCGTTCAACTGGCCCCAAAAGACTTCCAGCGCGTTTTTAGACGCCCACCACGGAAAGGCATATTTCGCTTTGGCCCGGGCAATCGCCTTCTTTTCAGAGATTGCCTCTCCGCTCTGAGATGGAGTCGGCAACGGGAGGGCAACAACCTCTGTTGCCGCCTCGGTGAATAGGACCTTCTGCGCCATATTCGCGGAATGCTGGTCGCGCAAATGACCATAGGTCTTCATCGCCAAGGCGCCTCCGTCCTTGTGGCCAAGCCACCGGGAAACCGTGGGAATGTCCACGCCCGATTCGATACAACGAGTCGCAAAGAGGTGGCGCAAGTCGTGGTGGGTAAACCGCGCGATGCCGAGCGATTTGCATGCCGTGTTAATGGCGCCCTGGCATCCCTGGACACGCATAAGGGGATTACCCAAGAATTCCTTCTCGCCACGCTCGCTTCGCATCCGTTCCAGCAAACGGCGCATGTCGGGAATCATCGGTACACGACGGATTTCCCAATTCTTCGTGCCGGTTACCGGGTCGCCCAAGACAGTGATTTCGCATTTTTCAAAATCACAATGTTTGCCCTCTATGCGCGACGCTTCTCCCTTTCGGCAACCGCTGTAAGCCAGAAACTCAACGAGAGCAGAGCATTTTTTACCCCATGCGCCATCGGCTTTTTGAATGGTCTCGACCAGCTGGGGGAATTTTTCTTGGCTCGGAAGCTGCAAGAGTTTCTGGCGAATCCGTTTGCGCTTAATGTGAACCGCTGGATTATCATATCGGGCTCCAGCTTCAACGGCGATGTCCAAAACCAATTTGAGCGTGCCGGCTGTGTTATTGAACGCGGAGGGGCTTGCTGTCTTTCCGAAGCGAGCTGCCCATGCCAGGCAATCGCCTTTGGAAATTTGAGAAACGTCGGTTTGTTCCAGATCGGGCCACGATTTCAACAGTGCGGTGATGCGTTCCGCCCGGAACGTTTTGCTTCGCTCCTTCAGCGAATAGTCGCTTCTGAGGCGCTCACGGTAGGTTTCCAAAGTGGCGCCAAACGTCATCTTCCCTCGTGCGACGGCCTTGTGAGCTGCGGCTCGTTGCCGTTCCTCCTTGTGAAAATCGCCGAGGCGCAATTTGGCGACGCTGATTCGGTCGGTTTTAAGCGACTTCCAAATGAGCTTGCCGCCCACGCGGAATCGCGCATAATAATTACCTGATTGAACGTGACGGACGAGGTTCGCCACGGGTGTTTTTTGCCAGCGCGATTTCATGCGATTCGGTGATGAATTGGGTTTCACACATGTAGTATAGAACGGCAGTATAGAAAGCGCAAGCTATCAAATCGGCAGATCGGCAAAAAACACAATAAAATCAATGCGAATGGAAGGGTGGCAGAGTGGTTGAATGTACCTGACTCGAAATCAGGCTTAGGAGCGATCCTAACGTGGGTTCGAATCCCACCCCTTCCGCCAGTTTCATTGCTGCTGGATTATCCCGTTGCCGCAATGGCTTTGTCCATCTCCGGCGATTATCCAGGCAAGACACTTTGTTTTTCAAACTGACCGTTAACGAAAACTCTGAAATCTTGACATGGGTCAAATTTTCATGATCGGAGATCGCCTAAACTCCAGACATGCGTTCACCAACGAATTCAAACGTCAAAATCGCGAATGAAGATCTTCGGGGGTTGACAATTAACATGTCTCATAATAATTATACAACTTCCCAATAGGGCGAAACCATGAATGAATCATCTGAAAAAACCATGTTGATTTCCAAAGGCTGGATTCAAGCGGTGGCGCTCGTCATGCTTTTCGGATTCTTTGTGATGGGGCTGCTTGCGTATTACACCTACACCGACGAGCCGCCGATTCCGGCCAAAGTCGTGGACGCGAACGGGACGGTTTTGTTCACCGGTGAGGACATCATCGCCGGCCAGCAAATTTTCCTCAAAAACGGGTTAATGGAATATGGTTCCATTTTCGGTCACGGGGCGTGGCTGGGGCCGGATTTCACGGCGGATTATTTGCATCGCGCCGCCGAAATGGTGATGGATTACTACGGCGGTGCCGCATCGGACGCAGCCCGGCAGCAAACCATTGCCGATTTCAAAACCAACCGTTACGACCGCGCGACGGGCGTGTTGACCATCAGCGCGGGGCAGGCCGAAGCTTATCAAAAAGTGACCGCCTACTACGCGGCTTTTTTCGGGACGCCCACAACGAAATTCGGTTTGCGTCCCAATGCGATTACGGACCCGGAAAAGATCCGGCAGCTCACCGCCTTTTTCAGTTGGACGGCGTGGGCGGGTTCAGCCTTGCGACCGCACAAAAATTATTCCTACACGAACAACTGGCCGCCCGAATCGCTGGTCGGCAATCACGCCTCGGCGGATACCATGTTTTGGAGTGTGCTATCCTTGATCGCGCTGCTCGGCGGCATCGGCCTGCTGCTGGCCGCCTTTGGCCGCTGGAATTTTCTCGGCTGGCATGGCCGCGAGGAGCAGCGCATTTCGTTTCGTCCGCCGGATGAAGTGATGCTCACCCCGGGGCAGCGGTCGTGCGCCTGGTTCTTCCTCGTGATGGCGCTGCTGTTTGTGATGCAGACACTTTTAGGTGGCGCCGGCGAACATTATCGCGCGGAACTTTCCAACTTTTTTGGCTTCGATCTGGCGCGCGTGCTGCCGTTCAACATCGCACGCACCTGGCATCTGCAATTGGCAATTTTCTGGGTCGCCACGTCATATCTGGCGGCGGGCATTTTTCTCGTGCCAATGATCACCGGACGCGAACCACGCGGACAGAGCGTGCTTTCATATCTGTTGCTGGGCGCGCTGGCGCTGGTCGTGTTTGGCAGCATGGGCGGCGAATATGCGGGCGTTTTCGGCTGGATACAAAACGGCTGGTCCTGGTTTGGCAATCAGGGCTTCACTTTTCTCGATCTGGGCCGGTTCTGGCAGATTTTGCTGACGGTGGGATTGTTCTTCTGGGTCGTGATCCTTTTCCGTGGCTTGCGGACGAAATTGCGGACCGAATATGCGGGCAACATGCCGTGGCTGTTTTTCTTTGCCGCGCTCTCCATTCCGGCATTTTACGCCGTCGGGCTGCTCGTGCGAACGGACTCCACTTTTACCACGACGGATTTCTGGCGGTTCTGGGTCGTGCATTTGTGGGTGGAGGATTTTCTCGAATTATTCACGACGGTCATGGTCGCCTACATATTCGTGCTGCTCGGCGTGGTGCATCAGCGCGTGGCGATGCGGCTGATTTATCTGGACGTGGTGCTGTATTCGGTGGGCGGCGTCATCGGCACGATGCATCATCTGTATTTCTCCGGCGAACCCGCTTTGCACATGGCACTGGGCGCGTTCTTCTCGGCAGCGGAAGTGATTCCGCTGACGTTCCTCACGGTCGAAGCCTGGAGCTTCCTTCAGCTCGGCGCGCAACAAAGCGCGCAGACGCGCACGCCGTTTCCGCATTTCTGGTCGGTGATGTTTCTGGCGGCGGTCGGCTTCTGGAATTTTCTCGGTGCGGGGGTCTTCGGTTTTCTCATCAACCTGCCAATTGTCTCCTATTATGAAATCGGAACCGCGCTCACGGCCAATCACGCCCACGCGGCGATGATGGGGGTTTACGGGATGCTGGCCGTCGGCCTCGCGCTCTTCTGCCTGCGTTACCTGATACCCGAAAAACGGTGGAGTGATGGCGCAGCGAAAATCAGTTTCTGGTCGCTGAATCTTGGTTTGGCCTGGATGGTATTTGCCACGCTGTTCCCGCTGGGATTGATTCAACTCTATCACTCGCTGAATGTGAGTTATTTTGACGCCCGTTCGCTGAAGTTTATTTCCGGCCACACGCTCTCCACACTTGAATGGATGCGGCTGCCGGGTGACGCGCTGTTCATCCTGGGCGGCACGCTGCCGGTGTTTTACCTTTGCTGGCTCGGCGTGGGCTACATGAAAAAACAGCCGCCGCGCGAAGAACCGGATGGCGTGCTGTTCACGGAAATCCAGGAAAACCAAAAATTCGGAGGCGAATGATTCACGGGGTCCACATCGAGGTGATCCTGGCCGGCGGCTACGCCCTCCTGCTGGTGGGTGTTTCGGCGATTCTGGAAATGGTCGCGCGCCATTCGCATAACCGCTCCGAACATTTCCGCAATTCCGGTTTCGTTTACAAAAAGAAACTGGATGTGTGGCAATGTCCGACCGGCCATCACCTGACGCGCGAACAAACGGATTTCGAGCGCAGGATTGCGCTCTATCGCGCGCCGGCGCACAAGTGCAATGTTTGCCACTGCAAGAAGGATTGCACCGACTCCAACGATGGCCGCGTTTTGGAAAGCCGCCTGGATGCCTGGTTGCAATCGGAGCTACGCCGGTTCCATCGGGGAATCTCCCTGGCGTTGCTGCTGCTGGCGGCCATCCTGCTGGCGACAGAAATGATGGCATACCGCGCACCTCACGAATGGATTTTGCTCGGGGTGCTGCTGGCCCCCATCATTTTTGCCGGCTCGAAACTTTCGGTTTCATTTTGGGAACGCGAACGAAAAAGTTGAACCGTCGCTATTCTCCCAGATTGCGCCGCAACAGGGCACTCAATTTGATTGGCGAAAGCACGGTGACAATTTTGCCTTTGACCACGACCAGTTGTTGCTGTCGGAACTTCGCCAGCATGCGCGAGAAGGTTTCACTGACCGTGCCGAGTTCCGCCGCCAGCACGCGCT
>JBEKMW010000162.1:0-7648 GCA_049523455.1 Verrucomicrobiota bacterium | reverse complement strand
AGGGTCAGGGTGAGGTGAGGGCTCTTTGCTTTCTTTTGGTCAGCTTTGCCCCAGCTTCCTCGATTTCTCCGCGGCGGCGCGGACGGCGCTGATCACGGTGGCGCGCATTTTGCCTTTTTCCAGCTCGTGCAGTCCTTCAATGGTGGTGCCGCCCGGGCTGGTCACCTGGTCTTTAAGCGCACCGGGGTGCTGGCCGGTTTCCATGACCATCTTCGCGGCGCCCAGGACCGTTTGCGCGGCCAGTTGGGTGGCTATGTCACGCGGCAATCCCGCCGCCACGCCCCCGTCGCTCAAGGCCTCGATGAATTGATAAACGTATGCCGGCCCGCTCCCGCTCAAGCCGGTCACCGCGTCGAGCCACGACTCCTTCACCGTCAGGGCCAGGCCCACCGCCGCCAGCAGTTTCCCCGCCAGTTCCCCGTCGGCTGGCGTGGCCGCCTTGCCCGGCGCGAACGCCGACGCGCCTGCGCCGACGAGTGCCGGTGTGTTGGGCATCACGCGGATGACCCGGGCTCCGGCGGGCAACCCGCCTTCAAGCTGGGCCAACCGCACGCCGGCGGCGATCGAGATGAGCAGTTGGTTGGAAAACACGGGGCGTATCTCTTCCAGCACGGCGGGTACCTGGTCCGGTTTCGTCGCCAGAATCACGACGCGGGAAAATTTGGCGACGGCGGCATTGGACGCGGTAGTCTTGATGCCCAGTTCGCCGGTAAAATGTTTGCGGGCGGCTTCCATGGGGTCACTGGCCATCATGTCCCGCGGCCCGACCAGTTCGACCCGAATGAAACCGCGGGCGAGCGCGGTGGCCATCTTGCCTGCTCCGAGAAAACCAATGGTAAGCTGAGTTGCCATGCGTCTCTTTTAGCAGCCATCGGGCGCGGGCGGAAGCGAAAAGGGAAACCGTGAATTCGCGGCTTGAATTCACACCAATTGAAACTATCGTAAAGGCGGGCAGGTAAGTTTTGGATCATGCCAACCAGCCGTCGTTCCTGGGACAGTTTTGAAGCCATGCGCCAGGCCGCCCAAGCGGGCGACCCCCAGGCGCAATGCTATCTTGGCGTCTGCTACCAAACCGGCCAGGGCGTGGAATTGGACTATCCGGAGGCGGTCAAATGGTTTCGCCGGGCGGCGGATCAGAACGACCCGGTGGCGCAATGTTACCTGGGCGTTTCTTACTTGCACGGCATGGGCGTGCCTCAGGAGTACGGCGAGGCGGCCAAATGGTTGCGCGAAGCGGGAGAACAGGGAGACCCGGCCGCCCAGTTCAATCTCGGCGTTCTTTACGAAACCGGCCAGGGCGTCCCGCAAAATTACGCCGAAGCCGTCAAATGGTACCGGAAGTCCGCCCAGCACGGCTATCCGGCCGCCCAATTCAATCTCGGCGTATTTTATGAAACCGGCCAGGTCGTGCCGCAGAATTTCACCGAGGCCGTTCGCTGGTATCGCGCCGCCGCCGAACAGGACTGCGCTCCGGCCCAGTGCAATCTGGGCTTGTGCTACCAGATTGGCCGCGGTGTCCCGCCGGACCGCCTCGAGGCGGTCAAGTGGTTTATCCGCGCCGCCCGGCAGGGCGACAAAACCGCGCAACACAACCTCGGCCTCCACTACGCGGAAATGGAAATCAAGGAAGCTGAAGCCGCCGCCGCCGCCGAAGATGCCGCCGCCAAAGACGCGGCGGAAGCAGGTCTGTAATCAAATAACTCCGCCCAACTCCACCAGCTTGGCTGCGGCTTTGCCCGAGTCCAGGGTGGCCGCCGCCAACGTCCAGCCATCAGCAATGCTCCGGGCCTGATTCGCCACGAACAATGCGGCCGCCGCGTTGAGCAGCACCGCGTCCCGCTTTGGCCCGCATTCCTCGCCGCGCAATATGCGGCGGACGATTTCCGCATTTTGCTCTTTGCCCCCGCCCAGCAAATCCGCCAATCGCGCCGGCTGCAACGGAAAAAAATCCGGTGGCATGGCTGAAACGGCCAATCCGCGCGCCTGATAAAATTCCGCCACGGTGTTTTCGCCCAGGGTCGAAAATTCATCCAAATAACCGGCGGTGCCCGCCCGGCCGCAAACCACCATGGCGCGCCGGACGCCCAGCGACTGCAACACCTGCGCCAGCGGCTCGCAGAGCCCGGGTTGCGCCACCCCCACCAGCATGGCCGAGGGATGCACCGGGTTCAGCAACGGACCCAGGAAATTGAATACGGTCCGCTGGCCCCGCTCGGCGCAAAGTTTGCGCGCGGGCGCTATGTGCTTGAATGCCGGGTGATACGCTGGTGCGAAGAAAAAAGCGAAATGGTGTTCCCGCAGGGATCGGGCTGCCTCGGCGGGCGAGAGGGCTATCTGCACCCCGAGTGCCTCCAGCACGTCCGCGCTGCCGGCCTGCGAAGTCACGGCCCGGTTGCCATGCTTGGCCACCGTTACCCCCGCCGCGGCGCAAACCAGGGCCGTAGTCGTCGAAATATTGAATGTGCCATGGCGGTCGCCGCCTGTCCCCACGACGTCGAGAATCTCTCTCTCTCGCGTCTCGGCCTCCAGCGGCGGCGCAATGGACCGGCTGCGCAATGCCAGCACAAACGCGCAAATCTCGCCCGGCGTTTCTCCCTTTTGTGCCAGCGCCGTCAAAAAGTCGGCCTTGATGGCCGCCGGGATTTTCTCATCAATGAGCAGTTCGACGGCTTCGCGCACCTGCTCCTCAGTTAGGGGCTGCGCGTCAGCGAGTTGGCGATTTAGCTCTTCAAGCACGGGCAGATACTATCCGCCCCCGGCAGCCGCTCAAACCGAAAGTAACCGGATTTAACCAGAGGGCGCAACTTCACACCACCACCAAAGAACCGGCCTGCTGACGGAGCGCGGCTCTGTGAGCCGCAGCAGGACCACCGTTTCAAGGTCTTTCGATCCCATTCGTTCGCGCTTCGCTTCGTCCACACGGCTGCGGGTCACAGACCCGCGCTCCGGTGGCAGTATCGAGTTGCGCCCGTAACCAGACAAAAGCATGGACAGGCATTTAAAATTTTATAACATATCCCTTCCTGACGCTGTCTTATTCAGGACGGCTTTGGCATCGGATTTTTATGGCAGAACGTCGTAGCAGTTCAACCATCTGGATCGTCATCGTGGTGGCGCTGGCCGCGGTGGCCGGCGGGTGGGCGTGGCATGTGCACGCCAGCCGCGGTGACGCGCCCGATTACCTTACGGCCGCGGTGACCCGCGGCGACCTGGTGCAGTTAGTCACGGCCACGGGCACTCTCAATCCGGTCACCAACGTGCAGGTGGGCTGCCAGGTTTCCGGACGCGTGAGCAAGCTGTACGTGGATTGGAACTCGCAGGTGACTTCTGGCCAAGTGATTGCCGAGATTGATCCCTCCACCTACGCAGCGGCGGTGCAACAAGCGTCGGCGGACCTGGCCAACGCCAAGGCCAATCTGGAGTTGCAACAGGCCGAAGCTGACCGCGCCGCGGAGTTGTTCACCAACAAATTGATTTCCCAATCGGACCACGACACGGCGATTGCCACGCTGGACGAAGCCGATGCGATGGTGAAGATCAAAGAGGCGGCTTTGACCAATGCGGTGGCCAATCTGGGTTACTGCAAAATCTATTCGCCCGTGGATGGCGTGGTCATTTCACGCGCGGTGGACGTGGGCCAAACCGTCGCCTCCAGCTTCAGCACCCCGACGCTCTTTCAAATCGCCAATGATTTGCGCCAGATGCAGATTGACTCCAGCGTGGCCGAGGCGGATGTCGGCGGCGTCCAGGAAGGCCAGAGCGTGGACTTCACGGTGGACGCCTATCCCACGCAGACCTTTAACGGGTCCGTCAGGCAGGTGCGGAATTCCCCAACGACCGTCAATAACGTGGTCACCTACGATTGTGTGATCAGCGTGACGAATTCGGATTTGAAATTGAAGCCGGGCATGACGGCCAACGTGTCAATCATTGTCGCCGAGCGCCCCAATGTGCTCAGCATCCCCAATTCCGCCCTGCGGTTCCATCCCCCGGATTTTACCGGGGCGGACACCAATACGGCGTGGGCGCTCAGTGTTACGAATCAGCCCAATCTGGCCAGCGCCTCCAGCCGGCCCGGGCATCATGGCCACGGCGGCGAACACCCGGTGTATCACACCGTTTTTCTGCTTGCCTCGCAGGGCAGCGACCCCACTCTGCAGCCGGTGCGCATTCAGACGGGCATCAGCGATGGAATTTCCACCGAGGTGTTGTCCGGCTTGGACGAGGGAGCAACGGTGGTAACCGGCCTGATTCCGACCGGGCCGCAATCGGCAGCCGCCTACAATCAAAACCGGCCCGGCAACAACCCGCCGCGGCGCTGAACCATTGGCAGATTCCCGTTGTGCTGAACCATCCCGTCATCAAGCTGGACCAAATTCGCAAGACCTATTACACCGGCGAAATGGAGGTACCCGCTGTTCGCGGGATTTCCCTGGAGATTTTTCCCGGCGAATTCGTGGCCATCATGGGTTCCAGCGGTTCGGGCAAATCCACGTTGATGAACATGATCGGGGCCCTCGACCGTCCGACCGGCGGACACTACTGGCTGGACGGGATTGACGTATCCACGCTGGGACGGGATGAGCTGGCGGACGTGCGCAATGCGAAAATCGGCTTTGTGTTTCAAGGATTCAACCTGTTGTCGCGCACCACGGCAATGGAGAACGTCGAAATGCCCATGCTCTACCACCGGCGCCGCATCGCGGCGAAAGAGCAGCGGGATTGCGCCTTGCGGTGCCTGGGTCTGGTCGGCCTGAGCGACCGGGCCGATCATCATCCCAACCAGCTCTCCGGCGGCCAGCAACAGCGGGTCGCCATCGCCCGCGCGCTGGTCAATCAGCCCACCTTGCTGCTGGCCGACGAACCCACCGGCAATCTGGACAGCCAGACGAGCATCGAAATCATGGGCGTGTTCCAAAAACTAAATGACCAGGGTATCACCATCGTCATGGTCACCCACGAACTCGACATCGCCCGCTACACCAAACGCACGGTGATTTTGCGCGACGGAGTGATCGTCACAGACGAGTTGGTCGCCGATCGGCTGATTGCGGATTCCGAATTGAGCAATTTGCGCCGGGCGCAACAGGCGGTACAATTGGCGTAACGGGAGAAGCTCAATATGCGAATCTTTGCCTCGCTCAGAATTGCCGGACGCGCCTTGCGACGGAACAAAATGCGTTCCTTGCTGACGATGCTGGGCATGATCATTGGTGTGGGCGCGGTCATCGGTTCGGTGAGCCTGACCACGGGCGCCACCAAACAGGTGGAGGACCAGGTCAACAGCCTGGGTGAAAGCGTCATCACGGTGTTTTCGGGCAATTTCACCAGCGGCGGAATGCGGGGCGGTTGGGGCAGCGCGCCGACCTTGACCGTGGATGACGCGCTGGCCATCCAGCAGCTTCCCTACGTGGTGGGGGTGAGCCCGGAAGTCCGGGACCGGGAACAAGTGCTGGCTAACGGGCTGAATTGGAACACGCAAGTGATGGGCGAGTCGCCGGACTATCCGCAAATCCGTAATTGGGGCGTCGCCCGGGGCGCAATGTTCTCGGATCCGGACGTGCGGAGCCTCGCCAAATCCGCCGTCATTGGCCAAACGGTCGCTGATGAATTGTTTCCCAATGAAAATCCGCTCGGCGAGACGATCCGAATCCGGAATCTTCCGTTTGAAGTCGTCGGGGTGCTGGCGGCCAAAGGCTTCAACCTGTTCGGCCAGGACCAGGACGACACCGTGGTGGTGCCCTATACCAGCCACATGCATCGCATCACCGCCCGCAATTTTGTGAACGACATTCTGGTCGAAGCGTCCAGCGACCAGACGATTTACACCGTGCAGGAGGAAATCACCGAACTGCTGCTGGCGCGCCACCGGAGCAAGGAACAGGATTTTACCGTGCGCAATCAGTTGGAGTTGATGCAGGCCCGCACAGCGGCGCAACGATCCATGGGCTTTTTGCTTGCCGGGGTGGCGGCGGTATCGCTGATCGTGGGCGGCATCGGCATCATGAACATCATGCTGGTCAGCGTAACGGAGCGAACGCGCGAAATCGGCATCCGCATGGCGGTGGGTGCGCGCGGCGGTGACATCCTGGTCCAATTCCTGATTGAAGCGTTGACGTTGAGTGCGATTGGCGGGACGATTGGCATCGCTGGCGGCGTCGGCTTTTCCAAGTTGGTCGCCTACTTGAAAGACATGCCCACCGTCACACCAGTTCTCTGGATCGGCATTGCCTTTGCCTCGAGCGCGGTCATCGGCATCATCTCCGGGTTCTATCCGGCGTGGAAGGCCTCGCAGCTCGATCCCATCGAGGCCTTGCGCTATGAATAGGCCGTGGCCGGCGGATATGGCCGCTGGGACCTCTTACAGTCGAGTTCACAACTCGGTGTCGCGCGAAGACCGCGATTGGGCGCGATGGTAGGGCGGCGCTGCTGCGCCGCCATTCTGGCTTGCAACCGCCTGTACGTATGAAAACGGAAATTCTTTCCACCCACACCCCCGCACTTTTCAACGCCGCCGTCAAACGCGCGGCGGGTCTGCTGCGTGCCGGCGACGTGGTGGCCTTGCCGACCGAGACGGTTTACGGTCTTGCGGCGAACGCATTGGAGGCGAAGGCCGTGGCCGGAATTTTTCAAATCAAGGGCCGGCCCGCGAACAACCCCATTATTGTCCACGTCGCCAGCCTGGAGATGGCCCGGCGGTGTTGCCGCCAATGGCCCGCCCCCGCGGAGAAGCTGGCCCAGGCATTTTGGCCCGGCCCACTGACTCTGGTGTTGCCGCGTGCGCGGACGATTCCCGACGTCGTTACCGCCAGCGGCGACACCGTGGGAGTACGCTGGCCGAGTCATCCGTTCATTCAGGCGGTCATTCGCCAGTGCGGTTTCCCGCTGGCCGCGCCGAGCGCCAACGTTTCCAGCCGCCTTTCTCCGACCACCGCCGAACACGTCCGCGCCCAGCTTGGCGGCAAGATCCCGCTCATTGTGGATGGGGGCCAATCGCAGGTGGGCATTGAATCCACCGTGCTCGATCTGACCCCGCTTTTGCGTGCCGACGCGGGCCCGGTCCGGATTTTGCGGCCCGGCATGATTCATGACGAATCACTGGCGGCGGTGATAGGCCAGGTTCGGAGTTCAGAGTTCAGGGCTCGGAGTCCGATGGCGGCGCTCCCGGCGCCCGGCCTGCTTAAAAAGCATTACGCGCCGAAGGCGAAATTGCTCGTCCTGCGCTGGGCCGGCGAAAGTGACTTGCTTTCCCAACTCGCCGCCCGCCGCTGGCCGCCGGCCGAGTGTCACGTAATCGCCCACACGAACATTCCGCCGGCAAAGAATTTCGCCGGCCTGAGTGTGATGCCCCACGATGCCGGGGCATTTGCGCGGGCACTCTACGCCGAGTTGCATCGCTGCGACGAAGCCGGTGCGGCGGCCATCGTGGTGGAAGCGCCGCCGGAAACCCCGGAATGGTCCGGCATTGCCGACCGGTTGCGCCGCGCCGCCGCCTGAACCCGCGGCGTCATCAAAGGGGTCGGTCAAGAATGGCCCTTAGATAAGGCCTAAAGCTTTCTTGCCCAATCGTTTGCGTCTGGCGACTCCGGGTATTGTTTCAAAGAGGGTTTGTCTGGATAGGGTCTGCATCTGTCGGATGATCTGCTCC
>JBEKMW010000161.1:0-7708 GCA_049523455.1 Verrucomicrobiota bacterium | reverse complement strand
TCCATCCGCCGAAAAACAGCGTCACCATCATGCCCGCCGACGCGATCATGTTGGAATATTCACCAAGGAAAAACAGCGCGAATTTCATCGAGCTGTATTCGGTGTGGTAACCGCCCACCAGTTCGGTTTCCGCCTCGGGCAAATCAAACGGCAACCGGTTGGTTTCGGCAAACGACGCGATGAGAAAAATGGCAAAGGAAACCGGCGCATACAGCACCATCCAGCCGTGCTGCGCCTGCCAGCCGATGATCTGGCTCAAATTCAAGCTGCCCACTATCAGCAAGACCGGAATGACCGACATGCCCATGGAGATTTCGTACGAAATCATTTGTGCACTCGACCGGATGCCGCCGAGGAAAGGATACTTGGAATTCGCCGCATAGCCCGCCAGCACGATGCCGTACACGCCCAGCGACACAATGCCGAACGTGTAGAGAATGCCCACGTTCAAGTCCGCAATGACCATCTTTTGCTGTCCGAGTTGCGAGCCGAACGGAATGACCGCGATCACGAGCATCGAAGGAATGACGGCAATGGCTGGCGCCAGCCAGAAGTAAGCCTTGCGCACACCGGCCGGCGTGAAGTCTTCCTTGAGCAGGAATTTCAACCCATCCGCCAGTGGCTGGAAAAAGCCCAACCGGGTCAACGCCGGACCGACTACTGGAATATATTTTGCAAAGCGCGGCGCCGCGCGATTCGGCCCCACGCGGTCCTGAATCCACGCCGAGACTTTGCGCTCGGCCAGCACCGCGTACGCCACCATACCCTCCAGCACGCCCACGACGATGGCGATTTTGACGATGCTCAAGATGACAAAATTCCAGTTCATCGCAAAAATCAAATCGGCACCGTCGCGCCGGTGTCACCGAGTTTGGCCCATGTCAGTCCGTTGAACGCCGGCACGTTCTTCGCCATTTCGTTGAACAAACCCTCAATCGTCAGGAAACTGTCCCGGCCCGTGACGTGATAAACCAAATCGTGCAAAAACTCCCATTCGGGGCGCGCGTCGCCTGGCGGCTCGACAGCTTTCATGAATTTCTGGACCCGGCCTTTGATGTTGGTGAACGTGCCGCGCTTCTCCGCGTGCGCGCATCCGGGCAACAAATAGTGCGCCAGTTTCGTGGTCGCGTTCGGAAAAATGTCGCTGACGATCAGCGTCTCGAGTTTGCCGAGCAAATCGGCGCCCATGCCGTGTTTGGTCACGTCTTCCCCAAATACAATCAGAGTCTTGATCTTTCCGGTCGCAATGCCGTTGGCGATTTGCGGCAGGTTGGTTCCCATCTCGGTGAAACAAATCCCCGTCAGCCGTGCGCCGTTCGCGTTGGGATTCTTGTCGGCGCTCACGAGTAATTTGTCACCTTCACCCACACGCGGAGTGGAATCGCTCAGGGCGCCGAGTTTCGCTTTTAATTGGCTCAACAGCCAGAGTTCCTCGTTTGTCTGCCGCGCCGAAGCGATGATGGCCACCGTGCCCCGGGGCACGTTCTTCAATTTTTGTGCGATTTCATTAAGTACGGCGTTCCACGTCGTGTTCTGCCTTCCACCCGCTACGCTGGGCACTTCGCATTTCACCAGCCGGTCTTCACGGCCAATCCATTTGTAATTCAGGCGTCCGGCGTCGCACATCCAGCAGGAATTCACGGCGTCGTTCTGGCGCGGTTCGTAGCGGTAGATTTTGTCCTCCCGCGAGCCGATGATCATGTTGCAGCCGGTCGCGCAACTGGTGCAGATGCTCTTGGTTTCCTTGAGAAACCACACGCGCATCTGAAAGCGAAAATCCTTCGATGTCAGCGCGCCAACCGGGCAAATGTCCACCGTGTTGAGCGTATAGTTATTATCAAAAACCTTGCCCGGATAGGCCGTGAGCGTGTTGTAACTGCCCCGATTCACGAAGCCCAGCGCGTCGTCGCCCACGATATCCTTGGTGAAGCGGACGCAGCGCGAACACAGAATGCAGCGCTCGTCGTCCAACACAATGCGCGGGCCGAGGTCAACGGCCTTGGGCTTGTGTACCTTTGGTTCCACAAACCGGCTGGCGCTCTGGCCGTAATCCAGGGAGTACTCCTGCAGTTTGCATTCGCCGGCCTGGTCACAAATCGGGCAGTCGAGCGGGTGATTGATGAGCAGAAATTCCAAAACGCCCTGGCGCATCTGTTTGACCGCGGGCGTGTCGGTGTAAATTTCCATGCCCGGCGAAATCGGCGTGGCGCAGGCGATGGCCGGGCGCGGTGATTTGGCGATTTTGGGCGTGCCATCCGGATTCAAAATCGGCTTGCGGTCCGGCCCGAGTCCCGGCGTGCCAAACTCCACGAGGCACATGCGGCAATTGCCCGCGACCGGGAGCTTGGGATGATAACAGTAATGCGGCACGTCCACGTTGGCGAGCGCGCAGGCCTGGATCATCGTCGTGGGCAGCGGCTTGCCCGAAATCGGGTCGGGCGTCGTCTTGGGCGCCTCGATTTCCCGGCCATTCACCTTCACCTTGATTTTTTCAATCGCAGGCGCGGCGGACTTGCTTTCGATTGTCGTTGCTGCTGGCATTTTTATTTAACGCAAAGGCGCAAAGGCGCAAAGCTTCGAAGACGCAAGCCATACAGAAAAACTTTCGAGCGATCGTTTATTGGGGCACGAACCGAAAAATTCATCCGTTCGTGCATCTTTGCGTCTTTGCGTTGAAAATATCATATTAGTGGTGCGCCTCGGCTAATTGTTCTCTATCAGCCGGGACAGGAATCTCCTTCGCGCGGCGTTCCTCGTCGGCTTTGCCTTTGGCGATGAATTCGTCCTTGAATTTGCCGACGAAACTTTGCACCGGCCAGGAGCAAGCTTCCCCGAAGGCGCAAATCGTGCGGCCACCGGGAATGTTGTCGGCAATCTTGATCAAATAATCCGCGTCGCTCGCGCGGCCTTCGCCGTGCGTGAGCCGGTGCAGCGCCTTGCTCATCCAAAGCGAGCCTTCGCGGCAGGGCGTGCATTGGCCGCAGCTTTCGTGGGCGTAGAACTCGGCGATGTTTGCCAGCGCTTCCACAATGTCCGCGCTGTCGTCCAATACAATGATGGCGCTGGACCCGCTCATGGACCCGGCGGCAATCAGCGAATCGAAATCGTAGGGCAAATCCAGCATGTCCACTTCCTGTTCTGCCATCTGACCGTCCACGCCCTTTTTTCTCAGTTTGAATTTTTCGCCGGCCTTGAAGACTTTCGCCGATGAACCGCCGGGGATGACGGCTTTTAATTTGCGGCCATCGCGCAAACCGCCGCCGAAGGCTGCATCGTTGATCAACTCGCCAATGGTCACTTTGCCCACTTCGATTTCGTAGTAGCCGGGGCGCTTGACGTGGCCGCTGAGGCTGACAATCCGCGTGCCGGTGTTGTTGGGCGTGCCAAGCCTGGCGAATGCAGCGCCGCCCATCGCCACGATATGCTTCACATTGCAAAGCGTCTCGACGTTATTGACGATGGTGGGGCACATCCAGAGGCCGAGAATAGCCGGGAAATAGGGCGGCTTGATGCGCGGATAAGGCCGCTTGCCCTCAAGCGATTCGATCAGGCCGGTTTCCTCGCCGCAAATGTAAGCGCCCGCGCCGCGATGGACGTAAATCTCTAGGTCGTACCCGCTGTCGAGGATGTTTTTGCCCAGAAAATTCTTCGCGCGCGTTTCGGCCAGGGCGTTGTTTAGCAGTTTCGCGCCGTCGGGCATTTCGCCGCGGATGTAAATGTACGCGAGGTGCACGTCGTTGGCGAAACAGGAGATAATCATCCCCTCAAGTAATTGGTGCGGGTCCTTGTGAATAATCTGGCGATCCTTGAACGTGCCCGGTTCCGATTCGTCGGCGTTGCAGATCAGGTAAACCGGCTTGCCGCTCTTGCGATCAACGAAACTCCACTTGAGGCCGCACGAAAAGCCCGCGCCGCCGCGCCCGCGCAGGCCGGAAATTTTCACATCTTCGCGGATTTGCTCCGGCGCTGACAATTTGTTGCCGTCGGGCAAGACCTTGGCGGGCAGGGTGAGAGCCTTTTTGAGCACCTCGTAGCCGCCATGGCGCAAATAGCATTCCATGTCCGGCGTGTAACCGGGCTCGTTGGCGTATTTCAAAATCAATTTGTATTCCTGCGGCATGGCTAGTTCTGGGAAACGTGAAATGCAAACCGTAAGGCGAGAATTTCGGTTGATACCCTCGCCCTCACCCCGGCCCTCTCCCCCAGGAGAGGGAGAATCATCCTGCGATTACTGATGAAACTGAAGGCTCTGGTGGTGGCATCCGTCGTGCAATTAACATCAGAAGAACGGAGGCTATCATGGTATCGAACAGAGTTCCGAGTGACGCGCCGAGCGTCTCTCTCTCCCCGGGGGAGAGGGCAGGGGTGAGGGCGGGCGCCAAACCAATTTAAATCGCCAGTCTGCCGGCTTGACTGTGTGGGCAAACGCTTTAACCTGCCCCACGCTCCGGCTTGCCCGATGGTGTAACGGTAGCACAGCAGACTCTGGATCTGTTTGTCATGGTTCAAATCCATGTCGGGCAGCCACCTGGCATTTACGATTATCATCGGCTGTCGGCTCATTTGCATCCGCTCACAATTTCATCCGCTTTCTGATGGCTCACGCCTTCGTAAAAAGCGTCGTTGCACATCATCACCGGCGCCGTGCCGCAACTGGCGAGGCACTCGACGAATTCGACCGTGAACTTTCCGTCCTTCGTCGTTTGCGGGCCGTGCGCCTGCCCGTCCAAGCCCAGCCGCTCGCAAAAATGTTGGTGCAACTCGTACCCCCCGCCCAGCGCGCAGCTCAACGTGCGGCACACCCTGATTTGATATTTGCCCATCGGCTTCAGCCGGAGCATGGGATAAAAGGTGATCAACTCATAGACGTTGATGGGCTGAAGCTCCAGTTTTCCGGCCGTCCACTCGACGGCCTCCTGTGAAATCCAACCGAACTGTTCCTGGATGGCGTGCAGCACCATCAGAGACGCCGCGCGCTTTTCCGGGTAGTGCGTCACCAACTCGCTCACCTCCGCTTCCAAGGCGGGTGTGACCGCAAAATCGCGCTGCGATTGCAACGGGTTCGGGATTGGTTCGGTGTGGTCGGGGTTCATCGGTCGCATTCCCCCATGACAAAGTCGAGCGAACCGAGGATGGCCACGGTGTCACTGAGCAGGCAGCCGGGGAAAATCTTCGGGATGATGCTCAGATTCACAAAACTCGGCGCGCGGATTTTCATGCGGTACGGCGTGCCGCCGCCTTTGCTGTTGATGTAAAAACCCAGTTCGCCCTTGGGATTTTCGTGGCCGAAATAAATTTCACCCGGCGGACAGTTTACACCTTCGGTCACGAGCATGAATTGATGGATGAGCTCCTCCATCTTCGTCATGACGTTTTGCTTGGGCGGCAGGACGATCTTGCCATTGGCCACATTGATCGGCTCGTGTGATTGGTTGTCCGCGCCCCCGGGAATTTTTTGAATGCACTGCCGCAAAATTCGCACGCTCTGGCGCATCTCCTCCATGCGCACCAGGTAGCGGTCGTAACAGTCGCCCACCGAGCCGATGGCAATGTCAAAATCCAGGTCCCGGTAGCAAAGATACGGTTGGTTCTTGCGCAAATCCCACTCGACCCCGCTGCCGCGCAGATTCGGGCCGCTCAAGGCAAAGTCTATGGCGTCTTCCTTGGAGATAATCGCCAGGCCGCGCACGCGGTCCACCCAGATGCGATTCCGTGTGAGCAGAGTCTCGAACTCGTTGAGCGCCGGAATAAACTCGTCGCAGAATTTTTGGCACTGGTCCAGCCACCCCGGTGGCAGGTCCCGCATCAGGCCGCCGATCCTGGTGTAACTGGTGGTGAACCGTGCGCCGCAAATGGCCTCGGCCAGGTTGTAAATCTTCTCGCGTTCGGTGAAGGACAGCAGAAACACCGTCACCGCCCCCATGTCCATGGCAAACGCCCCCAAACCGAGCAAATGGGACGAGATGCGCGCCAATTCTGCGCACATCACCCGGATGTATTGGCAGCGCGGCGGCAAATCCTTTTCAATTCCCAGCAGCTTCTCCACCGCCAGGGCGTAAGCCACGTTGTTCGCCAGCGGCGCCAGGTAATCCAAGCGGTCGGTGTAGGGAATGAACTGCGTGTAGGTCATGTTCTCGGCGATCTTCTCGTCGCCGCGGTGCAGATAACCCACGTCGGGATCGGCCTTGGTAATGACTTCGCCATCCAACTCCAGCACGATGCGCAACACACCGTGCGTGGCCGGATGCGACGGCCCCATGTTCAGGACCATGTGTTCATCCTGAAATTCTTCCACCGCCTGAGCGTTGCGCGCGGCGGTATCGGAAACTTCGATGTCCTGTTGCGTCGCCATGAAAGCTATTTTTTCTCAATCGGTCCCGGTCCTTTGGGATGCCCGTGCGCCTCCTGAATTTCCTTGCGCCGTTCGAGTCGTCCCATGGTTTCGAGCGAATCGGTTTCGGGAATGCGAATGCGCGGCTCGCGCGCCATGGCCGAATTGCCGCCCGCCACCGTCACAAACGGCCCGCCGGCCATCGGCGCGGGCTTGGTGAACGCCACCCCGGGCAGGTCGCTGGGCTTGCCGGCCAGCGGAAAATCCTTGCGCAGCGGGAAATACGGGTAGCCTTCCCACATCAGAATGCGCCGTAGGTCCGGATGGCCACCGAACCGGATGCCCATCATGTCGTAAATCTCCCTCTCGTGCCAGCCGGCGCCTTGCCAGACCGACGTCACGGTGGGCAATTCGGATTTTTCCTCGCTTACGCCGGTTTTCAGCCGCAACTCGGCTCCGTGCCGGAGGCCGCGCAGGTGATAAACCACCGTCCAGCGCGGGTCGTCACCATAATGGTCCACGCTGCTGATATCGATGAGATAATCGAAGCCCAGATCGTGCTTTGCGTAGTGGCAAACCTCGGCGATCTTTTCCGCGTCGGCGATTTGCACCGCGATGTCGCCGCGGAACTCCGCCGGGTCAGAGATCAAATCGCCGAACTTGGTTCTTAGTTTCTGTGCGGATTCAAGTGCAGTCATTCTTGTCAGTCCCTCTTGCAATGACGAATTACCAAACCCTAATGACGAAAAAATGACGAAGCACAAATCCTGGATTCCTGGTCATTCGTCATTTGGACATTTGAGTATTCCTTGGTCATTCGGATTTAGGAATTAGTCATTCACTCCCTTGTGCATTTTGCGGCTATCACGCGGTTTGATGATGCAGCGCCTTCACCGCCATCAGGTTTTCCAGCACCGGCTGCCGGCTGATTTTGTCCTGCAACTTCATCAGCGCATCCAGTACCGCTTCGGGACGCGGCGGACAACCGGAGACGTAAACATCCACCGGAACGATATTATCCACTCCTTGCAGAACGGCGTAACTGCGATACATCCCGCCGGTGGACGCGCAGGCGCCCATGGCAATGCACCACTTGGGCTCGGGCATCTGGTCCCAAATGCGCTTCACCGCCATGGCCATTTTGTACGTCACCGTCCCGGCGACAATCATGCAATCCGACTGCCGCGGTGAGAACCGCATGACCTCGGAGCCGAAGCGGGAAATGTCAAACCGGCTGGCCCCCGCGGCCATCAATTCAATCGCGCAGCAGGCCAGCCCCATCGGCATGGGCCAGACGGAATTCTTGCGGAACCAGTTCAACGCCGCGTCCACGCGGGTGACGACCACGTCGCCCTCGATCTTCGTGTTGTAACCCAT